>DASVYG010000116.1:0-28648 GCA_036392315.1 Gemmatimonadaceae bacterium
GAATCCTGGTGCGCCACGACGGAGCGCAATGAATCGAGATCGGTCTGCAACTGCGCCACGTCATTCTTGAGTCCACCGATTTCGTTCGCCGCGTCGTTGAGTGCTTGCGCCGTGGCGGCCTCGGCGCGCGGGTTCCCGCAGGCGGCCGTGCTGAGAACAGCGACGATGAAAAGTCGGCGACGCATGGAGCGCATAGACGGGGAGGCTGAGGTTGAAGAGCCCGATCAAAAGCAAAATGATGCCGGTCGCCATGGGCGTCGAGGTTTCTCTTCAGGCATGCGGCGCGCTGCGTTCACTTTGCTCGAGCTCGTGGTGGTGTTGACGCTCGCTGCCATATTGATGGCGCTCGCGGTCCCGCGCTTCTCGGCGATGCGCGACGGCGCATCGGTGCGCGCGGCGGTGGCGGATCTCACCGCGGACTTCTCGATGGCGCGTCAGTCGGCAATGACGCGCCGAGTGGCCGTCGCTGTCGTGCTCGACACGACATCGGGTGTGGTCGAGTTGCGATCCGCCGCGCGAACATTGTCCCGGCGCCCGTTGCGAGCGATGTACGGGATCGTTTTGGGGGCCAATCGGGATTCTGCAGTGTACGACTCGAGAGGGCTTGGATACGGAGTCTCTAATTTGACGATGACCGTCCGTCGCGGCTTGATCGTTGACACGTTAACGATGTCGCGGCTCGGCAGGCTGCGTTGGTGAGTGCGAAGAGAGACGCCGAGTGTCGCGTAACTGCTGGCACAGGAACCGAATACGTGGTGCCTTTGGTCACCGGAGAGGGCCGCCACTGGCCTTCGCCGGTTGACGGGGACAGCTTGCGAGACGTGGGTCTCCAGGCTGTTACATGCAAATGTGACCCTCTGTCTATGGGGGTGGGTTATAAACAAGAACATGAGCGACGACGCCGCCGATGTTCAACGTGTGCTTGCGGGGGACGTTGAGGCGTACGCCGCGCTGGTCGACCGGTATTACGACCGCTGCGCGCGGTTTGCCGTTCGGATGTTGGGCAATCGCGATGACGCGGAAGATGCGCTGCAGGTGACGTTCGTGCGCGCTTATCGGGCGCTCGATCGGTACCAGGAGCGAGACCGGTTCAGTGCGTGGCTGTATCGAATTTTGGTGAACCAGTGCCGGAGCATTGCGGCGCGCCGCGCACATCGTGAAAAGGTGTTCGTTCGTGAGGAAGCGCTCCTGCTGAATGCGCCGGATCGCTCGACGAGTTGGACTGGCGAGGACGAGGAATTCGTTCAGCGTGTGCTCAGTGAGCTGGACCCGTTGTTGCGGGAAGCGTTCCTTCTGAAATACATCGAAGAAATGAGCTATGAAGAGATGTCGACGTTGACTGGTGTTGGCGTCTCTGCGTTGAAGATGCGTGTGAAGCGCGCATGCGATCGCCTGCGCGAGCGGTGGGAGCGGATCAAGCATGACTGACTCGGAGCAACATCCCTACGTCGAATGGATCGCCCGTGAGGCGCAGCGCCCCGTCGTGACCGACGTGGGAGCGCGTGAGCGCATCATGATGGCCGTTCGCGCGGAGCCGATGCCAAAGCGTCGATCCCGGATGTGGGCTCGTGTGTTCGAGCCGCGCTCCTTCCGACTTTCTCCGGTCGCAAGCACGCTCCTCGCCGCTTGCCTCGTCGGTATCGGTGTCATCACCGGCAAGGTCGTGAATAACCGGGACGTCCACCCGCGGGGCGGGGAATCGTCGGTTCCTTTTGCGCAACACGCGCAGATCCCGGTTCCTGATACGGTCGTCAAATTCGTGTTCGTTGCGCCGCAGGCCAGCAAGGTGTCCGTGGTTGGGGACTTCAATGGCTGGAACGCAACCACGACGCCAATGATCCGCACACCGAACAGCGCTGTGTGGACCGTGACACTGCCGCTGACGACCGGCCGCCATTTGTACTCGTTTGTGGTTGACGGATCGTCGTGGATCGCCGACCCGGCCGCCCCACTCGCGCCCGATGACGGGTTCGGTCACGCCAATTCCGTCAAAATCGTTGGTCGAGGCTCCGCGCTGTGATTCGACTCCCAACCACCGTCCACCTCCGCGTTCGTCGCCGTGCCGGCGGTTTGTTGCTGGCCAGCGCGCTCTGTCTGTTGGGCGCCCGCGCCGGCGGCGCGCAGGAACCAGATCCACTGTTGAAGCTCGACCCCAACAGCCGATTTGCCGTTGAGCTCATGCTCGACTCTGCCAAAGCCGCGGGACTCCCCACGCGACCGCTGACGTCTCGGGCGCTCGAGGGCATCACCAAGAAGGCCGACGGCAAGCGGATCGCGGACGCCGTCCGCAAGGAGCTCGGCTATCTCCGAACCGCGCGCAGCGTCCTCGGCGGCGTTCCGGACGATGAGCTGATCGCCGCCGCCGCTGTGCTCGAGGCGGGCGCCAAGCCGGCCCAGCTCGCAGTTTTTCGCACGCGACACAAGGATCGGAACGATCTCGCCGCATTTACCTACTGGGCCGACCTGATCACTCGCGGAGTGCCGCCCGAGGATGCGTCCTCAGCCATTACTAAACTGTGGCAGGAAGGCGCCGACGACGCCACGTTCTACAGCTTGTGGAAGAGCGTCCAGTCAGACATACTCCAAGGGTTAAATCCCGGTGCTGCGCTGCAGAACCGGATTCGCGAGACCCCCGGGCGCGCTCCTTCCAGTAAGACGCCGCCCGAAGGGCCGCAGGAGCTAGAATCCCAATAAGCTCGAGATGCTATGAACGAGCGGCAGGTCGCCAATTTTGTCTTGACACTAGCGCTGCTGGTTCCCGCGCCGCGGGGACTTGCAGCGCAACTTGTCTCTAAGATCGAGGCAGGCCAGTACACGGTGTCGGATGGCGTCCTTCCCATGAGCGCGATTCGTTTCGCTCCGGCCGTGCAGTACGAGTTCCCGCGCGCCACGCTCACGGCTCGCGGCGCGGCGTTCCTCTCGGATCAACAGCTGCAACTCGCGGACGGAATCGTTTCCGGCACCTTCACCTCGCCCACCGTGTACGGGGTGCGCGCCGAAATGATCGGTAACGCGAGTCGCGCGGTGGACGACCGCTCGCTTGGCACCGACCAAGTCGACGTTCAAACTCGCGTCCACGTACTCTTTCACCAGCACGGTGGTCTGTGGTTCGGCGGCGGTGTAGCGCGGCCGTGGCGCGTTGCCGTGATCTCGTCCGCCGACGTGACTGACGCGGGCCTGTGGGCCAAGGTCGGCAATGCCGCCGCGAAGTTCGGCGGCGCCACCATGACCGCGACGTTCACCAATTTTTCGTTCAACAAGATCGCCTCGGTGCACGACACCGGAAGCGCCTCGCTCTCCTGCGCGTCGATCCCATCGACGATGAGCGCGACTGGCCAGATTCGAGCGCTCTTCTCCGAAGTCTCTGCCGGCGGCGCCTGCGAGCGACAATCGCGCTTCAGCGATCTCGAGGGAACGCTGCATTGGGAGTGGAGTGCCCTCGAGATCACCGCGCAGACCGGCTATCGCTTTGGCGATTCCTACGACGTCACGGCTGATTCGCGACGCTGGTCTTCCGCCACCGCGACGATCTGGCTCAACGATCGCGTCGCGTTCGTGGGCGGCGGCGGCAGGCAGCCGGCGTTGCCGCTCCGCGGCTTGCCGTCGCGCTCGTTTGGTATGGCGGGTCTCGAGCTCGCCTATTGGCCGATCTCAAAGGGCGCCGTCCCGGTGTCTCTGCCCCACGCAATTCTCGTCAAGAGCTTCGAGCTGCGCCCCGGCGCGGTCGGAACGCAAAAGATCGTCATCCACGTCGGCGGTGTCGAAACGGTCGACGTCATGGGCGACTTCAGCGATTGGAGTCCGCTCACGCTCGTGCGTCGCGGACGCGATCTCTGGGAGCTGTCGATCCCGCTCTCGTCCGGCATGCATCGAATCAACGTCCGTGTCGATGGCGGTCCGTGGATGGCGCCCCCTGGCCTCCCCACCGTACACGACAGCTATACTGGCGACGTGGGCCTCATGCTCGTTGGGGGCGATCGCAGCGGACACTGATCGACCTTGAAACCGAAACGAACAAAGGGAGCGCCACCGCGCTCCCTTTTTGTTTTGCTCGTTCGACGATTCTCAGTCCGCGGCGACCGTGCCGAAGTCGAAGCCCGGAACAGAGATTCGCGGAATGGGTTGCCCAATCACTCGTTCGATCGAGCGCACCATCGCGATTTCGTCGGGCGCCATGAAGGTGAACGCGTCGCCCTCTTTCTCCGCGCGGCCGGTGCGCCCGATGCGGTGCACGTAGTCCTCCGCCTGTTGCGGCACGTCGTAGTTGACGACATGGGTGATGTCGGAGATATCGAGACCACGTTGCGCGATGTCGGTCGCCACGAGCACGCGAACCTTTCCGCTCTTGAAATCCTGCAGCGCCTTGGTGCGTTGCGGCTGCGTCTTGTCGGCGTGCATAGCCGTCGCCTCGATGCCCTCGCGCTCGAGATGGCGCACCACACGATCAGCGCCGTGCTTGGTTCGGGTGAACACCAGCACTGAATCGAGCGCTTCCTCGCGCAGCAGACTCGCGAGCAGCGCGCTCTTTCGCTCGCGCGGCACCGGATACACCGCGTGCGTCACCGTGCTCGCTGCCTGTGACCGGCGTCCGACCTGCACGACGATCGGCTTTCGTAAGTACTTGCGCGCGAGCGCCTCGACCTCAGGCGGCATCGTGGCGCTGAACAGCAACGTTTGACGGTACTGCGGCACGTCCGCCACGATGCGGTTGATCTGCGGCGCGAACCCCATGTCGAGCATGCGATCGGCTTCGTCGAGCACGAGCACCTCGAGGTCGTCGAATACGACGTTTTGTCGCTCGAGGTGATCGATCAAGCGTCCCGGCGTGGCGACGACGATGTCTACGCCGGCGCGCAGTTTCTTTTGCTGCGGCTCGAGCGGCACGCCACCGTACACCGACACGACCGTCAGCTCGGAATGTCGTGCGTACTTGTGAACGCTCTCCTCGACCTGCACGCATAGTTCGCGCGTTGGCGTGAGCACGAGCGCGCGGGTGCGTTTTGGTCCGTCGATCAATCGGTCGACGATCGGCAGGGTGAAGGCGGCCGTCTTCCCCGTGCCCGTCTGCGCCAAACCCATGACATCGCGCCCCTTCAAAACGAGCGGGATCGCCTGGGCTTGGATCGGGGTCGGCGTCGTGTACCCCGCGTCTCGAACTGCCTTCAATACCTCCGCTGACAGGCCGAGCTTGTCGAAGGCCGGTGTCTCGGGCTCGGCGGCCTGCTCCACTTCCATTGTCTCTGTCGCCATGATTCCCATCGCTGCGCACCGGGGCCGCGACCCAGGACCATCCTGAGACCGGTGTCTCTCGAAAAGTGCCGGAGCGCAGAGGGCGCGCCGACGATTGCCGCGGAGCTCGGCTCCGCGTTCACGAGGGGCCGTTGCGGCCCGCGCCTCTTGGCGCGTCGTCCCTCGTCGTTGCGACCGCCCAAGCGACCCGCATCCCTGCGAGACCTTGCCGCAACATCAGTCCGTTCAATTTAACTCATTGTGGGACTTAACGCTAGCTAATTAGAGGCCAGGAAATCCCCCACGATCGCGTACACTTCCGACGGATTCTCCTCCAGCACGCAATGACCACCAGCAAGCTCGTGGACCACGCTGCCTCGAAGCCGTCGCGCAGCCGGCGCCGCGTTGCGCACAAGGCGATCCTCCGTGCCCAGGATGACCGTCGTTGGAACACGCAGCGACTCGGCTTCCACCGCCGCGAGCGGCCGCCAGTCGAATTCGCTGAGGGCCGACCGAGCGGCATTCACGAATCCCGGCAGCTGCGTCGGCGCCCAGTATTCATCGACGTCCCGCTCGGCTGGTTTGCTCGGATCACCGTACGCGATATAGCGAAGAATGAGCTCCAGGGCGGCGCGGGGCATGAGCCGGCGACCGAGCGCGGC
Source organism: Gemmatimonadaceae bacterium (assembly GCA_036392315.1). Lineage (GTDB taxonomy): Bacteria > Gemmatimonadota > Gemmatimonadetes > Gemmatimonadales > Gemmatimonadaceae > JAQBQB01. Next base: position 5,892 of record DASVYG010000116.1, read on the forward strand.
GACGACCGAGCGCGGTAGAATCGCGAGGAGGTAGAGGTATGCGATCGGAACAAGCCCGACGGGATTCACCAGAACGAGTCGCGAAACCCGCGCCTCACTTCGCAAAGCAAAGCGCAGCGCCAGTCCGCCACCCATCGATTGACCGACCAGGCTCGCACTTGGCAGCTCGAGCGCATCGAGAAGCGCATCGAGGTCCGCGCAGTATGCATCGAGCGAGTACGCCCCGGCGTGGGTTGGCTTGTCGGACAGTCCGTAGCCGCGCAAGTCGACCGCGATCGCCCTCAAGCCGCGCGACGGGAGCAGATCCATCGCCTGGCGATACATGTAGACCGAAGCACCCCAACCGTGAAGCATCACGACGGGTTTGCCGTTCGCCGGTCCGCTCTCGATGACGCGCACGGACACGCCCGTCGAAAGCTCCACGCGGCGGACGGTGATGCCGATGCGTCCGTTCGGATACAGCTCGGCGGGAGAAAGTGGGCGGCTCACAACGAAGAACGAGCCGGGCGGCAGTCGCAGCCCGTCATTCCAGCTCGATCGTCCGTCCGCTCAGTCGTCCGATCAGACCCAGTCGGAACGTCACGTCCGCCCAGCGCTCATCACCGCTCAGGTGATCTTCGAGCGGATACATGGGCCAAAGGAACGGATTCCCGCTGCGCGCCGCGCTCATTCCCTTGTGTGGATGCCACACACCGGCGGCGTCACGATCGTCCAGAAAGCGCTCGAACAACTTGGACCAGTTGTCGTTCTTTCGCAGAAAGCCGAGTCGGGCCATGAGCTCGAGCCAAACCATGGCCAGCACCACGTCGTTGTCGGCCGCGTTTCGATTCGGCAGCAGATCCCCAAGGACGAGGTGCGGTTGCTCGACGACGTGCTTGCCGCAGAGTTGCAACGCTTCCTGGCGCGGCAACGGCTGGGCGAGATGATTGTACAGGAGCGCCATCGCGTCGTGATGCTCGTTGCGGAACAGCGGCATGTAGGCGAGCATGAGCAGTGCGTACACTGACGGCGGCGCCGATTCCGGCGGCAGCACGTGCTGGTTGCCGACGCGGACGAACGGCTTTTGCGCGAGCGGCGATCTGAGGTACGCGGCGATTCGCTCGATGATGCGACGTGCGGCGCCGCGGAGTCGCGGATCGTCCTCGTATCCCGCTTGCGCGAGCGTCGCGGCCGCGGCCTCTCGAAGGATCCCTCGTCCTCGTCTCGCCATGTCTTCATCCGACGCGTTCTTGCCGCCGAATTCGAACAAATACTCGGGGTCCTGATCTTCGGCGAGCAATCGGAACAAGACGCGTCGAGCGTGCGTCAGCGGCGGCGTGTCCTTGTCCCAGCCGTACTCGAGCAACCGACGCGCGGCGTTAATCGTTCCGATCCCTTCGAAATGCTCGGAACGAGCGGACGGAAGCGTGAGCATGGAACGCCCCCACGTACCGTCGGTGTGCTGAGTGATCGCCAACGTCAGTGCGGGCCGATGCGTAAAGGGAAGAGATGATATCTGCTCACTGATCGGAGCTGGTAGTTTGGCGACGTCGGTCACCGCACGATACTTGATCGGCGCCGCAGAATGCTCCATCAGCCAGGTGAGCGGAAAGACGATCGGCGGTGACGGTGGCGCCACGACCGGAGTCAGTGGCGCTGCTGAAGCGGAACTCGAAGATGGCGAGGGCGGCAGGGTCACTAGTCGCTCTGTGCGAGCTTGGAGAAACCGGTCGAGCTCGTCGCCGGTGAAGGCGTCCGGCTAAGGGCGGGTAAGGATAGCTGTTTTGAGTGTTTGCGCTAGAGGGCGGCAACTAAGGTGTTGCGTCCACGAAGCTTGTCGTTGCGCGGGTTCTGGCGCACCCGTAGCTGAAGTCGCAGGCCTGCGGTTTCGTGCCCAGGTACTCGTCTGATGTGCGCGCGGCGTATTACACCACAATCCCTTGGGGGGAACGCAATGAAGAAGATGATTCGGATGGCAATGATGGCGGTCGCACTGTTCATCGTCGTGACGCCCGTTGCCAAGGCGCAGGGCCGCGGCCGCGGACCAAACGTGATGACGATTCTCAAGGATTCGCTAAAGGTCTCCGACGCGGTGCTCGCCAAGGCCGACTCGATCGTGAAGGCCACGCAAGCCGAAACCGCGCCGCTCATGGAAGCCATGCGTGGTGGTGACGCCGACGCTCGCGCCAAGATGATGGCGGCGCGTCAGAAGCAGAACGAGGCGATCAAGGCCCTCTTGACCGACGAGCAGAAAGCAGCGTTCGACAAGCTCATGCCGGCCGGTGGCCGTCGTGGTGGCCCGCCGCCGACGCTCTAAGCTGATTCCACACTCGTTGTATCCGTTCAACCACGTGGGGCCGTCACGATGTGACGGCCCCACGTCTTTTCTCAGCGACTAGCGACGGACGACGCATCGCCGCATCTTGACGCCCCGATGCGGTCAATCGGCGGGGCTCCGCGTGCGCGGTGAGTTTCTCGATCTGGGCGGCGCGCGGCTCTACTACTACGCCGCCGGAACCCGCGGTGTCGGCGTCCCCGTCGTCTTCCTCCACGGCTTTCCGACGTCGAGCCACTTATGGGCCGATGTCGTTCCGCTCATGCCGCCCGGTCACCGACTCGTCGTCGTCGACCTCCTCGGATTCGGCCGTAGCGACCGGCCTCTCTCACACCGCGTCGACATCGAGGCGCACGCCGAGCGAACCCTCGCGCTGCTCGACGAGCTCCGCATCGATCGCGCGTGCCTCGTCGGCCACGGCATCGGCGGCGGCATCGCGCAGGCGGTTGCCTTGCGCCAGCCACGACGAATCTCTCATTTGTGTCTCATTGACAGCGTGATGCTCGGGCAACACTTAACGATCGGTGGACCGCTTGCGCGGACCGCGCTCTCGGTCGCGAAATGGCTTCCGTCGAAGCTGCTGCTCGCCGTCCTGCGTCGAGAGCTCGGGCGCTGCTATAGTGATCCGAGTCGCGCCGAGCGATCGATCGATCTCTATTTGCGGCCGTTCGGTGACGACGCCGGCCGCGCCGCGCTCGCGGCCCACGTCCGCGCTCTCGCGAAGGACGGCACCAATGATCACGAGAGTCGAATCTCGAGCCTCGGCATGCCGACGTCGCTGGTCTGGGGCGACCACGACCGATTGAACCCCGTCTCCGTCGGGCGCCGGCTCCAGTCGGCGATTCCCGGCGCGACGCTTAACGTCATTGCTGGTGCTCGGCACTTCACGCCCGAGGAATCACCGCGGAAGATCGCCGAGTCGATCGCGGCGCTGCTCGATCGAGCGTGACTTCAGCGGAACTTCTTCAGATCGTCAGCCGCCTCGATGACGTGCCCGATGTCCCGCGACAACGCGCGCGCTTGTTGCGTCGCGCTCGTCACGTCTTCGATCGCCGAGCCGATCCCCGACGACCGGAGCTTCAGGAGATCGAGTTTCAAGTTCTGTAACATCAGTCCGGCGCTCTCGAGCTGATTCGCCAACGACTGCCGGCGCTCGAGCAGGTCCCGCAACGACGATCGCTGGCGTTGCAGCAACGACAGCCGGCGCTCTCGCTCCGCCGTCTCGGGCTCGGTGACCAACGACGCGATCCTCGCGTCCAACGCGCCGAGCGACGCGCCGGACACGTCGGCGTCGAGGCGATGCAGCGTCGCGGCCAGTGCGCCCACGCGTTGCGCCAACGCGTCGACCGTGGGAGACACGTCGGGAATCATCTCGCGCTCGACCGGTCCGAACGCCGCTACGATGTCGCGCATCATCGCGCGGTCAACCGCTGCTCGTCGAACGGTCTCCCCATGCGGACCTGCGAGCACCTCCGGTGGCGCGAGCTCGGACGCCAGTTGCTCAGGCGTACGCGCCGGAGCGAGCGCCGCCGCTGGGCCGTCGGGTGCAACGCCGCGCTGGGCGCGAAGCTTGGTCCGGATTCCTTTCTTGAACGCCTCGAGCGGGCCGACGCCATCCGACCAGATCGATCCACCCTTCTTCAACACGTCGAAGAACATCAAAGCGCTGGGGATGAAGAACCACGGAACATTGTGACTCGTCGCCATGTTGATGACGAATAACACCGGTGTCCACGCAAGAAAGCCGACGACGGTGCGGCGGAAGATGATCACCCGGTCTTCGAGCGGACGCTCGTCGTAGTTGTGCGGCCAACGACGTGCCGTGCCGGTCTGCTCCCGAATCATCATTTCCGACTGCCGGCGCTGCGCGCGGTACCAATGCTTGAGCTCATGGCGGCTGAGTCCTGGCGGAGGCGGCGGAAACCCTGGTGAAACCGCGACGGGTAACGGCGTCGACACCGGCGGCGGCAATGGGAGCGGTGCCGGCGGCGGGCGGTAGCGCGACGACGCCTTCGCCGCATCCAGCGCATCGCGGAACTCCGCCGCGTCCGACCATCGATCTTCGGGGCGTTTGGCCAACGCGCGGTCAATGGCGACGGCGAGATACGCCGGCACTTCCGGCCGTCGCTCGCGCACCGGACGCGGACGTTCGGATACGTGCTTCACCAGCATGGCCGGCGTGTTCGACGCCTTGAACGGCGTCTCGCCGGTCAGCATGTGGTAGCCGACAACCGCGAGCGAATAGAGATCGCTCCGACCATCCAGCTCTCGTTCGCCGAGTGCTTGCTCCGGCGACATGTAGGCGGGTGTGCCGACGGCGACGCCGGTCACGGTGAGCCGCGAATCACCCGCCGCGGCGCGCGCGATGCCGAAGTCCGTGACCATTGGACGCCCGGTCGCGCGCTCGATGAGAATGTTGTCGGGCTTGATGTCGCGATGCACCACGCCGCGCGCATGCGCGTAGGCGAGCGCGTCGGCGACGTCGCGCAACACGCGCACCGTTTGCTCGATCGGCCACGCACCCTCGCGCTTCAGACGCGCGCCGAGGCTCTCGCCGTCGACGTACGCCATGACGAAGAACACGATGCTGCCGTTGTCCTTCTCGTCGACGGCGTAAATCGGAACGATATTGGGATGGCTGAGCTGCGCCGCGGTCTGCGCTTCGCGGATGAAGCGCACGCGAACGTCGCTGTTGAACGCGACGTCGGGCGGCAACACCTTGATCGCCACCGTTCGATGCAACCGCAAATCGGTCGCGCGATACACCACGGCCATCCCGCCGCGACCGACCTCGTTCTCGATCAGGTACTCGTTGCCGACCGCCACGGTGATGCGGTCGCGCAGATAATCATTCACGCGTCAGCGCGCGGCCGGGCGCGCACCGGTGTTGCGACCGAGCTCGTCGGACACGGACAGCGCGCTGTCCACGCTGTCGGCGAGATTCAGCGCGTCCATGGCGAGCGACGTGACGTGCTGCGGCGTCTGTGCGCCGGCGCTCAGTCGCATGAGATCGAGCTTGATGTTCTGCAGCGCGAGCACGCAGGTGTCGAGCTTCGCCGCGATCGAGTCGCGACGACCGGACAAATCCGCGAGCGCGCGGCGCTGTCGCTTGAGGTACGCGAGGCGGCGCACCCGTTCGTCGCTGCCGCTGGCATCGAGCGGATTGGCGGCGTTTTCCAACTTCGAGATCTCCGCTTCGAGCGCGTCGGAGCCGCCGGGCACCACGCCGCGTTCGAGATCGGATAGCGCAACCGCGAGGTACTTGACCTTGTCGGCGAGCGCGTCGGCCGAACGGCCGACGTCGGGAATGCGCGAACGCTCGCTCGCCGGCATGCGGTCGAGCATGCGGAGGATCTCGTCGCGGTCCGCCTCGGCGCGACGAATGCGGTCGCCATGCGCGCCGGCCACTCGGACGACGTCGTCGCCCGCCACCGATGGAATGTGCGGGAGCGTCGTCGGTCCGGAACCGCGGGCCAGGCGGCGCTCGCGGCGTTGTTCGCGCATCGCTTGACGCTGATTGCGATTGAATGCGGCGCGAATGTACGTCAGCGAGTCGTCCGCCACGTCTATGAGGTCGCGATCGCGCGGCTGACGGAAGACGTCGCGCCAATCGTACCCGTCGGCCCAGAGCTTCGCATACTTGAATGCGAGATAAATGCTCCAGAGGACGGTCAGTCCGAAGAAGTCCGAGTCGCCGACGATCGACGCGATCACGATCACGCCATTCACGAACAGGTATGGCGCGAGTTTTCGCCGGAACGCGACGACCTTGTCGGCCTGCCAGCGGCGCAGGTCCTCTGCTGTCGGCCCGGCGGGCGCGTACAAATCTTCGGTGCGCGTCGTCGGATACGAGTTGGAAGTGCGGCTGATGGGGTCGAGTGCGAGTTGTCCCCCCGGCGTGGGACCGGTGCTGCGCTCGATCGTCGGCATGCGTCCCGTGTCGAGCGCGACAACGACCGAGTTCGCCGACGGAAAACGGTTCGCCGGATCCTTCTCGAGCAGCGTCATCACCACGCGCGCCAAGTCGGGCGGCACATCCGCGCGGCGCTGCTCGATGGGGGTCGGTCGCTCGGAGATGTGCTTGACAAGCACCGCCGGCGTGCTGTTGGCGAGGAACGGCGGCTGTCCACTGAGCATCTGGTAGCCCAGAACGCCGAGCGAGTACAGATCGCTGCGTCCGTCGATCGTGCGCTCTCCCGCCGCTTGCTCCGGCGACATATACGTCGGCGTGCCGATGGCAATTCCAGTCGCGGTCAATCGCGAATCGCCGTCGCTCACAGCGCGCGCGATACCGAAGTCGGTCACCATCGGACGACCGCTCTGAGAGTCGATGAGAATGTTGTCGGGCTTGATGTCACGATGGATGACGCCGCGCTCGTGCGCGTAGGCTAGCGCATCGGCCACGTCGCGCATCGTGCGTCGCGTCTCCTCGACCGACAGCGCTCCATGATCATGAAGCCGCTTCGCCAAGTTGTCGCCCGTGATGTACGCCATCACGAAGTAGACGATGCCTTCCGCTTCGTCGACCGCGTAGATGTCGACGATGTTCGGATGGTTCAGCTGCGCTGCAGTCTCCGCTTCGCGCAGAAAGCGCGTCTTGATCTCGCTGCGGAACGCCAATTCCGGCGGCAGCACTTTGATGGCGACCGTCCGCTTGAGGCGGCGATCTTTCCCTCGATACACGACGCCCATGCCGCCGCGGCCGATCTCACAGTCCAGTTCGTAGTGTGGACTGAGGACGCGCTCGACGTGTGTGCGGAGCTCGGAGTCCGAGGGCGGTACGACGGGATCCGACAATCGAGTGGCTCGCGTTTATGGGCGGGGAGGGTCGTAACTACGCATTTTAGCACGCGTTGAGAGTTCCGGAAAGGATGCACGCCGAGCCGGCAGTAGCACTGCAACAAACACCGCTGTGCGACAACGGATTACTGCCGGCATGACGTGATCCACCGCGTGCGGGATATGCACACTCTACGGCCATACGGTCGCCATCCCCTTCCGGTGTCCGTAACTTCAACTCCGGAAGCGGTTAAGCGAAGGCGTCCGGCAGTGGAATAAAGTGTGCGACGGGTTGGTCGGCTGTACAACCCACCGCGTTTCTCTTTTTTTCGGAACCAGATCACCATGGCTACACGCCAGACTCTTCCGGTTCTCCCTCTTCGGGGGACCGTCATCTTCCCGGGACTCACGGCACCCATCGCCGCGGGACGCCCGGGCACGCTGCGCGCCATCGAATCGGCGCTCAAGGGCGAACGGCTCGTCTTTGCCGTGGCCCAGCGTGACAATACCGACGAACCCACGCCCGACATCCTCTATTCCATGGGCGTCATCGCGCGGATCGGACAGATCCAGCGCGGCTTGGGCGGCGTGCAGTTGCTCCTGCAAGGCGAGCAGCGCGCGACGTCCTTACAGTTCACCACCACGGAGGGCTTCCTCAGCGCGGTCGTCATGCCCGTGGACGAGATGAAGCCGCTCAACGAGAACGACCCGACCTTCGTGGCGCTCCACAAAGAGCTTCGCGAGCGCGCCGCCGAGTTGGGCGAGCGTCGTGGTCTGCCCGAGGAAGTCGTCCATCAGGTGCTCGACGCGGTCACCGACCCGGGCCGGTTCGCCGACCTCGTCGCCGGCTACATCGAGCTCCAGCCAGCCGAGAAGCAGGGCCTTCTCGAGACGCTCAGCGTAGAGGAGCGGCTGCGTCGTGTCCTCGTGCACGTCCAGAAGCAGATCGGCATGATCGAGATGCAGGACGAGATCAAGTCGCAGGTCCAGGAGGAGCTCGGCGAGCGCCAGCGCGAGATGTATCTCCGCGAGCAGATGAAGGCGATTCAGAAAGAGCTTGGCGACGACGACTCGTCCAAGGAGATCACCGAGCTGCGCGAAAAGCTCGATAAGCTCGACCTCCCCAAAGAGGCGCGACAGGAAGTCGAGCGCGAGCTCGGACGCCTCGAGCGATCCGGCCGGGAGTCCATGGAAGCGCAGGTGATCCGCACGTATCTCGAGTGGATCGCCGAGCTGCCTTGGAACAATCGATCGGACGACAACCTCGATCTGAGCCACGCGCAAACCGTGCTCGACGAAGACCACTACGGTCTGCCCGACGTCAAGGATCGCGTGCTCGAGTTCCTTGCCGTGCGTCAACTCCGCGCGCAGCAAATGGAGGCGGAGCTCAAGCAGAGCGGCGAAATGTCGATCGCCAAGCTCAAGCCATCCAAGGAAGACGCGAATCCGCAGCTCGGACAGAGCAACCACGAAGACCGTCCGATCACCGACGCCAAGGAGGCGAAGGCCCGCGCCATGGCGAAGGGTCCAATTCTCCTGTTCGTCGGCCCGCCGGGCGTCGGCAAGACGTCGATCGCCAAGTCGATCGCGCGTTCGCTCGGTCGTCAGTACGTGCGCGTCGCACTGGGCGGCGCTCGCGACGAGGCGGACATTCGTGGACACCGGCGCACCTACGTCGGCGCGATGCCTGGACGCATCATCCAGGGGATGAAACAGGGCGGCACCAAGAACCCTGTCTTCCTGATGGACGAAGTCGACAAGCTCGGCGTGTCGTTCCAGGGCGACCCGGCGAGCGCGCTGCTCGAGGTGCTGGATCCCGCGCAGAACGACAACTTCACCGATCACTATCTGGGAATTCCGTTCGACCTGAGCGAAGTGTTGTTCATCGCGACGGCGAACTTCATTCAGAACATTCCGGGACCGCTGCTCGACCGTATGGAAGTCGTCGAGTTCGCGGGCTACACCGAGCGCGAGAAGGCGGAAATCGCCAAGAAGTATCTCATCCCGCGTCAGCTCGAGGAGTCGGGGCTCGGCGACAAGGAGGTCAAGTTCACTGACGACGCCGTCGCCGCCGTGATCAGCAAGTACACGCGCGAGGCCGGTGTGCGTCAGCTCGAGCGACAGGTTGGAGCTGTCGCGCGAAAGGTTGCGCGGCGCATCGCGGCCGGCGATTCAAAGATGATCGACGACGGAATCATCGATGCCGATGAAGTGCGCGAGCTGCTCGGCCGGCCACGGGTGCATCCCGAACACGCGGCGGAAGAGAACGAAGTCGGCGTCGCGACGGGCATGTACTACACCCCGGCGGGCGGCGACATCATGTTCGTCGAGGCAGCGATTCGTCGGCTGGTCAGCTATGGACAGCGCTCGACCGACGACGAGAAGACGCAGGTCAGCGGCTGGGGCAATGTGTCGCTCATCCTCACGGGTCAGCTGGGTGACGTCATGAAGGAGTCGGCACGGGCCGCGATGACGTATGCCGCTACGCACGCGTCCAAGCTTCAGATTCCGGAGGATCGCCTCGGCTCGATCGAGGTGCACATCCACGTCCCGCAGGGCGCCATTCCGAAAGACGGTCCATCGGCTGGCACGACGATGTCGACGGCACTCGTGAGCGCGATGTCGGGGCGCCCGGTTCGCAAAGACGTTGCGATGACCGGCGAGATCACTCTCCGCGGCCGCGTGCTCCCGATCGGCGGCGTGAAGGAAAAGGTGCTCGGCGCACATCGAGCCGGCATCTCGACGATCATTCTGCCCAAGGACAACGAAGCGGACATGGAGGACATCCCGGAAGATGTCCGCAAGCAGTTGACGTTCCACTGCGTGAGCACGCTCGATGAAGTGTTCGAGATCGCGCTCGTACCGATCGCCGAACCCGTCGCGGTGCAGCCGACGCTGATGGAAGAGATGGAAGAGAAAGCGCAGACCAAGGTGGCGTAGGCAACTGTGTACTAAGCAAAACGGGCGGAATCCACTCGGATTCCGCCCGCTTTCTTGTGTCATCTTGAGGAGCGAAGGCGACGAAGGATCTGCTGTCGCGCTGCGCCGTTTACGCTCTGCTCAGCGATCGCGCGCCACTACTTCGGCGTGCCTCCAGACCGTTGCGGCAAGAACAGCGGTCCCCATTGCGGCACCTTCCACGGATTGTCCCGCAGCTGCTCCGGCTCCGTTCCCGGCAGGAAATACTCGATGTAGCGCTTGTCGATCGGAACCTCGGGCGTGGCAATGGTCGCCGCGTCGCGATTCAACTCGGCAAACACCAATCCGTCGGGCGGCGGACCCCAGCCGTTCGTCGAGCGGCCGGCGTAGTATCGACCGATCATCTGGCCCCAAATCGGCGCCGCCAGGAGACCGCCAACGGCACCCGACGCGATCGGCTTCGGCTTGTCGAAGCCGAGCCAGACTCCCGCCACCAGTTCCGGCGTCATGCCGACGAACCAGACGTCGACGTTGTCGTTCGTCGTTCCGGTTTTTCCCGCGATCGGAATGTTGTCGGGCACCGCCTTTCGCGCGGCCGTGCCGCTACCCCGCTCGGCGACGTCGCGCATCATGTCGCGAACGATGAACGCAACGCGTGGATCGAGCACCTGCTGCGGTGTCGATGCAACGCGATTGTAGATGGTGCGGCCCGCGAGATCATCGATGCGCGTGATGAAGCGCGGTTGAACGACGGCGCCATTGTTGGCGAACGCCGTGTACGCGGCCACGAGCTCGATTGGATGAACCTCCGATGCGCCGATCGCGCTCGAAGGCACCGGAACCATCGGCGTGCCGATTCCCAACCGCTGCGCCAGCGCCGCCACAGAGTCCATTCCGACCCGCAGCCCGAGCTGGATCGCCACCATGTTGCGCGAATGGACGAGGCCTTCGCGCATCGTCATCGCCGCCACGGGCTTCCCTTCACGCATCACCATCGAGCCCCAGAACTTGCCGTCGATCTCTTCCGGCTTGTACTGATCGCCGCTCGGCAGGTCGATCGTGAGTGCCGTGTCGGGCACGATCGTGTTGGCTGGAATGCTGTCCTCGATCGCCTTGGCGTAGACGATCGGCTTGATCGATGAACCGGGTTGGCGAAGCGAAGTCACTGCGCGATCGTACGGCGCGCGCGCGTAGTTTCGTCCGCCCACGAGCGCGCGAACGTCCCCGGTGAACGGGTCGATGGCGACCGCCATCGCTTGCAGGTAGTCGCTCTGATTGCCCTTGGCCGCGGCCTGCGTGAGATGCTTGTATCCCTTCTGCTGCTCGATGCGATTCGTGCCATCGACGATCGCGGTCACGGCCTGCCGCTGCAGCGCGGGATCGAGTGTGGTGTAGATGCGATATCCGCCGTTCATCACCGGAATACCGGCGCGCTCCGATTGCTGCCGCACGGCGTCGACGAAATAGCCGGAGGCCGCCGACATGCCGCCGTTGGGCGCCGTCACTACCGGCTCGAGCTTGGCCTTCTCCGCCGCGTCGACCGTGATGAAGTGCTGCTCGGCCATCTTCTGCAAAATCAGATTGCGTCGCTCGCGCGCGCGATCCGGGTGGCCGATCGGATCGTACATGGGCTGCGACTTGGGCAATCCGGCGAGCGTCGCGGCTTCGGCCAGCGTCAGTTTCGACGCCGAATGTCCGAAGTAATGACGCGCTCCCGCCTCGACGCCGAACCACCCGCGTCCGAGGTTGATCTGATTGAGATACGCTTCGAGAATCTGCTGCTTGGAGTAGTGGCGCTCCATCTCGCGCGCCGCGGACTGCTCGCGCAGCTTACGCGACAGACCCGCCGTGCCACTGATCTCGTGGCGATCGATGATGTCGGGATGCATGTACCCGACGAGCTGCTGCGTGATCGTGCTCGCGCCGCCGCGATTCTCGCGCAGAATCTTGCCTTTGATCGCGCCCAGCACGCCGATCACGTCCACGCCGTCATGCTCGTAGAACCGCTGATCCTCGATGGCAATGAACGCTTGTGCGACGTACGGGGGCAGCGTCTTGAGTGACACGCTCGTTCGCATCTCGTGCCCGATCTCGCCAATGAGCGTGCTGTCGCGCGCCAACACGAGCGACGATTGCGGAAGCTGAACAATCTGCCACGCTTCGCTCGTTTTGTGCGCGCTGTCTTGCGCTCCGGCGGTTGCTCCGGCCATCGCCACGACGGCAACAGCGATGACTTTCGACCGAGTCCATAGCGACCGCTCGGTCTGCAAATGCTTCACGAAATTGACTCCGATGGGTGTGTAATGCGTGTGTAGGTGATACCCGGAAACACGCGTTGTGTTGTCTAGGACGATCCGGCCCGGCGGGTGGAACTGTAAACTATCTCTCGGTTCGCCTACCTTCTTAGGACATGCCTCCTCACATCCACCTCGCCCTCGCCCAACTCAAGCCGCGGAAGGGGGACTACGCCGGCAACCTCGAGCGTCTCGGTCCGTTGTTCGCTCAGCTCGACGGCTTCACGCCCCGGCCTATGGTCCTGTGTTTCTCCGAGAGCGCACTGACCGGCTATTTCCTCGAGGGCGGAGTGCGCGACAATGCCGTTACCGCGGGCACCATGGCCACTGATCTCGACCGAACGTACCGCGCCGCTGTCGCGTCGCCGCGCCCGCTCGACATCACGATCGGCTTCTATGAAATCTGGAACAACAAGCTCTACAACAGCGTGATGTACGTCACGCTCGGCGACGGTGACCCGCGAATCCGTCACGTGCACCGCAAAGTCTTCCTCCCCACGTACGGTTTGTTCGATGAAGAGCGATTCGTCGAGCGCGGGCGCGAGGTGCGGGCGTTCGAGACCCCTTGGGGGCGCGCGGCGATGCTCGTGTGCGAGGATGCGTGGCACAGCCTGACCGCCACCATCGCCGCCCTCGACGGCGCTCAGATCATCTTCGTTTGTGCAGCACCGCCGGCGCGGGGCGCCTGGCCCAAAGCCGACGATGTGCCCGGTCCCGCGAGCGTGAGTCGCTGGGACCGGCTGATTCGCGACATCGCCGACGAGCACGGCGTCTACGTCGCCTTGACGACGCTCGTGGGCACGGAAGGAGGCAAAGTGTTTCCGGGCGGCTCGTTCGTCGCCGGCCCGAAGGGCGAAGTCCGCGGCCGTGCACCGCTGTGGGAAGACGCGATCCTCACGATGAGCGTCGATCTCGCGGACGTCACCCGCGCCCGCGCTGACGTGCCGCTCATCGCCGACTTGGAGACGATGATCCCGCATCTCCGCGCGAGCCTGGACGACGTGATGGCCGGGATCCCCGCCCACTGCGACTACGATCCGCCATCGCTCCAACCATCTCGGCGCGCTGTTGCCCGCGACGACGGCGCGGCCTCCTCGGGGCCGCTGCCGACAGTTCACATCACGCAATCGCGTGAGACTCCGGCCGCGCCGCTGACGATCGACGCGCCGCTCGTCGAAGAATGGCTCGTCCAGTTCATTCGCGACGAGATGGGGCGCCGCGATTTTCAGAGCGCGGTCATCGGGATCTCGGGCGGGGTCGACTCCGCCGTGACCACATATCTCGCGACAAAGGCACTCGGCCCAAAGAATGTCCTCGGCGTTCGCATGCCGTACCGAACTTCGAGTAAGGAAAGCCTGGAGCATGCCCAGCTCGTGATCGATGCGTTGGGAATCGGTTCGCGCACGATCGACATCACCGCCGCGGTCGACGGCTATCTCTGCAACGAACCGGACGCGGAAGAAGGGCGTCGCGGCAACGTGATGGCGCGCATGCGCATGATCACGCTGTTCGACCTCGCGGCCAAGCACCGCGGCATCCCGCTCGGGACCGGCAACAAGACCGAGCGTCTGTTCGGCTACTTCACCTGGCACGCCGACGACTCTCCGCCCATCAATCCACTCGGCGATCTGTTCAAGACGCAGGTCTGGGCACTGGCCAGGCATCTCGGCGTGCCGGATGTCATCGTCAGCAAACCGCCGACGGCTGATCTCGTCGTCGGCCAGACCGACGAAGGCGATTTCGGGATCAGCTACGCGAAAGCCGACGAAATATTGAATTGGCTATTGAGCGGGTTCGCCGACGACGAGCTGGTCGCTCGCGGCTTCGACGCGAAGGAAGTCGCGATTGTCAAGAAACGCGTCGCGAGCACGCACTGGAAGCGACGACTACCGACGGTGGCGATGCTCAGCCCCACCGCCATCGGCGAGTCGTACTTGCGGCCAGTCGATTACTGATGGTGGAACGGTTGAATGGTGGAACGGTGGAACGAAACTGCGATCACGTTCCACCGTTCAAGCGAACGTCAGCGGGCGTCCGTTCCGCCGTTCCACCAGCTACGCCGCTCGCGCGTACGCCAGACTGACCGCCCGTCGCGCGCAACGCTTCAGCGCTCGGTGCACGGCGCGCGCATAGGCGATGAAGTTGAGCCCCGCCCACGGATATCGGGCGAAGTATTCGGTCGGCAGCATGTCTCCTTTCTGACGGTTGCACCGCGCGCACGCCAACACGACGTTGCCGGGTACGTGCGCCCCGCCGTGCGACAGCGGATACACGTGATCCAGCGTCGCGAAGTCGAACTCGAGCGGAGCGGCGCAGTACACACAGCGCCGGCCGCAATCGCGCATGGCGGCCCGCTTGATCGCTCCTTTCTGCTGTGCTGAGGGGATGTGTTTGGCCCGGCGATTGGCGCGCGGGACGCGGGGGAGGGAGACACGGTGGAATTGCCGACGTCGGGACAATGTCACCTCGCTAAAAAGGCAACACCCCGCACCGGGAACCTCTCCCGTGGCGGGGTGTCGCGCCGATTCTCCAACGACCGGCTACTCCGGGGATCGAGAACGTGCCGCGCTCTCATGGTCGCTGGGCGACCCGCGGCGATCGACATGCTGCTCGATGTCGGGTGAGACGGCTCATTGGCCTCCGGTAGGACGCGCGACTCCGAAGCCGCGCGCCATACAAATGCAATCGGACTCTTCATGACGCAAGAGGCAGGACGATCTCGTTACAGCTATGCGCCCGTGTCCGAGAACGGCTCATAGAGCAACTCGCCATGCGCACCTTCCTGCACCCGCCACCGATCAGGACGACGCTCGGTCGACGGCGGCTGCGACGGTCGTGAGGGCTTCCTAGGGGACGACTCGTTGAATAACGGAACGGTAACAACACGCTCCGTTCGACCGTCGTCCTCGCCGTCCGACGAGCCCTCGGAGGCGTCGATGCGCATCGGGTCCCGAAGCGCCGAGATGATGCGCGCCGCGTACGCGTCGAGCACGGTGCGGTCGGGCATCTCCGACCCGTTGAACGGGAGCGGAATGTCGAATCCGTCGCCCGCGCGCCGCGGAATGATGTGCACGTGATAGTGCGGCTCGTCCTGCCCGGCCGCCGCGCCGCTGTTGACCACGATGTTGAAGTCCTCGCATCCGGTCACGTGACGAATGGCCGACGTCAGCCGCATGGTCACCCGGAACAGATGCAACCCCAGCTCTTGGGGCACGTCCAGCAACGACTCGTAGTGCTCCCGCGGCACCACGAGGACATGTCCGTTGTTCACCGGCTGGATGTCCATGAACGCGATCGCATCGCTGTCTTCGTGGCAGAGACTGACCTCGGCGGCGCCGTGGATGAGATCGCAGAACGTGCAGTGCATGACCTTTGGGAAGTGCACGGAGAGTGCCAGGCTTGAGGCGCCCAAACCGCCCTCCCGGCCTCGTCCCAGGGCCCTCTCGCCGACCAAGAATCTCTCACCAGAAGGCCGCTCGACATTTACTTTACAGACATGGCTACCCAGACCCGTGCCGAGCGCAAGAACGCCGGCGGCCTCACGCGCGACCAACTCGTCGCCGCATACCGGACCATGCTGCTCTCGCGTCGAATCGACGACAAAGAGATCCAGCTCAAACGTCAAAACAAGATCTTTTTCCAGATCTCTGGTGCCGGACACGAGGCCGTCCTCACGGCGGCTGGGCTCGTGCTCCGTCCGTCGTACGATTGGTTCTACTCCTACTACCGCGACCGCGCGCTCTGTCTCCAACTCGGCATGACCGCCGAGGAGATGCTTCTCTCGGCCGTTGGCGCGGCGAGCGATCCGAACTCGGGCGGTCGGCAGATGCCGAGCCACTGGGGCCACAAGAAGCTCAACATCGTGTCGTCGTCGTCGCCCACCGGCACGCAGTTCCTCCAGGCAGTCGGATCGGCCGAGGCGACGCTGCGCGCCAAGCTGCTCGGCATCACCGACGGTTTCGAGAAGGACGAAATCGTGCTGTGCACCACCGGCGACGGCACGACGAGCGAAGGCGAGTTCTGGGAGTCGCTCAATAACAGCTGCAACCTCAAGCTCCCAATCGTCTATCTCGTTGAAGACAACGGCTACGCGATTTCGGTTCCGGTCGAAGTGAACACGGCCGGCGGCAGCATCTCGAAGCTCGTCGCCGGATTCCCTGGCCTGTTCGTTCAGGAGGTCGACGGCTGTGATTTGCTCGCTAGCTACCAGGTAATGCAGAAGGCGGTCGAGTATGCGCGTAAACGCAACGGTCCGGCGTTGGTTCATGCCCACGTGATTCGTCCGTACTCGCACTCGCTCTCGGACGACGAGATCATGTACCGTCCCCCCGAGGAGCGCGACGCCGACGCCGCCCGCGATCCGATCACTCAATTCCCGAAGTGGCTATTGACCGAGGGCTACGCGACCGACGCCGAGATCACGAAAATCCTGGAAGAAGTCGACGCCGAAGTCCTCGCCGCCACCGACGTGGCGCTCGCCGCCGAGCAGCCGGGCCCTGAGACGATCTACAACTTCGTCTACTCGCCCGACATCGACCCGACCAGCGAACAGTTCGACACGGAAGACGATCCGCAGTTCTCGGGCAACGAGACGACGATGGTCGATCTGCTGAACGCCGCCATGCGCGACGAGATGCGCCGCGATCAGAAGATTCTCATCTTCGGCGAGGACGTGGCCGACGTATCGCGTGAAGCGAACCTCGGCAAAGTCAAAGGCAAAGGCGGCGTGTTCAAGGTCACGCACGGCCTGCAGAAAGAATTCGGGTCGGCGCGCGTCTACAACTCGCCGCTCGCCGAGGCGACGATCGTCGGCCGCGCCATCGGCTTGGCCCTTCGCGGATTCAAGCCTGTGGTCGAAGTGCAATTCTTCGACTACATCTGGCCCGCGTACATGCAGCTCCGCGACGAGCTGGCGACCATGCGCTGGCGATCGAACGGCGAGTTCTCAGCCGGCGTCGTCGTCCGCACGACCTACGGCGGCTACATCCGCGGTGCGATCTACCACTCGCAGACCGGCGCGTCGTTGTTCACGCATTGCCCGGGACTCCGAGTGGTCTGCCCAGCCACGGCACTCGATGCCAACGGTCTGCTGCGCACCGCCATTCGCTGCGACGACCCGGTGCTCTTCCTCGAGCACAAGCATCTGTACCGTCAGACGTACAACAAGGCCGCGTATCCCGGTCCGAACTTCATGATTCCGTTCGGCAAGGCCAAGGTCGTACGCGAAGGGACAGACGTCACGATCGTCACTTACGGTGCGACCGTGCAGCGTGCCTTCGCCGCGGCGAATCAACTGGCCGACACGGGCCTCTCCGCCGAGGTCATCGACCTGCGGACGCTCTCCCCCTGGGACCAGGAGGCGGTTTACCGCTCGGTCAAGAAGACCAACCGTGCGATCGTGCTGTACGAGGACTCCATCTCATGGGGTTACGGCGCCGAGATCGTTGCCCGGATCGCCGACGATTGCTTCGCCTGGCTCGACGCGCCCGTTAAACGGGTGGCGTCGACCGACACCTTCGTTGGCTACGCGCCCCGCCTCGAGGACTCCATTCTCCCGCAGATCGACGACATAAAACGCGCGTGCGAGGAAATCGTCCGATTCTAGGAGTGTGACGGGGGTCCGAAACCCCTGTGACCAAAAGGGTTGACTCCTGGCGGCCCCAAGCGCAATGTTGACCCGGTGTATCTTCAAGTCCGACAAGCGTTTCGCGGCATAATCGAGCCGCTCGTCGGGCGTCTTGGACGTTCCTTTCCCGCCGGGCCCTCGTGCGCCTTCCCCTTCGCGTTCTCTCCACCCTACTCATCGCCGCCGGCGTCGCGACCTGCTCCGACACCCCCCCGGCTGCGGTGAAGCATTCGTCGCTCGGTCCGAGCGGCGGGGCGTTGGGACGCGTCGCGTTCGTGCCAGTTTTTTCGGCCTCCGCGCTTCAGACTGCGCAACACTTGGTCGATTTTGGCATTCACTACGATCACGTCCGCGTTACGCTGACTCGGCCGCCGTCGGACGTCGTTCGAGATACGACCATCGCGTTCACCCCCACGAGCCCGGACATCACGCTCAACCTCACAGTCGAGGTGCGGTCGAGCGACGAAGTGTTCGAGGTGGGGATCGACTATCTGAACACAGCAGGCGTCGTGTTTCATGGCCACGGCAGAGTGCGATCCCACGCGCCGGAACAGCCATCGCCACAGCAGGAGCAGATTTCGGTTGAGTACGTTGGACCCGGCGCCAACGTCGCGCGGATCGACGTATCGCCCAAGACGAGCGCGGTACGGACTGACGGGACCCTTCAGTTCGTCGCCGCGGCCTTCGATGCCAACAACAATGCCGTCGCCGCGGTTCCCCTGAGCTGGACGACGTCCGATCCGTCGATCGCGACCATCACCGGCGCCGGAATCTTGCAGGCGCTCGAACGGCGCGGCACAGTCGTCGTCACCGCGTCGACTCCCACAGGCATTACCGATCGTGCGACTCTGGTGGTCGTCCCACCACCGTCGACGATCTCTGTCGTCAGCGGCGGCGGGCAGACTGGGGTTGTGGCAACGGCGCTCGGCTCTCCCGCAGTCGTGCAGGTCAATGCAGCCGACGGCGTCGGTGTTCCTGGCGTCAACATCGTACTTGCCCCGCCCACGGGCGGAGGCGTGGCGGTAACGACGCTCACCACCGACGCAAATGGGCGCGTGTCGGCCGGGCTCACGCTCGGCACGGTCGCCGGTGCGCAGGCCTTCGCCGCGACTGCGGGGAATCTGAGTACGCTCATCCCCGAAACAGCGGTCGCGGGCGCGCCCGCCGGGATCGAGATCATTTCGGGAAACGGGCAGACCGACTCGATTCACAAGGAGCTCGCGCCGCTCGTCGTTCGAGTGACTGATCAATTCGGCAATCCGGTCTCCGGCGTCGCAGTCTCGTGGACTCGCAGCGGGGCCGGCTTCCTCGAGGCCGTCTCGTCAACGACAGCCGCGGACGGGCGAGCGACGACGATGTATACCCTGGGCAATGCGGTCGGCACAGAGGGGGTGACAGCATCCGTCGGCGGCGTGACAAGTCACGCCGTCTTCTCGTTCCAGGTGGTCGCCGGAGCGCCGGCCTCGATCGTTCTCGTCTCGGGCAATGCCCAGGCAGCGCGGATAGGAGCCACGCTCGCGGCGCCGCTCGTCGTGAAAGTGACGGATGAGGCGGGGAATCCGGTGAGCTCCATAACGGTGCATTGGTCAGCGACGAACGCATCGACTGCGCCCACGTCGCTCACTGATTTTGCCGGTCGCGCCTCGGCGAATCTCACCCTGGGCACCGTCGCAGGCCCTGCGTCGGCGACGGCCTCGATCACCGGCGGCCGACACGTCACGTTTTCGGCGACGGCACAGCCCGGACCTGTTGCCGCCCTCGCCTTCTCGACGCAGCCGAGTAATGCGGTCACGGGCGCAGCGATGTCCACCGTCCGCGTGGCGTTGCTCGACGCGAAAGGAAATCAAACAGCCGCCACGAACGCGGTAACGATTTCGCTGGCCAACAATCCGAGCGGCGCGACGCTCAGCGGCTCGCTCGTTCGCACCGCGGTGAACGGCGTCGCATCGTTCAACGATCTCAAGATCGACAAGGCGGGCAACGCCTACACGCTCGATGCTTCCAGCGCGGGTGCTACATCGTCGACGAGCTCGGCCTTCAACGTCACCGACGCGGTCGCGTCGAAGCTGACGATTGTCGCGGGCGACGATCAACGTGCGGCGGCGGGCAGCCCGGTGCCTGTCGCACCGTCGGTGAAGGTGACCGACGATGCTGGAAATCCGGTCGCCGGAGCGTCGGTTACGTTCTCACCCAGCGACGCAGGCGTCGTCATTCCGTCGACCCCGCTACTGACCGACGCGTCCGGGATCGCGACACTCACGTCATGGACACTCGGAGGTCACTCCGGTCCGCAAACGCTTCTCGTCTCCTCGGCCGGACTGCCGAGCGTTTCGCTTCGCGCGGGAGCATTCGGTGGACCGCCCGCCATGCTCGGAATGGCGACGCAACCGTCGGCAACGGCGCAGAGCGGCGCGCTGCTCGACCGCCAACCGGTTGTCCAGCTGCTCGATCATTTCGGCAACTCGACCGCGACGAGCAACTTGACCATCACGGTGGCCGTGAGCGCGGGCACCCTGCTCGGCACGACGAGCGTCGTCGCCGACCCGGTCACGGGATTGGCGACTTTTACAGATCTCAAAATCGTGGGGAGCGGCGACGTGACGCTGACCTTCACCGCACAGGGCGTTCAGTCGGTCACGTCGAGCTCGATTACCATATCGGCCGCCCAGACAACGACCGAGACGTCGAACGTTCGGTTCTAGTCGGTCGTGGGCGCTGCAGAATTCGCCATTTCGCCCCGACGTCATCGGAGATCGTCTGCTCGACGCCGGCAAGCGGTTGCGGCGCATAGTCCGACGGGAGCATGAGGAACGTGTCGTCGACCTCGCGAGGCTCGATGTTCGAGACGTTCGACGTTTGCTCCGTCATCGTGTTCATGCCCTGACCGTCGATCAGGCGACTGACGGTGTGCGTTTTGAGCGCGACCGTGGAGCCCAGCCGCTTTGCCGCCGAATCGACTTTGGCCGAAATGGACTTGAACATTCCCGTCATCGCCGACGCGCCTGAAAGGCCATTGGCCCGCAGAAGTGGATTGCGAGGAAGTCCGGGAACCGCGGCGACCCAGTAGTCCGTGATGCTCTCCGTCGCGAGGCGCTGCTGCACGACACCCGCGTCGACCGACATCGTGAATGCGGTCGTCATGCGGAAATGGGTCGTGGGAATTCCAGCGACCGTATCGCCGAATCCGAGACTGTCGAGCACCACCTTGTCGTCGGCGATTGTGGTCTTGACGCCGATCGATTCCAGGCGCTCCATGGTTTTTCCCGCGACGTCGTGCGGCAACGGAACGAACGTCTTGTTCGACGGATGCACGATCACGAGATCGGTGCTGTCGAACAGGATGTAGTCGCCCTTGGCGAACAGCGACTCTACGGCTCCCTCGACGACGTCCATGCGCCCACGATTGGCGGCGAACACCGCGTCGCCGACGTAATTCTGCGACGCACCAACCATGGCCGCGGCCCCGCCCGACCCGGCGTGGGGCGTGCTCGCGACGTGGATCGTGTATGCAACGCCGGCCACGCGTGCGCGCGGCGCGAGTTGAGCCACGACGACGTTCGACGCGACGGCCAACAGCCCCGCGGCCACCGTGATGATGCGCGGTATGGATTTGCTCATGCTTGAAAGATAGACGCGCCGCTATTCGCGTGAATGAACGATGCGGCCACCGACCACAGTCATCACGACTCGTGCCTGGCCGATTTCCTCGGGCGGCGTTCGCGTGATGTCGCGATCGATCAACACGAAGTCCGCCAGCTTTCCGCGCTCGAGCGTGCCCTTGTCGCGCTCATCGTACGAGGCGTACGCTCCGCCGCTCGTATACGCGCGCAAAGCCTCCTCGACCGTGATCTTTTGCTCCGGATACCAACCCGCGGGGTTCGCGCCGTCGAGCGTCCGTCGAGTCACCGCGGCGTAGATTCCCTCGAGCGGCGTGGCGGGTGCCACGAACCAGTCGCTGCCGAACGCCAGACGCGTGTGGTTGTCGAGCAGCGACCGGAACGCGTACGTCCCCTTTCCACGCTCGTGTCCGATCACTTTTTCCGCCCACCGTCCATCGTCGATTGCGTGGTACGGCTGCATGCTCGCGATCACGCCGAGCGCGGCGAATCGCGGCATGTCGGACGGCGCAATGTGTTGCGCGTGTTCGATGCGAAAGCGACGATCGCGCACCCCGTCCTCGCGCTCGACGCGTTCATAGATGTCGAGCTGCGTCCGGATGGCGCGATCGCCGATCGCGTGAACGATCACATGCAATCCCGCCTTGTCCGCGCCCGACGTCCACGAGTACAGTTGTTCCGGCGTGCTCACGAACAAGCCGGAGTCGTTCGGTGCATCGGTAAATGGCGCCAGCATCGCGGCCGTGTGCGAGCCCAGTGAGCCGTCGACGAAGCCCTTGAGGGCGCCGATCTTGAGCCACTCGTCGCCGCGACCGCGCGCCGCGACCGTGTCGCGCAGGCGCTCCCAGGTGGACAATGGAACCGCGGCGTAGATGCGCGTCTTGAGTCGCCCCGCCTCGCGTGCTCGCTCGAACACGCGGAGATCGCTCCATGATCCCATGTGCGTCACCGACGTGACTCCGTTGCCAGCCACGTACCGCATCGCGGCCTCGAGCGCGCGATCCTCCGCTTCGGCGGACGGCTCGGGTTGAGCCCGATCGACGAGCGACGTCGCGTTGTCTTTGAGAATGCCCGTCGGCTCGCCGCTCGCGTCGCGCACGATCGTTCCGCCGGCAACTTCTTGCGTCGCTTTGGTGACTCCGGCGGCCCGCAGTGCCGGGCTGTTCGCAAGCGACATGTGACCGTCCAGGCGGTTCACCCACACCGGA
>DASVYG010000117.1:0-42077 GCA_036392315.1 Gemmatimonadaceae bacterium
GGGGCAGTGTGAGCGTCGTCGACTGGATTGCCTCGAGTGTGGCGATCGTTGGTGCCGCCGGAAGCTACCCCGTGGATCTCACGCAGGGTTATCCGGGAGGCCGATTCGTGTCGCTCGCCTTGCGGTTTGCGTCGCGCAATAGTCGTTTGTCGGAGCGTGCCGCGCAGCCGCCCGCCGCTTCGCCGATCGTCGACCCGACGCCAGGCTCGAACGCGACGGGGTTCGACTTGAGAACGGTGCGAGGCAACGAGCGTGTGTTGCGCATCGGTGCGCCGTCGGCCACCGCCGTCGAGCTGAACGGCGATTTCACCCATTGGCAACCGGTGCGGCTGGCGCGTGGAACAGATGGCTGGTGGACCATTACCCTGCAGATCGCGCCCGGCACTTACCAAGTGAACATTCGGGTAGACGGAGGCCCATGGGTCGCGCCGCCGGGCCTTTTGACGTCGACCGACGAGTTTGGCGGAATCGTCGGCATCCTGAGAATCGAGTGACGTGGTGACCAATACCGGCAGTCAATCCTACGACGGCGATGGACTGACCACGCCGCTAAGCTGAGGTGCCGATATGCGTTATCTGAGACTGACGACAACTCTCGTGGCGATGGCGCTGCTTGGTAGCGCGACGGTCGCTGCGCAGGCGCCGGCGAACGATCCGTCGGCACGATTGAAGCAAGTGCTTCCCGCGGACGTCGCGGCGCGCCTGCTCGCCGTGATCGAGAAGGCGCGTTCACGCGATCTTCCCGCCGAGGCGTTGGAGAACCGCGCGCTCAAGTTCGCGGCCCGCGGCGTGAAACCCGATTCGATCGAGAAATCGGTCGTCGATCAGGAAACGCGCATGGAGCAGGTTCGGGACACGCTGCAGCGCGCACGCGGCCGCAAGCCCTCGGGCGACGAAGTCGAGGCGGGCGCTGAAGCGGTGCGGAAAGGCGTCGACGGATCCAAGGTCAGCGCGCTGGCCAAGAGCGCGCCGAGTGGACGGTCGCTGGCGGTACCGCTGTATGTGATCGGCAGCCTCGTCGACCGTGGGTTGGCGTCGGACGATGCGCTCGAGCGTGTTGAGAAAAGACTCATGGCGCGCGCGTCGGATCATGATCTCGAGCAAATGCCCGGCGAATTGCCGGCGCAAGCGGTATCCGGCCAAGGCAACAAGCCGGCGGAAACAGGGCGGGACCTTGCGGGAACCAAGCGACCCGGCAGCGCCGCCGGTGCTGGGCAGAGCGGCGGCTCGGCGGGCGGACCGCCGGCGAACGTCCCGGCAAACGGTGGAGCGGGGGCGCGTCCGACGACCCCTCCGGGCTTGGGCAAGAAACCCACGACAACCGGCAAGAAGCCGTAGTCCGACGAGGGGCTGCGGGGGGGAGCGGCCGTCCGTGACGCAGTGGTTCAGCGTCGCGGGCGGCCGCGCAGCGTTTCTGGCAGAGCTCCGGACTCGATCGCGCGCGCGAGAAAGCCCGTCACATTCGCAACGGCGAACGACACGCCGGCGAGATTCCTTTCCTTCGGCACTCCTGGTATGGGGCGCGGATACGCCGACGCAGTGAACCGCGGTTCGCCCTCGGCGCGCGCCGTCACGTCGAGTGAATCGCGATCACACGACCAGTCGGCGACCACGCCGGCGACGGCGGCGAGCGAGCCGGGAAAGAGTGGCGTGCCATTCGTCTCGAGCGCCGAGACGACGAGCGCACCGCGCGTCGCGGCGGAGTCGACCGCCGTGGCCAGGCGCTCCGCGTGCGCCGCGTTCGCGGTGCCCAGGCTCAAGTTGATGAGATGCGCTCCATGATCTGCGGCCCACTCGATGGCGCGTGAGAGAACATCGGCGTTGGTCGCAAGGTGGCGCTCGAAGATCTTGACGGCCAACACCTCGGCACCGGGAGCCTTCTCGTGAATTGCGGCGGTGACGGCCGTGCCGTGGCCGATGCGATCGACGAAATCATCAGCGTCGCCGGCGAACGACACGCCGCCGATGATGCGCCCGACGTGTGGGTGGTCGGCGTGCACGCCGCTGTCGAGTACCGCCACGATGACGCCCTGTCCCGATCGGCCGGCGAACGGCGGATCATCGAGGGTGAATCGCACCGTGCCCCTTATTGCGCCGGCTGCAGCGCGCCGCCGGCGAACAGCTCGGCGAACGACGAGTTGCCATCGTCGAGGAGCACGCTCGCCGTTCCGTCTTCGACGATGCGACCGCCCTCGAGCACCACGACGCGATCGGCTCGTCGGGCGAGCTCGAGTCGGTGGGTGATGATGATCGTCGTCCGCCCGCGCATCACCGCCTCGTATCCGGACGCGACTTGTGATTCCGTTGCCGGATCGAGCGCGCCGGTCGCCTCATCGAGGACGAGAACCGCGGGGTCGGCGAGGAAGGCGCGCGCGATCGCCACCCGCTGGCGCTCACCGGCCGACAGCGCGCGCCCGCGCTCGCCCGCGCTCGTCTCGATGCCTTGCGGGAGTCGCGCGACGAGCGTCGTGAGCCCGGCTGCGTGGGCGGCGCTCGCAACGTCGGCGTCGCTCGCGTCGGGCCGGGCATAGCGAATGTTCTCTGCGATCGTCGCGTTAAAGACGAACGGTTCTTGATCGACAACGAGCACGTTGCGTCGCACGTCGGCAAGCCGGGCACGACGAAGATCGACACCGTCGATCAGCACACGGCCTGTCTGAGGATCGAGCTGCCGCACCAACAGATCGGCGATCGTCGATTTGCCTTCACCACTGCGGCCCACGATCGCGAGTCGTTCTCCGGCGCGCACGTCGAGCGTCACGTGATCGAGCACCTGAAGGCCGCGCCCGAAGGCGAAGCTCACGTCGTCGAGCGTCACGTTCCCGCGAACAGGGGGCAGTGCAACGGCGTCGATCGATTCCTCCACGTCGAGCGGGGTGTCGAGAATCTCGTTCACTCGTTTGAGGGACACGCGCGCAGAGGCAAGGCTGGCGTAGAGCCCCATGAGCGCCTGGATCGGCCAGACGAGTCGCATCTGATATGCGATGAACGCGACGAGGGTCCCCATTGTGATCGTGTGGTCGATCACGCGCATGCCGCCCACCACGAATACCGCGGCGCTGCCAGCGCTGAGCAACAAGCCGGGCACACCGCCCGACAGATACGTCAGACGACGCATCGACATCAACGCGTCGATGAACGCATCGTTGCGATCGCGGAAGCGCTTCGCCTCGCGATCCTGCGCGTTGAACCCGACGATGACTTTCATGCCGAGCAGCGTCTCGATGAGAAAGCTGCCGACGTCCGCGCTACGGTCGCGGACACCAGTCACGGCGTTCTCCAGTCGCGAGCGATAGCGGATCAGCGCCCACAGCGCGAGCGGCAAAACGCCGAGACTCACGGCGAACAACACGCGATCGAGGCGAAACAAGATGACGACGCTGCCGACGAGGAAAATCACATTGCCGACCCACGCCAGCGCGATCTCCGCCGCGACCCGCTGGATCTCGCCGATGTCGGCGTTGAGCCGCGTCGCGATCTGGCCCACGGGCATGTCGGCATAGAATCGCGGCGACAGTCGCTGGAGTTGCCGGAAGAGACCCAGCCGCATCTCGAACAAGATTTCGGCGGAGGTGCGCGTATAGACGAGTCCACTCACGACGTTCAGCGCGAAGCTTCCCAACGTGAGCGCCGCGAATTGGCCGACGATGCGCACCAGCATACGCGAATCGCCGCCCAGCAGCGCGCGGTCGATGAGGAGCCGTGCGAGGTACGGGATGTAGAGCGCGAGCACCGTGCTGATGAGTGACAACCCAAGCACGAGCGATAACCGCCGCCAATGCGGCGTCACGTAGTGCAGTGCGCGTCGAAGGTCCCTGTCCAGCAGCGGCACGGCTATTTTTGCGTTGCCGGGCGCGGCACCAAGATGACGTTGGTCATGTCGGCGCCCAGATTGATCTGGCCGAGGTGGTGAAAGTCGGCAGTCGCATAGCGATCGATCGTCGCGCCGGCCGTGGTGATGTACAGCTGGCTCCCGTTCGAGCTGACGATGAGCCCCATGCGCGGTCGTCCCGGAAATTCCGTCTTCCCGACCACGCGCCGTCCTTCGAGGTCGAAGGTCCAGAACTGATAATTCCCGACCTCGGAATGAATGCCGTACGCCCGCTTGCGATCGGGCGTCAGACGGAAGCTCACCGCTTGGCTGGGTCCGAGCGCGTAGAAGTCGAGTTGTCTGTTGACGAGATCCATCCGCGCAACGCCCATTTGCGTGCGGTGGTTGACCGGATCAGTCGTGCGGAACAGTCCAGTGTAGAACCCCGGCTCCTCGTACACGTCGTACGGAAAGCCGAACGCAATACGGCCGAGTCCTTCCTCGAAAAGGGTGCGTGAAATCTCCCAGCGGTCGACCTGCTTGAGTGTGTTCGCGTCGTAGATCAGGACGTCGTCACTCGTGAAGAAGTACATCAGGTCGCCTTTCGGCGAGAAGATGATCTGCGCGAACTCGCGCTCTTCGCCCTTCGGCCACGGAATCGTGTCGGTGACCTGATGCTTCGCGAGATCGTAGCGGAGCAGCGTCGGCGCGCTGACCTCGTACCGATCCTTCTTCTTCGTGTACGCCTTGACCACCAGCACGGCGAACCGTTCCTTGGGGTCGAGGCTGAATCCCCACATCCGGACCTTGGTGCTGTCGGTGGACAGAGTGAAGACGCCGCTCGACTTCTTGGTCGCGAGGTCGACGATCTCGAGCTTCTCGTCTCCCGGGTCGCTCAGGTACAAGTGCTTCCGATCGAACGAGAGCGACAGCTCCGGAATTCCGACGTTGGATTTGATCGTGTCCCGCACCTGCATCGTCGCCTCGTCGAGGACGAGAATGTTGCGCGCGTACGTCCCGACATAAATGGTCCCGTTGCCGCCGGCGGCGATCGGATCTCCGGCTTGGCGCGCCGCCGTGGATTGCGCGGAGGCCAGAGATCCCACGACCGCGATCGCGCCGATGCCGATCGTCTCGACGATTCTCATGGGAAGATCAAGTCGATCTTGCGCCAGTCCTTCTGTGCCGACGCGCACTTCGCGGTCCAGTCGGGCGCGTGGTTATAGAGATCTGGAACGTGGGCCGGCCAGAAGCAGGTGAGGTGGCAGTCGAACAGATCGCGCTCGACCGGTTGGCACAGCCCGGCCGTGCCGCCGTTGCTGTCGACCTCCCAACCCGGCGAGAAGACGAATGAACATCCGAGCGGAACGTGCGGCCCCTGCGGCGGCCCGCCCTGCTGTAGGGCGACGACATCGTTGTCGATGATGGACTGGATGTGTCGCGCTTTCTGGTTGATCGGTCTTAGATGGCGCATGCGTGTTGCTCGTCCCTGGCTGCGGGTTGCTGGTGCAAACCTCTCAGTCGAACTGCGCGAGGTATTCCGGCTTTCGCTCGGCGAGGGTGCCGTAAATCTCGAGACAGGTATTGGTCCAGGCGCGAATCCAATTGCAGTAGTGCAGGTTGGGCTCGACCGTCGAGCCATATCGCGTGTGCGCTTCGTGATAGCATCCGCCCGCGCAAAGTGGACGTGCCCAGCACGTGGCGCAGTCCGTCTTGTTGGCGATGTGATGCCGCTGAAGAAAATCATCTTGGCGCGCGTGATCGACGCCGTCGAACACGCTTCCCAACTTGTGCTCGTCCGAGCCGGCGAACCGATGACAAAGCGCGACGTCGCCGTCGGTCGCTACACCCATCAGCCCGAGCCCCGCGCCGCAAGGATACGCTTTGCTCATGCCTTTGTGGATCTCCTCGAGCGTGTCGCGCACGTTCGAGAAACCGTGGCGCCGGCCGGCGAGCGTAGCGTCGAGAAAGTCGGCCGCGAGTGACTGAAAACCCGACAGCAGCCGTTGGAATCCCTCGTCCTCGATCGCGTACTCGCGTTGCCACGATGTCGTCACCGGCGCGAAGCCGACCTCCCAGAACCCGATCTCCTCGAAGAGATGTGTGTAGATCGACGCAACGTCGAGATTCTGTCCAGTGAGCGTGACGCGCGCCCCGACCGGCCGGCGGCGATGGCGCGCCAATAGGGACTTGATGTTGGGCAGAATGATATCGTAGCTGCCCATGCCGTTGGCGAACGTCCGGAACTTGTCTTGCTGCTCGCGCGCGCCGTCGATCGAGACAGTGACGCCGACGTCATTCGCCACGATCCAATCGATGATCTCCTCGCGGAGCAGCGTGGCGTTCGTGGTGAGACTGGCGTTCACTTCTTTGCCGAGTCCGGCGGCGCGCTCCTTCGCGTACGCGAGCGCGGACTGCAGCATCTTGAAGTTCATCAGCGTCTCGCCGCCGAAGAACGTCAGGTTCACCGAGGGCGAATCGCCGGCCTCGGCGAACATGAAGTCGACACTTTGCTTGGCCGTGGCCTCGTTCATGAAGCGGGGCTTCGTTTTGGCCTCGACGATCTTGTCTTCACCGTACTCGTAGCAGTAGCCGCACGACAGATTGCACTTGCTCGTCACGTTGAGGACGAGCGTCTGCAAGGGAATGCGTCGCTTGGGTTTTTCGGCGATTGGCTTGGGCGGTGGCGCGGCGACCGTATGAATTGCCCGCAACCCGAGCAGCTCATCGACGGACGTGCGCACGTCGTCGGCGCTCCACCGGTCGCTGAGCGTGTCGACGAGCTCCGACGCCGACCGGTCGCCGGCGGCGAGCGTCTCGAGGACCATGTGCGAGAGCTCGTCGATTTGGACGACTGCCGCCGACGGCACCAGATAGAGAAAGCGCGACGAGTCGCTTCCACTGAATGCGTGAAACTCGCTTCGGCGGAGGTTCATGGCTGCGTCTGCCAGGGAACGAACTTGACGTACAGCGGGACCGTGACGATCAGCAGCGCCCGCGCCTTGAGCGGCCGTGGATTCTTGCCGGGCGGAACGTAGGATGCTACGACCCACACGTCGCCGACGTTGTTCCGGCTCGAGCTGCGCGCTGGGTTCGGACCATCGAGGGCCGGCGTGAACAATCCTGTTTGATCGAGCGAGCCGACAAACTTCACGTCATCGTCGTCGTACGTGACGCCGTACTCCTCCAGACTCCACGTCGCCTTGACGCGGCCAATCTCCACATCATCGTCGGTGTCGGCCTTGCCATCGGGGCCGTTATAGTATGCGATCGCGTCGAATTGCTGGAGCTGTTTCGGAAACACCACGCCGCCCACCCTGGCCATGCCGGCGAGCGGCACCACCTTGATGCGACTCACCTGATCGTACACGACTGCCGCATCGCGCAGTGACGCGCCGCCCGCGAATAGATCGCGTTTGCCGATCGGCGCCGTCGAGTCGACGTCGACGCGCAGCGTGACCGAATCGGGCGTCGCCCGGAGCACGCGCTCGACGGTGACGCCGGGCCCGAAGTCCACCGCCGTCGTCGCGAGCGTACGCGACAAGTTCGCGCCGAACACGGTCACGTCCTGCCCCCGCGTTCCCACACGGAGCGCGTGCGGCGCTACGCCGGCGAGCACCGTGTTCGCGCCCAGCTTCTTCAGCGAGACGTCCATGCCAATCTCCTCATAGCCGCCGGTGAACCAGCGGCCGGACATCTCCTCCCACCCCGGTTCGACGAACATTACCTCGCGAAGCCCGGTCGAATCGCGTGCGCGCAAGGCCGGATCGGTGGAGCGGCCGCGCCATTGATAGCCGGTGTAGACGATGGAGCGTCCGTTGCGGTGGACGACCTGACCGCCGTCGGCATAGCGATACGTCGCCTGCGTGACGAACTCGCCGTCGGTCGGACCGCGGGCGATGGTCATGTGGCCGTAGAATGCTCCGCGTCCCGGCTCGGAGCCGCTCAACAGCCACGTTCCCTCGAGGTGTGGCGGCCGCATCGTGGCCGACCATGCCGTCCACTCCGGGGTGCGGAGTGGAAACGCCTTCGCGAGATGCGCGAGCGCCACGTCCATTGGATGCGGCACCGGAGCGCCGCTGTCGTTCACCGCGGGACCGCCGCGACGGAACGCCTGAAAGTCCACGTCGGGATAGAGGGATCGATGCGTGGCCAGCAACAACTCCCACTCGCCCCGCGTTCGACGTTGCGTGATCACGCGCCCCATCGAGTGACAGGCGCGACACGTCGTCTCCGTCTTCGGGTCCGCGGTGTACCGATAGTCGATCATCCGGCGTTCCGTCTCGAAGCGGCCCGGCCGCATCTCGGACGGCGCGAGCCCTTGGTGATCGCTGAGGTATCGGACGATCGTGCGCGCAGTGGCCGGATCGATCTTCAGATTGTTCAATCCGGCCATGCGGCGGACGGACATCTCCCAGCCTTCCGGCGTTTTTCGCTCGTAGGAGATGCGCTGCATGTAGCCCGCGCTGTCGCGCGTGTGGCATCCCGAGCAATACGCGATCGTGAGTTGATCGCGGATGACGAAGCCCGTCGTCGTATCCGGCGCCGAGGCGCTCGACCCGCCGGTGCGTCCGGCACCGCGGCCACCGCGCTGCGCCGACGCGGTCGCTGCGCTGATGACAACCAACGAGAGCGGCAGAATACGAGCCCAACGACGCGATGCGTCCACAAACACCACACGCGGCATGACTTCGATTCTCCTCGTGGGAATGCGACACAGCAATACGGCGCCACGCTGCCGCTGTCAAGCGAGGGACAACATGTCGAGCGCGATCAGCGTCGACAGCGCGCCGAGGAAATCGGGAAGGGGAGCAGGGGGCGCCGCCCGGTTGTACGCCTCGAACAAGTCGGGCACCTGCTCGTACCGAGGAGCGAGTCGAGCAATCAGCACCAAATCCACGTTCCGGCAGTAGCGGATCCCAGGGACGCCCTCGGCAACCAAATGTGGACCCAACACGATGCGGTTGCCGCGCACCGTCGCTTGTTCCACGACGCGCAACGACGCAGCCGGCCGTAAGCTCACCGATGATTTGGCCTTGAGTCGCTCGAACGCCCCGTGCACACGAGGATCCGAGCGCAACGCGGCGGCATCCAAGTCACCCGACGAGTCATCGAAGGTCATCTCACCACGGCCGCGCCAAAATTCGCTGGCATATGTCCCCGAAGCCTCACGTGACACACTGGCCGACTGCTGCTGGAGGCGCCGGTACATCGTCTGTTCCCGATGCGAGAACATTCCGAGAGCGACCATTGCCATCGACGAATCGAGCAGCGACGTGTGCACCGCGACCGATGCGAGCCATGCCGACGCTAACGCTTTCTTTACACCGAATGACGACAGCGGATCGACGAACGAGGCCGCATCGCCAACGAGCAGCATTCCATCCCGAGCCGCCACGGGCGCGAAGTATGGAGATGCGTCGCATCCCCACGGCGGCTCGACCATCGTTGCGCCTTTGACAAGCGCTGACAACATGTCCGTGCGCGCCAGTTCGCTGCGATATGCGTCGGCGAGTCGGCCGCGATGCGGCAGTTCGGTGACCGTGGGGTCGAGCATCACGGTGACGTAACGTCGTGCGTGATTGACGGGCACCGACCACGCCCAGCCGCCGTCGTAGCTCTCGACGAGCGTGTGCGCGGGAGCATCGACCGGCCACGCTTGCGCGCGCTCCCATACGCCGACGATGGCTGTCGTGCGACCGCTCCCCTCGGCTTCACGCCATCCGCGTCGCGCAACAACACCCGCGCGTCCGCTGCAGTCGAGCACCCACGGCGCGCGCAGCACCGCGCGCTCAGCAGATCGATCAAAGCGTACAAAGCAGCCGCCGCCGTCACGCTCGACCTCGCGGACGACGGCATCGCTAAAAACCGTCGCGCCGCTATCAGCCGCGGCCCTGACGAGCAACGCGTCGAATCGATCGCGCGGCACTTGGTAGCCGAGTGCGCCGGCATCGAATGGCTCGATGCGTTTTGGTTGTCCGGCCCATTGCACGGTGTTGCCGGATGACCGCACGAACCCCGCGGCGTCGACCACTTGCCGAATTCCAAGTCGATCGAAGAGCTTGACACAGCTCGGCGGCAGCGATTCGGCCAGCGCGCGTTTGCCAGGCCTGCGCCCAAGGAGGGCAACCGAATGGCCCCACGCTGCCAGCTGATGCGCAGCGGCCGCGCCGGCGGGCCCCGCGCCGACGATTGCGACGTCGAACCGATCGATGCGGTTATCGCGCGTCATGGCGTGCGCTCAAGGACCGAGCCGGGAAAGGCACGTTGGGGCGCTGTAGATTGAATCGATCCATCCCCCAACGAACATAGATGCACATTCTCGTTCTCAATGTCGGGTCCTCGTCGGTCAAGTTCCAGCTCATCGATACCGATGGCTCGGCGATCGCCGCGGCGCAAGACCGCCGCCTGGCTCGCGGTCAGATCGAGCGCATCGGCGGTGAGGCCATCGTCACGCTCGCGGCAAACGACCAACGGCCGACCAAGAGTGCCGTCACCATTCGCGACCACGCGGCGGCCGTCGAGCACATCATCACCTGGCTGACCAGCCAGACGTCCGGCGTTCCGATCTCAAGCGTTGCCGAGATCGAAGCCGTTGGTCATCGGGTCGTGCACGGCGGCGAGCGATTCACCCATTCAACGCGCGTCGACGACGACGTCTGGCGCGAGCTCGAGGAGCTGATCGAGCTCGCGCCGCTCCACAATCCACACAATCTGCGCGGCATCACCGCCGCGCGCGCGGTGCTCGGTCCGGGGGTGCCGCAGGTCGCCGTCTTCGATACTGCGTTTCACCACAGCCTGCCCGAGACGGCGTTCGTCTACGGCATCCCGTACCAACTCTACCGCCGCTACCGTGTGCGTCGATACGGCTTTCATGGCACGTCGCATCGGTACATCGCGTATCGCTATCGACAACTGACCCAAAAGACGCGCGAGGCAACGAAGATCATCACGCTCCATCTCGGCAACGGCGCATCGGCGTGCGCGATCGTCGGCGGGAGCTCGGTCGATACGTCCATGGGGTTCACGCCTCTCGAGGGGCTCGTGATGGGCACGCGCTCAGGCGATCTCGACCCCGCGATCCTCGACTTCGTTTCGGCAAAGGAAGGCCTGAGTCTCCGCGAGGTCGACACGTTGCTCAACAAGCAATCTGGGTTGCTGGGCGTCTCCGGTCTCACTGCGGACATGCGTGAGCTGTTGGCCGAAGACGCCGAGCACGGTGATCGCCGCGCCCGGCTCGCCGTCGATCTGTTCTGCTATCGGGTCAAGAAGTACATCGGGGCCTACCTGGCGGCCATGAATGGTGCAGACGCTGTCGTGTTTGCGGGCGGGATCGGGGAGAATTCCCCCGAAGTGCGCGTGCGAATCTGCAGGGACCTGGAGTGGCTTGGCATAGACGTGGACGCGGCTCGCAACAACCAGATCGTCGGCACTGAAGGCCGCATCGACCGCGAGGGGTCGCGCGTCAACCTCTGGGTCATTCCCACCGACGAGGAGCTACTGATCGCCCGGGATACGTGGCGCGTCGTGACCGGCGCCGAGGTGCGGTATTAGCCGGCGCTGCGTTCGCATCATGAGATTCGCCTGCGTGCACTTTGCACTTCGGCGTCGATGAGCATACTCTCATTGGTGCGTCGGTCTATCATCTCCGGCTGACATAGCCGTGATGCTACGGCGTGGTGTCGCCCTTGCGCTCCAGCTCTCGTAACTCGGCCGCCGCATCGAGCGCGTAGCCGATCTCGCGTGACAACGCTCGCGCCTCTTGCGTCACGCTCGCCACACTCTCGAGTGCCGAGTCGAGGCCCGAGGAGCGAACCTTCAACATGTCCAACGACAAATTCTGAAGCAGCAGGCCCGCGCTCTCGAATTGCTCGACCAATGCATCGCGCGACCGGGCGAGCTCGGCGAGCATGTCGCGCTGGCGCTTGAGTAGCCCGAGTCGTCGCTCGCGATCGGCCGTGGTCTCGGACGACTGCTCGATCTGCGCGATTCGCGCGTCGAGCGCCGGCAGCCGATCGGGTGCCACCTCGCCATCGAGCCGGTCGAGCGCCGAGGCCAGTGCGCCGATTCGGTCGTACAGTGCGTCGGCCGTACCCTGGACGTCCGGAATGCGCTGGCGTTCGGCGTTGCTCAGGCGCTGGATCAAGTCGCTGATGGTGCGGCGGTCGGCCATCGCTTGTCGCAGGACGGGTCCGTGTGGGCCGGCAAGCACCTGATCGAAGTCGCTTGGCGCCTTCGGCGCCGCCGCCGACAGTGCCGCGTTCCCAGGCGGCTGGCTGGGTGGCAAGGGCCCGAAAACGTCTTTGAGTCTCGCTCCGTCTGCCCAGAGTTTGCCGCCCGACTTTACGACGCCCAGGCCCATGCCGAGAACCGGAAACACAGCCCACCAAAACACGTGACCGTGGCCGCTGGTCATCGCATTGATCGCGAACAGGAAGATGCTCGTGCCCGTGTAGCTCACGAGCTGTTGGCGAAACGATCGTATTCGATCCGGCAACGGTCGGTTTCGCCCTCTCCCCGCACGCCGTGCGGCTCTGAATGCCTCGATCTGCTCCATTCGGTCCTGTGCCTTGCCGAGCTTCGCGACGAGACCAATCGTTGCCGACTGCGGCGACTCTCCGAGATGATGGGTAATGGTGACGAGCGGAACGTTGACGTCGAGCAGAGGACGACGTCGCCCGGTGTTGGTGCTCAGCAGCTCCTGTGCGCCCAGTGGGAGTGGGGCTAGCGGCGCGAGCGGCGTTCCGTCGAGCGCGGCGACGAGCGCGGCACCGTCGGCGAAGCGCTTCGACGGATTTTTCTCGAGCAGCCGCATGACGATTGCCTCGAGATCTTCCGGAACGTCCCGTCGCCGCTCGCGCAGCGGTGCCGGCGCCTCCATGACCTGCTTCATCATGACCGACGGCGTATTTCCGCCCGTGAACGGCGGCGCTCCCGTGATCATGTGGTACGCGACCGCGCCGAGCGAGTAGAGGTCCGACCGCCCGTCGATCTCGCGATCGCCCGAGCACTGCTCGGGGGACATGTACGCCGGTGTGCCGATGGCCGCGCCCGTCGCGGTGAGACGCGTCTCGCCATCGCGCGCCGCTCGCGCGATGCCGAAATCGGTCACCATCGAACGACCGCTGTTCGCGTCGAGCAGAATGTTGTCGGGCTTGATGTCGCGGTGCACGACGCCATTGGCGTGTGCGTAGGCGAGCGCGTCGGCAACCTCGCGAAGAATGCGCCTTGCGTCGGCAATGGGCATTGGGCCGGCGCGCTTGAGGCGGTCGCCGACGCTCTCGCCTTCCACCAGCGCCATGACGAAATACACGAGACCGTCGCGCTCGTCGACCGTGTAGATCGGAACGATGTTCGGATGGCTCAGATGGGCCGCGGTCTCGGCCTCGCGCAGAAAGCGCGAACGGATGTCGGAGCGAAAAGCCAGGTCTGGCGGGAGCAGCTTGACGGCGACTCCGCGTTTGAGCCGTGGATCGCGGGCCCGGTACACGATGGCCATGCCCCCGCGCCCAATCTCGCGCTCGAGGTCATATGCCGGCGCAAGCACGCGGGCGAGGCGCGCCGACAGCTCCGAGTCGGTGTCGGGCGGGCTAGGATTCACGCGTTGTTTGGTAAGACGGGACGTCGGTCGCCGTGCGTGGGAATTCTAGCACGGCGACGTCGTCTACTCCACGTTGCCTACGGCGTCATGACGGAGCTGCGCCGCCGGTTGTTCCAATCGAATTCGCGGTGGGCGTTCGGGCGGTCACCAGCATCGACGCGCCCTTGCCCGACACCACCGCTGCCCGTCCCATGCCGATGCCCGTCCGGAACGCGCTAATCGCGACTCCGATGAACACGATTCCCGCGAGGATTATCTTGGTCAGGCCCCACACCAGCGCGGCGTCGTATCGCGAAACGAGCTCCGGCTTGACCTGCCCCTTCATCTGGAGGGCGTCGAGCGCGAAGATTCCGCCGCCGATGATGCAGAACAGCGCGGCGATGATGCAGATGATGGAGACGAACCAGACGACGCCGCGATCGTCGGAGATCACGGCGATCATGAGGGCGAAGAAGATGGCGAGCAGCGCGGTTCCTGCGCCGCCGGACGCCGCCCCTGCCACGGCGAGGCGCCAGCCCACGTCGTGAATCTTGAAGGGCCAGGCAGCCACGGAGATCTCGGCGAACGTAACGATGCCCAGCAACGCCATGACGAGGTAGCCAGGAACGCGCAGGCGACGAACGAAATCGGTCGGAGTCGGCAAGGGATGCCTATCGGTAGAGGACGCGTTCAAGCCCAAGAATGCCGGGCGAGGAACCGTCGCGCCACGGCGTCGCGGGCGATGAGTAAGGTTCGCATTCACTATAGCTCCAGGACGCCGAGTCCGCACCTCTCGCAACGTGCGAGCACTGTGTGCCGGGAACAATGAAGGCGGGAGTCGCGTTGAGCGCGGCTCCCGCCTTCCATTTTCAATCAAACCGAAGATCTCAGCGACTTGCGCGCAGCATCGCTAGCTAGGCGCTCGCGTCGAACCGCGTGAGAGCGATTCGCTTCCTTCCGTGCTACTTGCGACGACGACGAACGACCGGGATGAGCCCGAACATTCCCGTGGCCATCAGGGCAACCGTGCTTGGCTCGGGTACCGTGCTGACGAACGCCTTCACCACGGTGGCGTTCGGGTTGTTGTCGCCAGTCGGCGCTTCGATGTTGAAGTGGCCGGTGTTGTCGACGACCAATGCGTAGTTCGCCACGCCGATGTTGAACGTGTTCGGAGTCGGCGTCCAAATCAGGCTGCTGAACGTCGGGTTGAACGCCAACTGCCCAGAGATCGTGCCGGCAAAGTTGTTCGTGCCGGAGCTCGGGTTGGTCTGGTTGATCGTGAGCGTGAACGTCACGCCGGACGGGAAGTTCGTCAGCGGGCAGCTCGAGAGGCTGCACGACGAGTTGAATGTCCCGAGGTCCACGAGGGAACCCGAGAAG
Source organism: Gemmatimonadaceae bacterium (assembly GCA_036392315.1). GTDB lineage: Bacteria > Gemmatimonadota > Gemmatimonadetes > Gemmatimonadales > Gemmatimonadaceae > JAQBQB01. The sequence goes on from DASVYG010000117.1 coordinate 14,772, forward strand.
AAACTGTTCGACGCCACTGGCACGAACGAGAGCGTGAACCCACCGAACCCGCAGCTCGTGCCTGTGCACGCGCCGCTAAAGGCGCCGGTGGTCGAGAAGGTGACAGTCTGCGCCGCCGCCGGGATTGATCCCAACGCTAACGCGGCACTGCCGATGAGTGCTGCTCGTGCGATTCCGCGAACTCCCATGATTCCTCCTGCTGCATGCAGATGCGAGGCCTTGGCACCAACGTCGTCGTGGTTGCCGTGAGCGCAGCCGCTTGGTGAATAGCGATGCTTCGGTCGGTGCCACGTGATAGCAGGCCGCATACCAGAGTTCGCAACTGCAGACTCTAGCAGTTAAAGCAAACAGGGACAACACTTTAGATAGAGGACGTAGTCCGCGAATCACCCGCATATTGTGGCGGCTACACGTGATCTTTGTAGCATGGACGCAACACCATTACATGAGGGTGCCCACGACCACTCACCGCGAACGCAAAGGGCCGAGCATTGAATGCTCGGCCCCTAACGCGATCAAAACCGCGATAACGCCGCACTGAACCCGACTCACGCGCTCAGGCGCAAGCGATGCTCGAGGCGCAACGCGTGGATGCTTGACCGCACTTCCGAAGGCACATTGACCAACTCGAAATCGGCTTGCTGATCTCCGCAAGCCTTCGCGCATTGGATGAGCACACTCAGCACCGCGAGGTCGATCCGCTCCCAGGCGCTGCAGTCCACGACGAACTCCCGTTGTCCGCACGCCAACGCCGTGATGATCTCAGCCCGGAGCCGCCGACGATACGCGCCGTCAAAGTCTTTCGAGAGCCGAACTTGATAGGCTAGGCGATTCTGTTCAGTAGCTGTGGCAAGCACCACGACCTCCCGTGTCTGGTAATGACGCAGCGTCGCATCGAAAGCTGACCCGACTGAATGCAGCGCCCATGCCATCGACCGGCCTTGTCCATTGGTCACATAATGCTATGTCGCACAACCAGTTATCGCGTCTTGCAATATGAGAGACAGCGAGCGGCCCCAGCGGATGTGGTGTCCGCGCATCATGTGTTGCCGACTCGACGCCATGGGTGGCGAGGGAGCACCGGCGCGCCAGCTTTTTCTTCGTTGGCCCGCTCCGGATCAGCCATCCTCCACGAAGAGTGCGGTCGAGAGGTACCTCGAGCCCGAATCGGGCGCGATGGTCGCCACCCGCTTCCCGGAACCGAGCTCACGGGCGAGCCGAAGCGCTGCCCACACCATCGCGCCGCTCGACATGCCGACGAACAACCCTTCCTCGCGCGCCAGTCGGCGAGCCAGTGGGAAGGCGTCTTCTTCCCAAGCCTGGATCACCCGGTCCACAACCGAGCGATCCAGATTCTCGGGAATGAATCCGGGGCCCATCCCCTGAAACTGATGCTGCCCCCGCTCACCCCCCGACAACACCGCGGACCTCGCCGGCTCGACCGCCGCGACGAGCGTGTCCGGATTCCTCTCCTTGAGAAAGCAGCCGACGCCGCTGATCGTCCCGCCCGTCCCCGATCCGTACACGAATGCATCGATCCGCCCGCCCAGTTGCGCGAATAACTCTGGGCCGGTGGTCTCATAGTGGATTCGCGGGTTGGCCGGGTTGGAGAACTGATTCGGCATCCACGCGCCGGTCGAATCGCGGATCCGCTCCGCCTCCTCGATCGCCGCCAGCATGCGTCGCTCCGGATCGGTGAGCACCAGCGTCGCGCCATACGCCTCGAGCGTCCGCTTGCGCTCGATGCTCATCGAGGCGGGAAGGCACAGGATCAATGGGTAGCCTCGCGCCGACGCCACCTGTGCGAGACCAATTCCGGTGTTGCCTGAGGTTGGCTCCACGATGGTCTGGCCGGGTTGGAGCACGCCGCGCCGTTCGGCGTCGAGGATCATGCCCAGGGCCGTACGGTCTTTGATCGAGCCGCCTGGATTCATTCCCTCGATCTTCACCCAGACCTCGGCCATGCCGGGTTCGACGACCCGGGTGAGTTGCACCACCGGCGTCTCGCCGATCGCGCGGTCGATGCGCGGCTCGTCGCCGACCGCGGACCGCGTCTCTATCGTGCTAATCATGTCAGCACGGGCTCCAACGCCGAGACGCCGGCGAGAATCGCCTTGACCTCATCGTCGCCGACGCGGCGCGTCCAGCCATGGAACGTCTCACCTCGACGCCGCCCCTCCGTGAAGGCGGCGAACAAGCGTTCGAGTACGTCCGCGACGTCGTCCGCTGCCGCGCGGAACCCGACGCGTCGCGCAACGCCGCTCCGCGCCCCGATGCCGCCCCCAACGAAGAAATCGAATCCTTCGACTTGCTCGCCGCCGCGGTTCATGAGAATTCCCTGCAGTCCCACGTCGGCGATCCAATGCTGCCCGCACGAGTTCGGGCATCCGGTCACGTTCAGCTTGATCACGTGGTCGAATGCCGGCATCCGCTCGTCGAGCTCGCGCGCCAGACGGATGCTGAACTGTTTCGTTTCGGTGATGGCCAGCTTGCAGAACTCGCTCCCGGTGCACGACAACGTGCCGCGCTGAAAGGCCAGGCCGTCGAGCGGAACGCCGGAGGACCGGGCCGCGCTCGTAAACGCCTCGAGCCGGCCGTCGGGAATGTTGAGCACCAGAATGTTCTGCGACGCGGTCGTGCGCAGCGTGCCGTCGCCGTATTCCTCGGCCAGCGCGGCGATGTGTCGCAGCTCGTCTGGTGTGATGCGGCCGGAGAGAACGGAGAATCCGGCGAAGGAGAGACCCGCTTGCTTCTGCGCATGAATGCCAACGTGATCGCGGGCGCCGCTGCCCGGCAACGTTTCGGCCACCGGCGGCGCGAGCTCGTATCCGAGCCGTCGCTCGATTTCAGCGAGGAAGCGCTCGGCGGTCCACCCGTGCGTGACGAAGAGGAACTTCATTCGCGCTTTGGCACGATTGACGCGAAGCTCGTCGGAGTCGCGGAAGATCGCAACGATCGCCTCGACGACGTCGGGGAGTTGCGCCGCGGTGACGAACGCCGGGAGGAGCACAGCTAGATGGGGCCGCGTCGAAAGTCCGCCGCCGACGCGCACGTGAAACCCGATCTCCTCGCCGCGACGCACCGCGGTAGCACCGACGTCGTTGATCTCCGGATAGGTGCACCAATGGGTGCAACCCGAGATCGAGATCTTGAACTTGCGCGGAAGGTTCGCGTAGTCGGCATTGCCGTTCAGGCGCCGATCGACGGCGAGCGCGATCGGCGAGGCGTCGATCAACTCGTGCGCGTCCACGCCGGCGAGCGGGCACCCGGTCACGGTGCGCGTGTTGTCGCCGCACGCCCCCATGCTGGTCCATCCGACCTCGGCCAGCGATTCCCACACGGCCGGCACATCCTCGATCCGCAGCCAATGCAGCTGAAAGTTCTGCCGGTTGGTGATGTCGATCGACGACCGGGCGTATCGATCCGAGAGGTCGGCGATGCGGCGCACCATGGCCGAGGTGAGCAAGCCGTTCGGCGTGCGCACCCGCATCATGAAGTAGGGCATCTCGTCGCCCCGCGTTCCGCGTCCGTCGCCCTGCGTGTACAAGCCCCAGGCGCGGAAACGCACGGTCAAGTCTTCGTCCGGAATCGACGCGAAGCCTTGGCTCGCGTAGCGCTTGATGTCCTCGAGAATCGACCACGAGGGTTTTTCGCGCTTGATCCGCTCGACGCGCTGCGCCGCGTTCTCTTTAATCTCGCCAGGCATCAAATAACTCTCATAGGTGAACTGGTGCTCCCGGGCGGAATGTCCGGCTCGCATTCGGTGCGCAGTTGCACTGCGTACTCGCTCGACAGCACGGCGGCGACGGCCGACGCGTCGTGATCGATAGCGGTGCAGACGTCGGTCAACGCCGCGGCGTCGAGACCGAGGTGGAGGAGGGAATTCGCCGCGACGGCACCGGCGACGGTTGCCGCCGCTGATGCGCCGAGCCCGAGCGAGAGCGGAATTTGCGAGCTGACGCGAAGCCGCAACGTCGCCGGCGGTTTCCGTCCGGCGGCTCGGCACGCGTCGACAAATCCTCGAACGACGCGATCGTCCTGCGCGGCCACGCTGAGACGCCGCAGGGTGCCGGCCCGATCGATGACGACCGATGGCTCATTGCCGTCGCCCTCGGCATCGAAGCAAATCGCGGACAACGTGAGCCAGAGACTGATCGGGACCGCGGCCGGATGATCCGCCTCCAGTCTCGCGATGCCCGGGACGCGCACCGTCGCGCGAAGTGCCGCCATCACTTCTCGATCGGCGCCCGAACCGAATTGCCCCACTCGGTCCAGCTGCCGTCATAGTTGCGAACCGCGTCGTAGCCCAGGAGGTAGTGCAGCACGAACCACGTGTGACTCGATCGCTCGCCGATTCGGCAATAGGCGATGACATCGTCTGTCGGTTTGAGACCGACCTCCGCTTCGTAGATCGCGCGAAGCTCGTTGGCTGGTTTGAATGTTCCGTCGGAATTCGCGGCCCGCGCCCACGGGACGTTCTTCGCGCCGGGGATGTGACCGCCGCGGAGCACGCCTTCCTGCGGATACTCGGCCATATGAGTCTTCTTGCCGCTGAACTCATCGGGCGACCGGACGTCGATCAGCGGCCGATGCGCCTCGGCGTGCCGGAGAACCTCCTCCTTGAATGCGCGGATGCGCGCGTCGTCACGCTCTTTCGCGACGTACGTCGTCGCCGGGAACCGTCGAAGGTCATCGGTGAACGGCCGCCCTTCCTGTTCCCATTTGGTTCGACCACCGTCCAGAATGCGAAGCTTGTCGTCGGGGAAATCGAACAGGCGAAAGACCCAGAAGGCATACGTGGCCCACCAGTTGTTCTTGTCGCCGTAAAGGACCACCGTCGTGGATTCGTCGATGCCGAGCCTGCGGACCAAGCTCTGGAACTTGTCGCGGCTGATGTAGTCGCGAATGATGTCGTCGTTGAGGTCGGCGTGCCAATCGACTTTTTGAGCGTTGGGGATGTGGCCGATGTCGTAGAGCAGAACGTCCTCGTCGCTTTCGAGAATTCGTACGTGTGGATCGTCGAGATGCGCCGCGAGCCACGTCGTCGAAACGAGCGAGCTCGGACGAACGTATCCCTTGGGCGCGATCGATTCGTCCTGCGTGGTGGCCTGATTGGGCGCGGTAGAGACGGCGGATGCGGTCATGGCTTAGTCTCGGCTGAAGTGTGTTGAGTGGAGGCGGCGCGGCCATCGAAGTCCGGCCGGCAAAACAAAACGGCCGCTCGGATGAGCGGCCGTCGTGGGAATCGGTGTGTGCGTGCACTGCGCTACGCGCTACATCGCCCCGGCCGCTCGTTGGTCATACAACACGCGCACGCGCAGAGACCCATGCACGCGCACGAGCACGACGCGACCACCGAACCCTCGAGGCGGGTCGGCGTGGGCTGGGAAGAGCTCGTTGTCCTGCGTGCGATCGACATGTGCGCGTTGTGACGGGGGACTGAATCGAAAAGAACGGGGGTAGTCGTGCGAAAGTCAAGATGCCGCCGCCTGTCAGGCGACGTTCACCGACCGATGTCTTCGTTCCAGAGGTCGGGCTCGCGTGCGATGAAGTCTCGCATGAGCGCCACGCACTCGGCGTCGTCTCGAATGTCGAGCGTGACGGCGCGTGAGCGGAGATAGTCCTCCGGTCCTCTGAAGGTGCGATTCTCTCCGATGACCACGCGCGGGATTCCGTACAGCAGAATGGCTCCGCTGCACATGTCGCACGGAGACAGCGTCGAATAGAGCGTGGCGCGTCGATATGCGGCCGCGACGAGGCGGCCCGCGCGCTCGAGGCAGTCCATCTCGGCGTGGAGCACGGCGCTCCCGCTTTGCACGCGCCGATTGTGTCCGCGGCCAACGATGGCTCCGTCGACGACGAGCACGGAGCCGATCGGGATGCCGCCCTCCGACCGGCCTTGCGTTGCCTCGGCGATTGCCGCCGCGAGAAACGTATCGCTCATCGACTGATGATGATCGCCGAGCGCACGCGCGTCCAGATGCGAATCGCTTGACATGGTTCCCGGCGCCGCCTAATTGAGTAGGCTCGAACCTCTTTTTCATCACGAGCCGAGTCGAGCGGTCACACGGTCTCGATGTCGTGCTCGTCCCTCCATCGAGGAACTTCCGTGACGGAATTTTCACGACGCGATTTTCTACTTCGTGCCGGACAGGTTGGTTGCGCGCTCTCGATCGTGCGCCCGGGACTGAGCAACTTCTTGCGAACGTCGCCGAGGCTCGACTCATCAACGCGTGCGGCACTCCATGACGGGGTTCGTGTTGCGGCGCAGCAACCGGCGGAACTGTACTCCGGTCTTCGCTGGCGCATGCTCGGCCCGTTCCGCGGCGGTCGGGTCGACGCGGTGTCTGGTGTGCCGGGTCGTCCGAACGAGTTCTATTTCGGCGCCGTCAACGGCGGCGTGTGGAAGTCGATCGACGCCGGCCGCGTGTGGACGCCGATCTTCGACTCGCAACCCGTGGCGTCGATCGGTGCGATCGGCGTCGCGCCGTCGGCGCCGGACGTCGTCTATGTCGGCAGCGGGGAGTGCACGCTCCGCGATTCGATGGGCTACGGCAACGGCATGTACAAGTCCACCGACGCCGGCAAGACGTGGACGCACATCGGTCTCGCCGACACGCAACACATCGGTAAGATTGCCGTCGATCCGAAGAATCCCGACGTGCTATTCGTCGCGGCAATCGGCCATCTGTACGCGCCGAGCGCCGAGCGGGGAGTCTTTCGCTCGAAGGACGGAGGCAAGAGTTGGCAGAAAGTCCTATATAAGGACGAGAACGTCGGCGCCGTCGAGGTCGTGATCGACCCGACGAATTCGAATGTCGTGTATGCCGGCTTGTGGAATACGCGGCGGCCACCATGGTACACCTACGCGCCGTCGAATGGACCCGGCGGCGGAATCTTCAAGTCGACCGACGGCGGTTCAAGCTGGAAGCCACTCACCACTGGACTGCCGAACGCGACGATCGGAAAGACGGGCATCGCGGTGGCGCCGAGCAATCCTCGTCGCGTGTACGCCGTGGTCGATTGCCTGGTTCCCGATCCGTCGGCGCCGCCTCTGCCGGCGGGTGGTGGCGGGCGTGGTGGAGCGCAGGGACCGCCGGGGCAGGGCGGCTTCTTTCGCTCCGACGATGCGGGCGCGACGTGGACCAAGATGTCGGCTGACCAAGCGCTCTGGGGACGCGGCTGGTATTTCGAGCACGTCGTGGTGGACCCCAAGGATGCCGACCGCGTGTACGTCGCCAATGTTGCCGTCTCACGCTCCAACGACGGCGGTGCGACGTGGGTTGCGCTTCGCGGCTCGCCCGGCGGCGACGACTACCATCAACCGTGGATCTCTCCCGACGATCCGAACACCATGATCGTCGCGAGCGATCAGGGCGCGATCATCACGCGCAATGCGCGCACCGATGATCCGAAGCAAGTCACGTGGAGCTCGTGGCTCAATCAGCCGACGGCGCAGATCTATCATGTCTCGGTCGACTATCGGTCGCCGTACTGGGTGACCGGCGCGCAGCAGGACTCCGGCGCGGTCGCCGTGCGAACACGCGGCAAGTTCGCCGAGATCTCGATGCGCGACTGGGAGCCGATTGGCGCCGGCGGCGAGAGCGGATACACCGCGGGCGATCCGCTGCACCCGGGCATCATCTTCGGCGGCACCGGACAGCGCTTCGATCTCGAGGCGAACAAGCCGATGCCGGGAACGACGTCGCCGACGACGGCGGGCGACGACCGGGCCGATTGGACGCAGCCGCTCGTCTTCTCGAAGGCCGATCCGCGATCGTTATACTATTCTAGCCAGTATTTGTACAAGAGCGTCGACGGCGCGCGGACGTGGACGAAGATCTCGCCCGATCTCACGCGTCCGGATCCCGGCGTTCCATCGACGCTCGACGCTGCCTCGGCGGCCGATACCGACCGAAACGCGAAGCGCGGCGTGATCTACACCGTGTCCCCGTCGCCACTGCTCGTGCCGATGGTGTGGGTCGGCACTGATGACGGCTTGATGCACGTCACGACCAACGATGGCAAGACGTGGCAGAACGTCACGCCGTCCGCGGTCACCGCGTGGAGTCGGGTGACGACGATCGAGGCATCGCACTTCGACTTCAATGCGGCGTACGCCAGCGTCGATCGACATCAGCTGCAGGACTTCGAGCCGTACGTCTATCGCACGCGCGATATGGGCAAGACGTGGCAGAAGATCACGAACGGCCTGCCGGCGGGCGTGTACGTCCATGTCGTCAAGGAAGACCCGATGCGACAGGGATTGCTCTTCGCGGGTACCGAGCGCGCCGCCTTCCTGTCGTTCGACGACGGCGACCACTGGCAGCCGCTCCAGCACAACTTGCCGGTCACGTCGGTGCGTGATTTCGAGATCTATGAGAATGATCTCATCGTCGCGACACACGGGCGGGGATTCTGGGTCATCGACGACATCAGCCCGCTGCGACAGATCAACGACGCCGTCGTGAAAGCGGACGCGCACTTGTTCAAGCCGGCGGACGCGACGTATGTGAACCAGGGCGGCGACAACGGGACGCCGCTGCAGAAGGACGAGCCGGAGGCGTTGAACCCGCCCAACGGTGCCGTCATCGACTACTACCTGAAGGCCAACGCGACCGGACCGGTGACGTTGGAGATCCTCGACGCAAGCGGCGCCGTGGTCCACACGTTCTCTACCGAGGCGACAAATCAACCGCCGGCGGGCGGACGTGGAGGCCGGGGCGGTGGCATTCCCAACGTATCGCCACTCTGGCAGCAAACCCCAGAGCCCTTCGCGGCGACGGCGGGCATGCACCGCGTCGTCTGGACGCCCATCGCGGCTGCGCCGGGCGGCGGTCGGGGGCGGGGCGGAGGAGGCCGCGGCGGCGGCGGGACTGTTCTCACCGGCGCGTTCACGGCGAAGCTCACGGTAAATGGGCAGTCGTATTCACAGGGATTCTCGGTACGGGCTGGCTGACGAGCAAGCAGGCGAGCCCAACGTCATCCTGAGGAGCGAAGCGACGAAGGATCTGCTGTCTGGTCGACGACAGCAGATCCTTCGCTGCGCTCAGGATGACATCCGGCTGCGCTCAGGCTGACGGCGACGGCGTCATGAGGATTCGATAACGGCTGCGATGCGGCCGAACGTCTCCCACCATCGCGTCGTTGCCGGAACGCCGAGCGCGTCCTCGACCACATTGCTCGGGAAGACGAACCCGCTCGGACGCCGCTGCCAGAGGCCGATCGCGAACGCGCCGTCCACCCGCTCGAGTCGAACGCTCCACGTGCCCGTCTTCGGGAACCCCAGCGGGAGCGTCGGCACTGCCTTGGGCTTGCCGCCGAGCACCGCGACCCATCCACGCAGATCGCGGGAGAACCTCACGCCGACGAATGGATCCCGGCGAACGAGATCGAGAATCTCCCTGGCCGGGCGAATCGCCATCTGACACTCGAACGGAAGGCGCTTTACGAGCTCTCGGCGGATTGCGGCGGCACTCGCCTTTTCGCGAACGACGAACGTCCCCGCCGCACCGATGTTCACCGTGCCCAGGTGCGCGAGCGACGTCGCCAACTGCGCGGGACGAAAGACGTTCTTGCCGCCCACGTTCGCGGCACGCAAGAACACGACGTGTGCCACGCGTTATCCTTCCGCCTTCTTCGCTTTCCAGGCCGCGAGGACTTCGGCCTCGCGCGTCATTGCCAGTCCGTTGATCTCGCCGTTGAGCGTCGCGAGTTGCTCCTTCTCGGGCCGAGTCTTGTGCCAGTCGAGCGTGTCCTTCGCCGTGACCGCGAGCGGACGGAAGGTCAGCCCCTTGGCAATCGCCTTCGACGCATTGCGTCGCTGGTACCCCGCAGTGCGCCCATACGGCGGCTGCCACACCGTCATGTGACGCCACGGGCGAACGTTCTGTTCCTGCAGGAATTCCCACGGTACCCACGTGAACTGCGCCCCGGCGGTGGTGATCGCCTTCACGCCGTACAACATCTCGGCGATCGTCAGCGGCTTCTCCGGCCCGATGGCGTTGTACAGTCCGAGCTCGCGCGCCTCGGCCATGCGTATCATCCATTCCGCGAGATCTCGCGAATCAATGAATTGGCATGGATCGTCGGGCTTGTCGGGCGCGAGCACTTCGCCGCCTTTGTCGATGCGGGCGGGCCAATACGTGAACCGATCGGTGCGATCGAGCGGGCCGACGATCAAACACGGGCGAATGATGGTGTGAATACCCGGGTAGATGGTCGCGACCTCTTGCTCGGCGCGCGTTTTGAGCGCGCCATAGTAGCGTGTCGCGTTCTGCGGTTCGATCGTGTACGGATCGAGATCCGGCGGCATGGGTGTCGTCGGGCTGTTCTCATCGATGCCGATCTGACTCTGGTCGCGGTAGACGGACGTCGTCGAGATGAACATGTAGTGCTTCGTGTTCCCGGCGAGATACTTGCCGGCGTTGCGCACCCACGCCGGGAGCGTCGTCGGGTTGTCGATGACGACGTCGAACTTCTTGCCCTCGAGCGCGCTGGTTTCGCCGTTCAAGTCGCCGATCAATTCCTCCGCGACGCGTCCCTTGAAGAAGTCCGGCCGTGTCTTGTTTCGATTGAAGAGTGTGACGCGATGCCCGCGCGCGATCGCGTACTCCACCTGCTCCGGTCCGGTGAACCCCGTACCGCCCAGGATGAGAATGTTGAGCGGCACCTTGGCTCGTCCGACGTCGCGACGTGGACCTGGTGCGACGGACCCCATTGCTTCGAGCGATGGGATCGACACCGAGGCAGCGCCGAGTGCGCCGCCTAGGGCGGCGGCGCGTTTGAGAAAGGTGCGCCGGTTCGACATGTCGGCTCCGGAAGGGAAGTTGAGCCTTCTGTTATTTCTTGATCGTCATGCCGGTCAAGCGCGCCACGCCGGCGAGCGTCGTCTGCGCCGCGTTCAGGCCGAGCCGAAAGTCTTTGTCATTGAACGTGGCGTACAAGTCGGTGGGCTGATGCCAATGCGGATCCCACCCGTTGCCGATCTGCGCGCCGCGCTCGTTCTCGCGAAGGCTGATCGCCGGCACGACGTCCTGAAATGGCCCGGAGTCGGTGTTCGTCATGTGCTGTCCCACCGACGCCGGGTAGTCCGTTGCGTACTTCTCGTTCGCCGTGGCCAGAGCCCATGCCAACTTCTCCGCGTCCGCGGCGAACTTCGACGCCACCTGAAACTCGATGTTCACGTCGGCCTCGGGGCGTTGGTCTGGACTCAGCGTTCCGTCTGGGCGCGGCATGCCGTGATCGAACATCATCATGTCGTGTTGGATCATCCCGAGCCATTTCGGCTCCGGATATCTTCCCGACCCCGCCGGATCTTCCTTGCCCTGAAGCGCCTGCCGCTGGGCGACGTACGCGCGGCTTCCGTTCGTTCCGCTTTCTTCGTTGTTCCAGAGCGCGAATCGAATCGAGCGTTCGGTTTGGATGTCGGGGCTGCTGAAGACGCGCGCGAGCTCCATCACGAGCGCCGTGCCGGACCCGTCATCGTTGGCCGCCTCGCCCCAGCCGATACCGTCCATATGGCCGCCGACGATGTACATCTCCTCCGGGTGCGTCGTGCCGATCTTGGTGCAATACACCTCCTGCCGTTGTCCAGGCACGCTCGGCTCGCTGTCGAGCGCGCGCAGCCGCGGGTCGGGTTGCGCGAGCGAATCGTTGTTCACGCCGGTGCGAGCGCGAATACCCCGAGGGGTGCCGCCGCCTTGCGCCGAGCCGGGTCCAGTCCGCGCGCCTCCGCGCCCCGCGCCGCGGCCACGGCCCGCCGTGTCGCGGGGCTGATAGTCATAGGTGATCCGCTCGGTATTGGTGCAGCCGTAGCTCTTGAGTTGCGCTTCAATCCAATCGACCGCGTCGCGATTCCGTTTTGTGCCCTGTCGTCGATCGCCGAATTGCGTCAGCCCTTTGATGGTTGCTCTGTATTTCTCGAGGTCCAGTCGAGCGACCGCGATCTTGATCGGGTCCGGAGTCGAATCCGCGGTCGCGGGTTGGCCGCCGCGCCCGCCCTGAGCGATTGCCGGCGCACTCAGCGCAGCCGTGAGGGTCGAGCCGATGACTAGTGTTGCCGAAGCGCGCATTCCATTCTCCATGCGGGGTCGTGGTGCGCCCGATGATAACGCGCTGGTGGTCCGTTCGACCAGATGTCGGGCTCGATTAGTGACCTGATCTGTTTGTGCCAAGTTGGGCAGGTGTACGATTCTCAAGCCGAGCGCTCATGTTCGTTGCCGCAGTCCGTCGGGTTACCGCGATCACTGTCATCTCCGCCGCGTGCGTGGCGGCCGCTCTCGTCGGCTCGTGCTCGTCGTCGAGCGCGACGCTCGCGGTGACCGACGGCGCGCTCGCGCTCGGCACCTGGGGCGGCGACAGTTCCGGGATGATCGTGAGCGATACCGCGATGCATCTCCACATCGCGTGCACGTACGGCGATGTGTCCGGTCGCGTGCCGGTCGCGTCGAACGGCGACTTCGATGTGGCGGGCAGCTACATGCTTCGCGCCTACCCCATCGCGATCGGCCCCACCGTGCCCGCGCGATTCATCGGACATCTCGATGGCGCGACGCTCACGATCAAGGTGATTGTCGACGACACCGTGCAACACCAGAGCGTCGTCCGCGGCCCGGTCGTGGTGACATACGGCGACGCGCCACGGCTGGGACCGTGCCCGATTTGTCGCCGGCCGATCGTGACGCGCCGGCCGGCACATAGCTGACATCGCGTCTCAGGACGCGCCGAGCTCCTTGTACCAGGCCTCGAACGCACGCTGAAAGAACACGGGCGAGAACATCGTCCAGTCGCCGAGCGCAGGTGGCAAGTGAAAATCCTTGCCGGCGTCGGCGGCGGTGATGCTCGCCGCGTGCGCGTGACGCGCCGCGCGCTCGACTTCGTCGAGCATGGAAACGTACCGGTCATACTCAGCCGCGCGGCCGATCGCGCCGTGACCCGGGACGTACACCGTGTCTCGCGTTCGGCGAAGCGAACGAACCGACGACGCGAGCTTGGTCGGAATCGCGTCCACGAAATTCGGGAACATCGCGTTCCAGAATAGGTCGCCGCAGAACACGATGCTCGGATCGTCGAGCTCCAGTGACACGTCGCTCTCGGTGTGGCCGATTCGCGGAATGATCCGCACCGTGCGTCCACCGAGGTCAAGTGACGCAGCGTCGGTCGGCGACAACACGACTGCGTCACGCAGCGCTGCGGTGCGCGAGTCATCCGACGGACGGTTGCGTTCGACGACCAAGGCGCGAGTCCGTTCGGTCGCGCGGAGGCTGGGATGCTGCGACTCGTTCAGGTATCCGGCGATGCCGTTCGCGTGATCGGAGTGATAGTGCGTGAGCACAACGTGCGTGGGCCACTTGCCGGTGAGCTCGCGCGCTTTGCCGGCGAGCCAGCTAGCCCCCTGCGGCTGGTTGAACCCTTCGATCGCGAGGACGGCGTCTCGACCGACGATGATCCCGCCGTTCGAGAGTGTCGTGCGGTCGCCGCTCAGCGGTGTCGAGATGAGTGCCCACACGCCGTCGGATACCTTCTCGAGATTCCCGAAGGGTTCCGCGGCAACGACGGGTCCGTATGCGCGTCGTGCCCAAAGCAGCCGCGCTGTTCGCGGCATGACGGCTGCGGCGAGCGCCAAGTGTGCGGCGCATGATCCGGATTGAGCGAGAAAGTCGCGGCGATTGATGGTCGACATCGTGTCCGAATGAGAGGGGTCGAGAGAATTCTGAGAGAATTGTGAGATGATCGGCGGAGCTCGGCAACTGGGGCGTCGAAAGCCGAATCAGCCGTGCTCGAGCGGAGCGGGCGCCATGTGGCAAACAATCGGCGCACGATTTGCCGCGTTCGTCGACGTCTAACGAGGAGGCACGCATGAGTCGGCATTTGGCACTTACACTCGGCGGCTTGATCGCGATCGGCGCTTGCTCCCAAAACGCGCGGGTCGAATCAAGTGGCGAAGTCGCGCCGGCGACCCCAGTCAATCGCAACTCGCTGCCGAGCGGTACGTCGATGAACGTGAGATTGAATGAATCGCTGGGCACGTCGTCCAGCCACGAGGGCGATCGGTTCACCGCGACGGTCGCCGACCCGGTCAATGCTCAGAACGGTGCGACGGCGGTTCCGGCGGGCGCCATGGTCTTCGGGCACGTGAGCGGAATGCACGCGGCGATCCTTCCAACGGAACAAGCTGTGATTCGGCTCGCCTTCGACAGCCTGAACTTCAACGGGCGTTCGTATCCGTTCGATGCGAGCATCTCGTCGGTGAACGTACAGAATCAGGCCGCGAACGCGACCACGAGCTCGACGGTGCGCGGCGCGGCGACCGGCGCGGCCGCGGGTGCGGTGCTGGGCGCCATCATCAGCGGCGGCGATTTGGGCAAGATCATCTCTGGTGGCTTGCTCGGCGCCGCGGCGGGCACGGTGATCTCACTTGGAACCGGCAGCACGCAATCTGTCATCCCTGCCGGCTCGACGATGACGATCCGATCCACGCAGTCGGTGCAGATTCGGTAGAGCTGGGAATGGACGGCGCCTACTTCGGCGCCGTCCACGGTCCCGGATTGGACAGCACGGGCGCGATGTTCACGAGGGTCGCGCGCGGCCACATCGATGGAACGCCCCGAATGAACGTCACCAGTCCGTCAATCGGCGCGCGTACGTCGCCGGTCGGGCGCCCGAGGAAGTCCGTCGTGTGGCCGACGATCTGACCTTTCGTCACGCGCGTGTCACGGGCCACGGCCGGCAGAAACACGCCGGCGCTGTCCGCGGCAACGCGAGCTCCCGCGCCCGCGAGCCACGTTGGGTGCTGCACGCGCCGGACGGGGCGCGAAATCATCTCGAGCGCGCCCAGCACGTTTAGAGATCCCTCAACGAGTGCGTTCAGGTCCGTCGCGTCCACGGTGCCGCTGCGGCCGGCCTCCGCCACGAGCACCGTTTTGCCGCGCACCAGCGCTTGTCCCGACAACGATCGGCCGGCGGTGGCCGCGGCGGGATCGACGTCCGTCACGATGATGTGATCGAGGCCGAACGCCAGCGCCAGCTTCAGGCCTGCCGAGTCCTGCCCTGTGCGGCCACCACGGAACCAATAGCTGTACGGACGCAGGTCTTCGTCCAGATCGCCGCCATGCAGGTCGACGACCACGTCCGCCGGAGCGACGATCTGCTTCGTGACCTCGGCGAGCGCGCGCTGCGTCTGCGTCCCGTTCGCATCGCCCGGATAGCTCGAATTCATTCCTTTGCGGTCGATCGGGTTGATGTGCGGCGTCATCGTCTCGAACGACGCGACATTCAGCAGCGGCAGCACGATGACCGTGCCGGCGAGCGACCGTCCATCGATTCGCGAAATGAGCTTCTGCATCGCGATGATCGACGTGTACTCCGTTCCGTGACTTCCGGCCACGAACGCAACCACAGGTCCGGGCTTGGCGCCGCGAACGACCGCGACGGCGATCTGAAGAGCCGAGTCGGATCCCGCGGGAATCGAGATGGCCCCGTAGGCGGTCCCTCCCGGCGCCGCGGTCGCCGATCCGACAGTGAAGGGAGTGGTCTGCTGCGCCGTTACCGTCGATGCGCAGAGCAGCTGCATGCCGATCGCAAGACGAGAGGCTCGAGACATGGGTCGCCTGTGGAGAGGGCCAGAAGGAGATTACACAAAGCCCCTGGTCATCGACCAGGGGCTTTGCGTTACCACGTCGCGCAAAAGTCTCACTTCACCGTGAATTCTTTCGTCATGCCGTGCTCGAGGTGGGGCTTCCCATCCTTCGCGTCGGGCACGAAACAGAGGAAGACGTAATTACCGGGCGTGATGTCCGCCGTGAAGTATGCGGTCATGCCTGGCAGCAAGGACGAGATTCCGCCGACGGCGTCGAGCGGCGGCGGTCCCTCCGCTTTGCCCGCGTACGCCTTGTCCATGAATTCGGTCACGTCCTTCATCGTCTTGCCGGGGGCGAGGCGAACGACTTCGATCTCGTGCGGTTGCGGGCCCTTGTTCACGATCTTGAACGTATGCTTTCCAGCGGTGAGGGCGCCTGTCGTCGTGAAAGAGTAGTCTGCCAGCGTGATGGTGGCATCGGCCGTGGGCTCGGCGGCTGCGGGGCCCGCAGCGGCGGTCACCGTCAACGGGTGGAGCATTCCCTTGGTGAAATGCGGCACGTGGTCCGGAATGTCCACGAAGCAAATCAGGACGTAGTTACCCGGCTCCATGTTGACCGTCGCCTCGGCTTCCGCCTTCGGGCTCGGGGCATTCGGTCCCCCGGCAAACACAATCCAATTGGGCGGCGCCGTATGGTTCTTCGCTGAGGCTTGCATCGCCGCACCGAAATCAGCCGCGGTCTTGCCGCTGTCGAGCCTGACGATCTGGATGTGGTGGAGATTCGGACCGTCGTTCACCAAGTGAAAGGTGGTCCAACCGGCGGTGATCGAATCCGGTGCCTCGAACGCGAAATCTTTGGCATGTACGACGGCGACGTGCGTCGCCGGATCGAAGCTTCCCCGTGATGCCGGAGCGGCGTTTGGCGCGCCCGCCTGCGCGACCTTCGTCGTGTCCGGTTTTGCCGCTTCCTTCGAACTACACGCGCACAGCGTCGTGGCGACTGCGATCGCAATCGATGCAACCAATCGGGACATGGGGCCTCGGAAAGGAGTGGGGGTGGACGGAATTTCGAACATCCAACAGCCTGCACGCGGAATTGGCGCCTGTCAATCGGTCGCTCGCGAGCAGGCGATGTAGTTACGGTTTCGGCGGCTCGATCATCCCCGTTCGACCAGTCCACCGCGTGAGGAAATCGAATTCGACCTGACTGATGAGTCGCGCGCTCTCCGCGCTGTACGCAGCACCGTGGCGACCCGGCGGGTAGATCCGCTCTTCGATGTCCTTGCCCGCGTTGGTGAACGCCGTGAAGAGTTGCATCGTGTTTTGCGGGTGGACGTTGTCGTCCATCATTGAATGAATCATGAGCAAATGCCCACGGAGCTTCGGCGCATTCACGACCACCGAGCTCTGCTCGTATCCCGCCGCGTTGTCGCCGAGGGTCGACATGTATCGCTCGGTATAGATTGTGTCGTAGAGGCGCCAGTCGGCGACGCCGGAGTTCGCCATGCCGACGGAAAAGATGTCGGGGTAGAGCTCCATCGTAATCATCGTGCTGTAGCCCCCGTAGCTCGTCCCCATGATGGCGATGTGGTTGCCGTCGACGTAGGGTAGGGTCTTCAAATACTTCGCGGCTTCGGCGAAGTCGTGCGCCTCGTATTTCCCCAGCTGCTTGTACACGACCTTCATGAAGTCGCGCCCGTAGTTGTTCGTGCCTCGATTGTTGACATCGACCACGATGTACCCGTTTTGCGCGAGCCACTGCTTCCAGCCCGACGGATCGAACTGATTGTAGACGCCTTGCGATCCCGGCCCGCCATAGATCGCGAACACGACCGGGTATTTCTTTGACGCATCGAAGTTCAGGGGCTTGATCATCGACGCGTCGATCTTGACGCCGTCGCTCGTGGTGAAGTTGAACAGCTCCGTTTGACTATGCGCGTGCGTCGCGAGCCACTGGCTCGTCGCGGCGTTCGCTTCCATGGTGCGAAGCTTTCCGCTCGTCGTCGACCAGAGTTCGACTTGCTTCGGCTGCGTGGTCGACGACCACGTGTCGATGAAATACCGTGCGTTCGGCGACATGTTGATGGAGTGGCGCCCCGGAGCGCTGGTGATGCGCTTGAGGCCGGAGCCGTCGAACTTGATCTGCCAAAGCTGCCGCTCGAGCGGCGTCGGGTTGGTCGAGGTGAAGTAGATCGTCTGCGCCGCGGGATCGGTGCCTTCGATACGGGCCACGCTCCACGCGCCGTGGGTCACCTGCTGCACCAGCTTTCCGGAATAGTCGTACCGATAGATGTGCTGATAGCCGTCGCGGTCGGACACCCAAAAGAACTCGTGCGACTTCTCGGGAAACGACATGAGATCGAGGACGCCCGCGTAAAAGTCATAGACGTCGATCCACGTCTTCGATTTGTCTTCCATGACGAGCCGAGATCCGCCCGTGCCGACGTCGAAGAACAGCAGCTTCATGTCGTTCTGCTGGCGATTGAGCACGATCATCGCCAGTGTATCGGGGCGACTCGTCCAGTAGATGCGCGGAATGTAGAAGTCGCCCGACTCGTGCGGGTCGAGCCACACGGTCTTGCCGCTGCGCACGTCTGCTACGCCGATGCGAGCCGTTGGATTGCTGTCACCCGGCTGGGGGATTCGGATGTGATCCCACACCGGATGCAATCCGCTGTAGTCGGTGATCTGAATCTCAGGCTCTTTCGATTCGTCGATCTGCCAGTACGCGATGTGCCGGCTGTCCGGCGACCAGTTCCACGCCTGGGGCAACCCAAACTCTTCTTCGTACACCCAATCAAAGTGCCCATTGAAGACGTGGGCGGTCGCATCGCTCGTGAGTCGCCGCTCCTGATGCGCCGACAGATCGACGACGTACATGTCGCCCGCGCGCTCCTCGCCGAGCATCGTGCCGTCGGGCGACAACTCGGCAGTGCGCGCGCCCTTGCCGGCGAGCTGCAGCGATCGTGTGGCGAGCGAATAGATGTAGAAGTCCGCCGTGCCCGACCGCCGGTAGATCGGCTGGAAGTTCGCCTGGAAAACGATGTTCTTGAAATCGCGCGCCCATTGAAAACCTTGGTACGAGAACGCGTTCGTCGTTCCAGGGAACGTGAGACCGGACCCCGAGAAAAGCAGCGTGTCGCGGCCGCTCGCCGGATCGTAGGCGCGAATCTCGGAGCGCCCCGTCGCCGCATCCTCCGTGATGAAGGAGAACCGGGTCCCGCCGTCGAGCCAGACGACGTTCTGCGGCTCACCGCGGCCAGAGAGTATCGCGTTCGACTGCAGCGCCTCGGCGATACTCGAGTATTGCTGTTTTTGCTGCGCGTGTCCGGAACGGGCGGCGAGGAGCGCGAGCACAATGCCGCGAACAGCGAAGGTGCGGGCCCGAGAATGACGAGACATGATCGAAGGCACGATGTAGAGTGAAATCATCCGTCAAGATAACGGGCGCGACCTTGCAGACCGCGCCGTCGGGTCGTGGCGGGAAGCGAGTTCTGGTCACATCTTAGCGGCTGCAACACCCACACAGACACCCCTCGACCGAGCCTGCATTATGCGCCGCCCCATCCAATACGTCGCGTTCGCCGCCACGTTCCTCACGATTGCACTGCCACTTGCCGCGCAGCGCGGCGGTCGCGGAAACGACTCCACGGGTCGTGGCGCCGGCCTTCCGCTCACGCCGACCAAAGCCCTCAAGTTCACGACCGACGAGGGCACGTGGCTGTCGCTCGACGTATCGCCCGATGGGCGCACCATCGTCTTCGAGTTGCTTGGCGACATCTATACGATTCCGATCGATGGCGGCAAGGCAACCCGCATCACGAGCGGCCAGGCGTTCGACGCGCAACCGCACTTTTCGCCCGACGGCAAGTCGATCGTGTTCGTGAGCGATCGCTCTCAGGCGGACAACTTGTGGATCATGAATGCCGACGGGAGCAACATCCGCGCGATCACGCGGGAGAGCGATCAGCGATTCCAGTCGCCGACGTTTACCCCCGACGGCAAGTACGTCGTCGCGTCGCGCGGGAACGACCTCTACATGTATTACGTCAACGGCGGCACGGGCGGTCTTCGCCTTACCGGCGACACGGCAGCCGGCGGCCGTGGCGGGCCGGCCGGCGGCGGACGGGGAGGGGCGCCGCCGAACGTCTTCCTTGGACCGGCCGTGAGTCATGATGGTCGCTACATCTACACCGCGATGCGCAACAGCACCGGCGGCGGCTACAACCAGACGTCGCTCGGCTGGCAGATCGGTGTCTTCGACCGCGAGACGGGACGCATTTTCACCAAGACGAACGCGGTCGGCAGCGGCATGCGTCCCGAGTTGAGCCCCGATGGCAAATGGCTCGCCTACGGTACACGCAACAACGCCGATGAATCGTTGATCTTGCGCGATCTGGAGACGGGCGACGAGCGGCTCCTGCTGCCGAAGATTCAGCGGGACGATCAGGAGTCGCGGCCCAATCGCGATCTGCTGCCGACCTACGCATTCACACCGGATAGCAAGTCGATCGTCATCGGCCACCACGGTCACTTCTGGCGCGCCAACGTTGCCGACGGCCACGAGACGATGATTCCATTCACCGTCGACGTCGACATGATGATCGCGGGTCCGACGAAGGAGACCTATCCGTTCAACGACGAATCGCTGGTCGTTCGTCAGATTCGCGATGTCGCACCCTCGCCGGACAACAAACGGCTCGCCTTTACAGCGCTCGACCGGCTGTGGGTCATGGAGCTTCCAAACGGAAAGCCGCGTCGCCTCGTGCCGTCGGAAAACGTCGGTGAATTTCAGCCGACCTGGTCGCCCGACGGACAGTACGTCGCATATGTCACGTGGGACGATATCGACGGCGGCACCGTCTCTCGTATGCGAAGCGATGGATCCGGTCAGCCGCAGAAGTTGAGCAGCAAGCCTGCGTACTATGAGAAGCCGACGTACTCGCTCGATGGACGACGCATCGTGGTTGGCCGCGGGCCGCGCAACATGCGCAAAGATCTCGAGGAGCTCGAGCGTCCGCCGCAGCAGGCCGTCGGTGTCGAGCTCGTGTGGTTGCCGAGCACTGGCGGTAGCGAAACGCTGATCGCGCCGATCTCGAATTTCGGCCGACCGCACTTCGTCACGACGGACACGAGCCACATCTACTTCTCCGAAGGAAGCACGCTCGTTTCGATGCGCTGGGACGGGACGGACCAAAAGACCATCCTGCGCACGGGTGGTGGCGGCCGCGGCGCTGCTGGTGGTGGCGGCGGCGGCGGGGCCGGCGAGATGACGATCTCGCCCGACGGGTCGAAGGTCATCGTGCAGGCTGGAGTGAAGGCGTATCTGATCGAGGAGGTTCCCAAGACCGGCACCGCGCCCACGATCAACGCAACCAACCCGGCGCAGTCGGAAGTGCCGGTGCGTCGCATCACCACGGTCGGTGGCGAGTTCTCGTCGTGGTCGCGCGACAGCCGCACGGTGTACTACGCGCTGGGCCATTCGCTGTTTACCTACGACGTTGCGGCCGCCGAGGCCGCGGTCCGCGACTCGATCAGCCAAGCGCAAGCGCGCGGTGATTCCGCGAACGCCGGCGGCGGGCGCGGCGCCGGGCGTGGTGGCGCGCCGGCGCGACCGATCTACGAGGCGGCGCGCCACGACGTGACGATCACCGTTCCGAAAGACAAACCGCAGGGCACGGTAGTGTTGCGAGGGGCGCGCATCCTCACGATGAAAAGCAGCGAGGTCATTCCCAAGGGTGACATCGTCGTGAAGGACAACCGCATCGTTGCGGTGGGCGCGCAGGGCAAGGTCACCATCCCCTCGGGTGCCAAGATCATCGACGTGTCGGGTAAGACGATCCTTCCGGGATACGTCGACATCCACGCGCATATGTGGCCGGCGTTCGGCATACACCGTTCGCAGCCGTTCGAGTATCTGATCAACCTCGCGTACGGTGTCACCACCACGCGCGATCCCCAGACATCGACGACGGACGTCTTGTCGTACTCGGACATGGTGGAAGCGGGCGAGTTCATCGGCCCGCGCATCTTCTCGACCGGCCCTGGCGTGTTCGCCGCCGAAAACATCCGCACGCTCGACGACGCGCGCGAAGTGCTCAAGCGCTATTCAGAGTTCTACAATACGGAGACGATCAAGCAGTACATGACGGGCGATCGCCGGGTGCGCCAACTCTTGATCATGGCGGCGCGCGAGCAACACTTGATGCCGACGCTCGAGGGCGGACTGGATTTCAAGAAGAACCTCACCGAGGCGATGGACGGCTACGCCGGCAGCGAGCATACGCTTCCGATCGCGCCGCTCTACAAGGACGTGCTACAGCTTTACGCCAACTCCGGCACCACGTGGACGCCGACGCTCATCGTGCAGTACGGCGGGCCCTGGGCCGAGAATTACTGGTATGAGAACTCGGATGTCGTGAACGATCCCAAGCTCAATCGCTTCACGCCCCGCGACGTCGTCGAGCGCAAGACACTCCGCCGCCCGGGGTGGTGGGCCCCGTCGCAGTGGTCGTTCCAACTCTTTGCCGAGCAGGCGGCCAAGATGGTGGCGGCCGGCGGCCACGTCGGCATGGGCAGCCACGGCCAGCTCCAGGGACTCGGCGCACAGTGGGAGATCTGGAACATCGCGTCGGGCGGCATGCCCAGGTATGACGTCCTTCGCGTCGCGACGATCTTCGGCGCGGAAGCGATCGGGCACGAGAAGGACATCGGCTCGCTCGAGGCGGGGAAGCTCGCGGATCTGCAAGTGCTGGATAAGAACCCGCTCGACGACATCAAGAACACCAACACGATCCGCTATGTCATGAAGAACGGCCGCCTGTACGACGGCAATACCATGGCAGAAATCTGGCCGCGACAAAAACAGATCGCCCGGCTCTGGTGGTGGTCGAACGGAATCGCGGGCACGCACGACAAATAACGGGCGACCGGCAGGATGCCCGGCGGCTAGTTCGGGATCACGGTCGTCCGCGTGCGGCAGTTCTACGGTTCGAGCAGATCGCAGTAGGCGAATCGATTGTCGCGCAGCACGGTCTCGCCAACCTCGTACCCTACGGGATTGGCGAAGCCGGGCCCGGCCGACACGAACGTGTGAAACTCGCCGCGCTCACCGCATGGATCGATCGTGGGCGGTAGGTCGCGGAGCAGTGCCGCATCGAAGCGGCGCCCGGCGAACGCGCCGTCGAGCTGCGTGGTGTCGACACAGACCAATCGCGCCTCGAAGCCCCGCTCGATGAATTCGCGGGCCAAGGCGTCGGTCGGCTGTCCCCACAACGGAAACAATCCTTCAAAGCCGAGTGGACCGAGTCGGTCCTCGCGATAACGGCGCACGTCCTCCAGAAAAAGGTCGCCGTAAGCGATGCGACGCACGCCGGGGTATCGCTGTCGCACGGCGTGCAAAGCACGTTCGACGGCGGCGTCGTACGCAGCGTTGGACGACTCGGGCTCGAGAACGATCTCGTGGATGGGCAGCCCGATCGATCGCCGTTGCGCCGCCAGAAGTGTTCGGCGCACGCCATGAACGCTGATGCGGTCGTAGCCGGTGGTGACGGTCGTCAACAGGGCGACGACCTCGTACGCGTCGCTCGCCTGAAGCGCGGCCAGCGCGAGGGCGCTGTCTTTGCCGCCGCTCCAGCTGAGGACGATGGGCTCGGGAGTCTGCACGCCAGGAATATCGCGGGGCGGGAAGGCACGGTCCACGGGACGGTCGGTTGCTCGGAATGAACGGCTCGTTTATCGTTCAGTACATACTGAACGTACTGAATGGAGAGAACGCATGGATCGAACGCAGCAGATCTTCGTCGACCGCATGGGCCACGCCGCCGAGACCAACGGACTGTCGCCGATCGCGGGTCGGTTGTTCGCCATGCTGCTCTTGAGCGATGCGCCGCGCTCCCTCGACGACATCGCCGCCTCACTGGACGTCAGCAAGGCGAGCGTCAGCACCGAGGCCCGCCGCCTCCTCGAGCGCGGCGTGATCGAGCGCGTCCGCCGTGCCGGCGATCGCCGCGATTATTACGAGCTGGCACCGGACTTCTTCGCGCAGATCGTCCAGCGTCGCATCGAACAGTGGCGGCGCATTCAAGCGCTCGTCACCACAATGCGCGAGACGTCGAGTACGCTTCCGCCAGTCGTCCGCGAACGATTCGCGTCGATCGACGAGATCCACGCCGAGGTCGTCGACCGGATCGATGCGGCACTCGCCGACTGGCGCAGCCGCGCCAGAAAGCGGTCGCTGACCGCCGCGCCGCGGCGCCGGCGAACTGCATAGGCCGTCACGGTGGCGCAGCCCGTAACGCTCGACGACGCGCCGAGCGCAGCTACCCCAGCAATCGTCCCGCTCGCGTCGCTCGAGCGGGGCGATCCGCACAAATACATCATCGCGTTCGCCGTCGTCGTCGCCGCGCTGATGCAGGTGATCGACAGCTCGATCGTCAACGTCGCGCTGCCGGACATGATGGGCAACCTGGGCGCTGGTCTCGACGAGATCGCCTGGGTGTCCACCGGCTACATCCTGGCCAGCGTGATCATCATTCCGCTCACCGGTTGGCTCGGCTCGGTGTTCGGACGCAAGCGGTACTTCGTCGGCTCGATCGTGTTGTTCACGGCGTCGAGCCTCATGTGCGGCGTTTCGCATTCGCTCGGCGCGCTCATCTTCTGGCGAGTCGTTCAAGGATTGGGCGGCGGCGCGTTGATGACGGTCTCACAAGCCGTCTTGCTCGAGTCGTTTCCGCGTGCCGAGGCGGGAACGGCCATGGCGCTCTTTGGCCTTGGCGTGATGGTCGGGCCTACCATCGGACCGACGCTCGGTGGATGGCTGACGGACAACTACGGCTGGCCGTGGATCTTCTACGTCAACCTTCCTGTGGGCATTCTCGCCGCGATGATGATTGCCGCGTATGTCCACGACTCGGAGCATCAGCGGCGGCCACCGTCAATCGACTACCAGGGTATCGCGCTGCTGGTGGTGAGCGTGGGCGCGGCGCAATACGTGCTCGAGCACGGGCAGCGCGAAGACTGGTTCGACTCGCGCCGGATCATTTGGCTGACGGCGATCGGTGTGATCGGCGGCATCGCCCTCCTCTGGCGCGAGCTCACGACGGACCACCCAGCGATCGACTTTCGCGTCATGAAGCACCGGCAGATGTGGGTCGGGACGCTGCTTGGCGTGGTGATGGGCGTCGGCCTCTATGCGATGTCGTTCACGCTGCCGGTGTTCTTGCAGGGCGATCTGCGCATGACCGCCCAACAGACGGGCATCGCGCTCCTGCCCGGCGCGATCGCGACCGCCGTCTCGATGGCCGTCGTCGGCAGATTGACCAACCGCTTCGATCCGAGAATTCTCATTACGCTCGGTGCGCTCATCTTTGCGCTCGCTGCGTGGCAATTGGCGCACATCACGGGCTTGAGCGGTCGGCAGGACTTCTTCTGGCCGCTCATTTATCGCGGCGTCGGGCTCGGGCTCATGTTCGTGCCGCTCACCACCGTGACGCTTGCCGAGCTGACGCCCCACGAGCTGCCCCAGGGCACTGGCCTCTACAACTTCTTCCGCCAGCTCGGCGGGTCGTTTGGCATCGCGGGGATCGCGACGTTACTCGCTCGGTACACCGCGCAGCTGCGCCAGGTCTTGGGCGATCACGTCGCGGCGGGGGACCCCGTCGCAATGACACGCCTCAACGGTCTGACGAGCGGAATGATCGCGCGCGGCGCCGATCCGTGGACGGCGCGCCAGCGGGCGCTCACCCTGATGGAACATCAATTGACGGCGCAGGCGAGCGTGATCGCGTACAGCCGGATCTACATGTTGAGTGCGTTGCTCATTCTCGGACTCATTCCGTTGCTGATTCTGGTACGACAAACCAGAGGCGCGTCGGGCGGGCACGTCATGGAGTGACTTCTGGCGGCGTGGTAGATTGGGTCATCTCGTTTCCCGGAGACCGCCGACCGTGCCTGTGTGTCGTGTTCACGCTGTCGCCATTGCTGCGTCGTTCGGTCTGATCACGGGGGGCGCCGGCGCCCAAGACACGTTGCCCCGTCGGCTCCCGCCCATGGTGACGGTGACCCGTGACGTCGGCCGGTCGCCACTCGATCTGCCGTACGCGATCGCCACCATGCGCCCTGACAGCGCGACCCCCGGTCTCACGCACACGCTGGTCGAGCAAACGTTGTCGCTGCTGCCCGGCGTCACCGTCGCCAACCGAACGAATCCGTCGCAGGACACGCGTGTCTCGATTCGTGGTTTCGGCGCGCGGTCTCAATTCGGCGCGCGAAGCATTCGAATTCTACGTGACGGCATGCCGCTGACGTTGCCCGACGGCCAGACGCCGATCGACTATCTCGATCTCGAATCGGTCGACCGAGTGGAGGTCATCCGCGGTGCCGCTGCGTCGCTGTATGGCAACGCGGCCGGCGGCGTGATCGACCTCCGCTCGGGTGCCGCGCCGGCGGTTCCGTTCGCGCTGCAGGCACGGACGTGGACCGGTCCGGACGCCAACCCGGTGCGCAGCGCGTCGCAGCAGCGGTTTGTCGGGCTGTTCGGGGGAACCATGGGCGCCACGTCGTACGAAGGGAACCTGGGACGAACGCACTCCGACGGCTCTCGCGCCTACTCGCATCAGCAACTCACGAACGCATTCGCGCACGCCGTGACCAACGTCGGCGCGACGGAAATCGGACTCGTTGGATTGGGACTCGACATGCCGCTCGCCGAGAATCCCGGCGCACTGACCGCGGCGCAGTTCAACGCGGATCCGTCGCAAGCGGACGCCCTGTCGGTGCAGAAGAAGGCGCGGAAGATGGTGCACCAGGTGCAACTGGGCTTGTCGGCACGCCGAACGATGGCGGGTGATGGCGAGCTGTCGGGGCAGGTCTACGGAGGAACGCGCACCTTGTTCAACCCGCTCACGTTCGCCGTCGTCGGCGTCGACCGGCGTCAGGGCGGCGCGGCGGCCCGTCTCACGGTTCCGCTCGGGGGTGGTGCGCTTCAGAATCGCGTCAGCGTCGGTGCCGACGCGCAGTGGCTCAACGACGCGCGGAAGAATTGGGTGAACTGCAACGCCGTTCCAACGGCGAACGCCAGCTGCCCGTCGCTACCGCAAGAGAAGGGCAACCTCACGCTCGATCAGCGAGAGTTGGTCTCGAGTCTCGGCCCGTACGTGCGCGACGAGCTCGAACGCGGTCGGTGGCGCGGCACTGCCGGCGTCCGCGCCGATCAGGTGCGGTTCGAGGTGCGCGACCATTTTCTCAGCGACGGTCGCGACGACTCGGGAACGAGAACGCTGCACGCCGTGAGTCCCATGCTCGGGTTGGCGGCGAGGTTGTCGCCATTCCATTCCCTTTACGCAAATGTTGGCTCGGCGTTCGAGACGCCGACCACGACTGAACTCGGAAATCAGGCGGATGGGAGCGCCGGTTTGAACCGCGACCTCAAGCCGCAGTACTCGACGACGTACGAGACGGGAGCAAAGGGTGTCGCGCCGTACGGCGTGCAGTACGACGTAGCGTTGTTCGACACCGAGGTTCGCGACGAGCTGATTCCCTTCGAGGTACCTGGGGGAAACGGTCGGACCTATTACCGAAACGCCGGTCGAACGCGACGTCGCGGCGCCGAAGTTGGATTGGGCGCCAACCTCGGTCCGGTGTCGATCTCCACGGCATACACGCTCTCACACTTTCGTTTTCGGGATTTCCTGAACGGCACCACGCAGTACGCGGGAAACACAATT
>DASVYG010000118.1:0-9785 GCA_036392315.1 Gemmatimonadaceae bacterium
ATCGGGACTCACCGCGAGACGTGTGATGCTGCCAAGGCCGGCCTCGCTGAAATCGGCGGCGTCGACCATGGCGTGCGCGCCTCGGCGCCAATAGAAAATCTTCGATCCGGAGGACGCCAGCAGGAGATCGCGCGTCACCCAAGCGAAGTCCTCGCCGCCGCGCGGCAGCGCGACCTCGGCGCGACGCGAATTCGCCGGCCACTGCACGACCCTCACGCTCGACACCGAATCGACGTGGGCAACGAAGGAGAAGCCGCCGCCGCTCGGCAGCGGCTGCAGCGATCGGCCGATGTCGCGAGACAAGGTGTCGGCTTGACCGGTTCGAATGTCCGCATGCACGAGCGCGTTGGGCTTTCCGAGCACGAAAAGCGCGACATTGTTGGCGTCGATCCACGCGTAGTAACCGACGGGCTTGACCCTCTCGAGCAAGAGCTTCGGATCGGAGCCGTCGAGCGCGAAGCTCCACAGGCGTTGCGTCGAGTCTGATTCGACGCGCACGACAGAGAATCGCTGGCCGCCCGGCATCACGGTCGCCGAGTACTCGCTTTCCGGCGTGGTCGTGACGCGCGTGATCTGCTTCGACGCGAGGTCGTAGCGGTAGATGTCCGATTGGGCGTCGTCATGCGTCGATGTGAAAAGAAACGCCTGACCGTCGGGTGTGAATGAGGGCTGATTGTCGTAGCCGGGGCGGTTCGTGACGTTGAACGGCGCGCCGATGACCGGCCGCCCATTCTCGATGGAGAGCGGGGCGAGAAAAATGTCGGTTGACGGCGGCTGTTGAGCGCGCAGCGGCGCGGACGCGGCAATGAGACCGGCGACGATCAGAGATTTCTGGCGCATACTCTCTCCTCCATGGCCGACGTGATTGCCCGCGCTACTCCAGCTCGATCAGCAAAGCGCCTTTCTCTACCACGGCGCCGGCGGCGACCAGCACGTTCCGCACGCGTCCTCCGGCTTGCACGCGCAGCTCGTTCTCCATCTTCATTGCTTCCATCACGACCAGGCCTTGGCCGACCTGCACCTGATCGCCGACCTGGACGTGGACGCGCACGATGAGACCCGGCATGGGCGCGACGAGCGGCGCCGGTCCGGTCGGACCCGCCGACGCTCCCGACAGCTCGCGAATCGCGCGCGTGCGCTCGTCGAGCGCCTCGACTTCGAATCGATATCCGTCGAGCCACAGTGTGTAGAGCCCGCGCGATGCGCCGGGTCGGACCACGACCCGGTGCACCTCGTCGCCGATCGTGATCATTCGAATCGGCGTGCCGTCGATCGGGACGACGTGCGCTGCCACGTCGTCGCCGTCGATGTGCACGCCGTCACCGTCGAGCACGACCTCGTGATCCTCGCTGCCGATGCGCACGACGTACTTCACGCGGCCTCCGGCACGAGCTCGCAGACCGTTTCGACGTGGGCCGTCTGCGGGAACATGTCGAACGCACGCAGCGACGCGATTCGGTAGCGCGGCATGCGCGAGAGATCGCGCGCCAACGTTGCGGGGTCACAGCTCACATAGATCACTGCGCGCGGCGCGGGCGCGACATTCTGCAGCACGGTCGTCACCGCTTCGTGCACGCCGGTGCGCGGCGGGTTCACGAGAATGACGTCGGCAGGAAGCGCCTCGCCGAGGAGGTCTTCGACGCGCCCCGCGACCGCTCGCGAACCTTCGGGGAGCAACGCCGCGCAGCGCGCCACGGCGTCGCGATCCGATTCGATCGCCACGACGTGCGTACCCGAACGCGCGAGAGGAACGGCGGTCGCGCCCGAGCCGGCGTAGGCATCGATCACGCGCTCCGGCCGATGCGACATCGCCCGGTCCAATACGTATTCGTGAAGCGCGCGTCCGACTTCGGCGTTGACCTGCGCGAACGATGCGCCGCCACTCGCGCGCGAAGCGCCTCGCTCGGCGACGAGCATGCGCGCGCGATGGGATGGCCTCCACCACAACGCGCTTGCCGTCGGGACGGCCGCGAAGAACGCGGCACGCTCGGACCACGCATTCCCTCCTTCCACGACCACGACGGCGCCGTCCTCCGCGACGCGGACCGACGCGCGCAGCTCGTCTCCGGGCGGAAAGAAGTGTCGCGCCTCCATGATCTGTCGCCACACTTGCATGACCTGATCGTCGGTGATCGGGCAATCCGTCAGCTGAAACACGCCGACGGGATCGTCATAGGGATGTAGTCCAATCACCCAATCCTCGTCGCCGTGCCGGCGAAGCGCGAGCGTGAGCTTCCGTCGATACCGCCACTGCTTTTCGCTCGCCTCGATGTCGGGCAGCTCGACGGCGCGCTTCCCGATGCGCGTGAGCGCGTCGCGAATGATGCCGCGTTTGGCCTCGAGCTGCGCGTCGTACTTGATGTGCTGGAGCTGGCATCCGCCGCACTTGTCCACTCGATAATGATGACAGAGCGGTTGCACGCGGTCGCCGGACGGCGCGAGCAGCTTCTCGACGGTTCCCCGGGCGAAGCGCTTGCGCGTATCGAGTGACACCAACGCACGATCGCCCGGTGCGGTGCGCGGCACGAACACGACGACGCCGTCGGCACGCGCGATCCCGTCGCCGCCCGCGGCGATTCGCTCGATCGTCACTTCGACGGAGCTCACCGCAAACCCTCGATCCGTGCGACGCGCGTCCATGCATCCTGGCCCGGCGCGCCGCTCGACGGCGTCGTTGGACGGACCGCGGTGCGTCGGTCGCGATCGGCCATGAGCGCCGCGACGATCGCCGCGGTTCGCGTGAGCTCGGCGGGCGGCTCCACGTGCGTGAGCGAGTCGAGTCGTCGCTCCAGCCACTGAATCTCGATTGCGCCACTGCGGAACTCGGCGTCTTCCATGACGCGCAGTTGAAAATCTCGCGACGAGTCCACGCCTTCGATGGTCAGCTCGAGCAGGGCGCGATGCATGCGGTCGATGGCGGCCTCGCGATTCGGCGCATGGACGATCAGCTTAGCGAGCAACGGATCGTAGTAGAGCCCGATCTCGCTGCCTACCTCGATGCCGCCATCCCAGCGGACGCCGGGACCGGCCGGCACGCGCAAGTACGAGATTTTTCCCGTCGACGGCAAGAATCCATTCGCCGGATCCTCGCTCGTGATGCGACACTCGATCGCCCAGCCATGCGGCACGATGTCTTCCTGCTTGAACGGCAAGCGCTCGCCGGCCGCAATCCGAATCTGCCACTGTACGAGATCGATGCCGGTCACGAGCTCCGTGACCGGGTGTTCGACTTGGAGACGCGTGTTCGCCTCCAAGAAGTAGAAATTGCTGTCGCGATCCAGCAGGAACTCGCACGTGCCCGCATTGACGTAGCCGGCGGCGCGCGCGGCGCGCACCGCCGTGTCTCCCATGGCGCGACGAAGGTCCGGCGTCACGGCGACGCTCGGCGCCTCCTCGATCATCTTCTGATGGCGACGCTGGACCGAGCATTCGCGCTCGTTGAGCGACAGCATCGTACCGAAGTGGTCGCCGAGCACCTGGATCTCGACGTGTCGCGGGCCGACGATGTATTTCTCGACGTACACCGCGTCGTCGCCGAACGCGTTCTTCGATTCGCGCCGCGCGGCGTCGAGCGATGCCTCCATCTCGCTCGCGTCGCGAACGAGACGCATTCCCTTCCCGCCGCCGCCGGCAGCGGCCTTGAGCAGCACCGGGTAGCCGAACCGATCGGCGACCGCGCGCGCTTCGGCCGCGTCGTTGAGCGGCTCGATCGTTCCCGGCACGACGGGGACGTTCGCCGCAACCGCGAGCGCGCGCGCGGCGGTCTTGCTTCCCAGTGCGGCGATCGCCTCCGCCGGCGGGCCGATGAACACGAGACCGCCCTCGCGAACCGCGCGCGCGAACCATTCGCGCTCCGACAAGAATCCATAGCCCGGATGAATCGCCTCGGCGCCGAGCCGAAGCGCCGCGTCGATGATTCGTTCGCCACGCAAGTAGCTCTCGGCCGACTGCGGCGCGCCGATATGCACCGCTTCATCCGCCTCGCGAACGTGCGGCGCACGGGCGTCGGCGTCGCTGTACACGGCGACGGACGACACGCCGAGCTCGCGGCAGGCGCGAATGATTCGGAGCGCGATCTCGCCGCGATTGGCGATGAGCACCTTCGTGAACATCAGCGCGCCGACATCAGAGTGGGATGTTCCCGTGCTTCTTCGGCGGGTTGCGGTCCCGTTTCGTTCGCAGCGTCTCGAGCGCGTCGATCAGCCGTGGTCGCGTATCTCGCGGGTCGATGATGTCGTCGACGTATCCGCGACCGGCGGCGACGTACGGGTGCGCGAACTTGGCCCGATACTCCTCGATCTTGGCGTCGGTCGCCTGCTGCGGATCGTCGCTGTCGTTGATGTCTTTGCGAAAAAGGATCTCGACGGCGCCCTTGGGACCCATGACGGCGATCTCCGCGGTCGGCCACGCGACGTTGTAGTCGCCGCGAATGTGCTTCGACGACATGACGTCGTACGCACCGCCGTAGGCCTTGCGTGTGATGACGGTGAGCTTTGGGACCGTCGCCTCGCAATACGCGTACAGCAATTTCGCGCCGTGCTTGATGATGCCGCCGTGCTCCTGCGTCAGGCCGGGGAGGAAGCCAGGCACGTCCTCGAACGTCACGATCGGAATGTTGAAGGCGTCGCAGAAGCGGATGAAGCGCGCCGCCTTGAGCGATGCGCTGATGTCGAGCACCCCGGCCAGCACTGCGGGCTGATTCGCGACGATGCCGACGCTGAACGCGCCGAGGTGGGCGAATCCACAGATGATGTTCTGCGCGTACTCGCTCTGCACCTCGTAGAATTCGCCGTCGTCGACGATGCGACGGATGACGTCGTGCATGTCGTACGGCTTGTTTGCGTTGTCGGGGACAACGTCGAGCAACGCTTCGTCGCGACGGTCGCGTGGATCGGTGCCTCGCCCGCGCGGTGGCTCCTCGACGTTGTTCTGCGGGATGTAGCGGAACAACTCGCGAATCGCGGCGATGCACGCCGGCTCGGAGTTGTGAACGAAGTGTGCGACACCGGACGTCGCCGCGTGCGTGTCCGCACCGCCCAGCTGCTCCATCGTAACGTCTTCATGCGTGACCGTCTTCACGACGTTCGGTCCCGTCACGAACATGTACGACGTGCCGCGCGTCATGTAGATGAAGTCCGTGATCGCCGGAGAGTAGACCGCGCCGCCGGCGCACGGGCCGAGCACCGCGGAGATCTGCGGTATCACGCCCGATGCGAGCGTGTTGCGCAGAAAGATGTCGGCATACCCGCCGAGCGACACGACGCCTTCTTGGATCCGTGCGCCACCCGAGTCGTTGAGACCGATGACCGGCGCACCATTTCGCACGGCGAGATCCATGACCTTGCAGATCTTCTCGGCGAACGACTCCGAGAGCGAGCCGCCGAACACCGTGAAGTCCTGCGAGAACACGTAGACGAGGCGCCCCTCGATGCGGCCGTACCCGGTCACGACGCCGTCGCCGTAATACTTCTCGTCCTCGAGCCCGAAGTCGTGCGAGCGATGGACGACGAATCGGTCGAACTCGACGAACGAACCTTCGTCGAGCAGGAGATCCAGGCGCTCACGCGCGGACAACTTGCCTTTGGCGTGTTGTGCCTTCACCCGTTTCGCGCCGCCGCCCTGCTCGGACTCGGCGATCCGCCGCTCGAGGAGGTCGAGCTTGTCTCGCATGGTCATAGGGCTGGAACCTATCCGTGCAGGTGCGGCGATTCTAGCGCCAGGGCTCGCGCCCCTAGCAACTACCGCTTTTTGCCATCGATGCCGCCCGCCCGTCGTGACTCGGCTCGGCATCTCCGTCAGCCTGAATGTTCTCTTGCGACGGCTGGGGCGGCGGCGAAAAGCGGCGGGCGTACGCGTGGCCGCACTGCGTGCCAGAGAGGAGTCCATGGGACGGTACAGGCCGGTCGATCGTCTTCTTGTCATGCAAGCAGACGACCACGTTCAAGTCCGCTTTCGCCGGTTTCTTCTGCCGATCCTTCTGATGTTCGTCGCGTCCGCCGCCATACGATGGTGGCAGCGAGACGATCGGATCGTGGCCAATATCGAAGCCTCGTACCACGTGCTGCTGACCGTCGATGCGATGAACCAGACGCCGCCGTCGGTGCATCGATTTCTGCCGATCGTCACGCTCGGGCGCCCGCTCGATCGCGACGTTCCCTTCGGTGCCTCTGTGCGCGGGCCCGGCGGCGTCTACTACTACACATCGTTTCCTCCTCTCGGCTTCATCGCTCCGTGGGCCTTCTTCCGCCTGACCCACCTGGCGCCAAACGTCGATCACCTCATGGTCTTCAACATGGGGATCCACCTTGTCGCAACGCTGCTGCTGGCCCTCCTCGTGATGGAAGCAGCGAATGCGCTCGATGTCGATCCGCACACTCGCGCGTGGATTGTGATGCTGTCAGCAGCCTCATACCTCTTCACATTCGAGGCGCTGTATTCGCACGGAATCGTATACTGGCACCATTCTCTCTTTCAGGTCTTCTGGTTGGTGCAGCTTGTGATGGCGGCACGCGTGTTCCGATGTGCCGCAAGCGGAGTTCCGATTCGCCGCCGTGACGTCGTCGTGCTCGTCGCATGCAGCGCATTGGGTCCGGCGACCGAATGGGCGGGGTACCTCGCGACTGCCTCGATCGCCGGGATATGCTGGTGGCGCGCGAGACACACCGCGGGCCATCCACTGCGAAGAATTGCCCTCGCACTCTTGCTCGCCGAGACGGTGTCCGGATTGGTTTTTGTCGCGCACTTCGCGTGGGTTCTTGGGCTCTCACCGCTGCTCGACGCGCTGCGCGCGCGTGCCGGGGCCCGGTCGACGCCACATGGTTCGCTTGTCGCATTGGCGTTCGGCTACGTCGAGTCCTTCGGGGCCTTTCTCCTCTTCGCCGGTGCGGTCGTCGCGACGTACCTTGTTGTCGTTCGTCGGCGTCCGCCGGGATGGATAGTCGCGCTACTGCTCGCGGCAGTGCTTCCGTTGTCGGAGAACTTGCTGCTCGCTCAGCACGCGACCACCTATCACTACGATCGGCTAAAGGCGCTCGTCCCCCTGATCGGGGCGTCGGCGCTATTGATCGTCATGCTGCCCTCTCAGCTTCGGCGGCAGGCGCTATTCACTTGGCTGGCCGTGCTGACATGGAACGTCGATCACCTGAAGCGAAGTCGATCGATCGCTACTGTTCCATCCATGGCGATCAATGCCTCGCTGCTGCGACGCGTTCATGCCATCGCACGCCCGTGCGCACTGTTTGCGACGAACACCTACCCACGTGGCTGGGTTGAGCTTAGTCTCGCGGGCAACGCGTACGAAGCTATTCCGAGCGCGGACTCCGTCCGGAGTCTCGTCGCTTCGCGTGGCGCCTGTCAGGGGTTGTATTTCGTGGTGGCGCGCTCCCCAGGGGAGGCGATGTATGTGTGGAGGCGAGCGGTCGTGTACGAGCCCACGACGGGCAACGTCGACACGCTCGACTGGTCGGCGCCCAAGCGCTTCAAGCAATAGCGCTGAGCCCCGACGACGACAATGCCCCGGCGAATCTCGCCGGGGCATTGTCGCATTGCTGATTAGATTCGCCGCCCGATCTACTCGGCGGAATCCAACACCGACATGTCGACCGGCGGATATCCCATGTCGTGCTCCGACTCCATCGGGATGATCTTGGGCGGCTCTTCCGGACGCGGCGGTTGATCTTCCGGGATGTTCGTGACGCCGAGGACGATCCGACGATGAATCGGATCGACTTCGAGCACGCGCATCTCGAGGCGCATCGTCTCGTACACGACGTCGGCCGGGCTCTCGACCGGCTTGCCGCTCATGTTGAGCTGCGACAGGGGAACGAAGCCCTCGATGTCATTGCCGATATCGACGACCACGCCCTTGTCCATCAAGCGAACCACGCTGCCGGTGAGCTCCGTGCCGACCGGATACGTCTCACCGATGCGAAGCCACGGATCTTCCTCCGCCTGCTTGAGGCCAAGGCTGATGCGCTTGTTCTCGCTGTCGATGTTGAGGATCACGACGTCGACCGTATCGCCCTTCTTCACGACTTCCGACGGATGCTGCACGCGCTTGGTCCAGCTCATGTCGGAGATGTGAATGAGACCGTCGATGCCCGGCTCGATCTCGACGAACGCGCCGAAGCTCGTGAGGTTGCGGACCTTGCCCGAGATGCGCGTGCCGACCGGGTACTTGAGCGGCAACACCATCCATGGATCCTGCTCCGTCTGCTTCATGCCGAGCGAGATCTTCTCTTCGTTCGGATCGACCTTGAGCACGACCGCTTCGATCGTTTCGCCGATCGAGACGAGCTTGGACGGATGACGGACGTTGCGCGTCCAGCTCATCTCGCTGATGTGCACCAGGCCTTCGATGCCCGGCTCGAGCTCGATGAAGGCGCCGTAGTTCGTGATCGAGACCACCTTGCCCGTGACACGCGTGCCGACCGGATACTTCTCGGCCACGTCCTTCCACGGGTAGCTCTGGAGCTGCTTGAGTCCGAGGCTGATCCGTTCTCTGGTCCAGTCAATGTCGAGGACCTTGACCTCCAGCTCCTGCCCGATCGCGACCATCTCCGACGGATGCGAGATGCGCCCCCACGACATATCCGTGATGTGGAGCAAGCCGTCGACGCCACCGAGATCGATGAACGCTCCGAAATCGGTGATGTTCTTGACGATGCCCTTCCGCACCTGATCCTTCTCGAGCTCCTTCATCAACTTTTCGCGCTTGCCCGCCCGCTCGTTCTCGAGGATCACTCGGCGCGAGACGACGATGTTGCGGCGGCGCTTGTTCAGCTTGATGATCTTGAACTCGAACTTCTGCCCGAGCAGCTCGTCGATGTTCGGCACGCGGCGGAGCGCGATCTGCGATCCCGGGAGGAACGCGTCGACGCCCATGAGGTCGACGACCACGCCGCCCTTGATCTTCTTGACGAGCGTGCCTTCGACCGGCTGGTCCGTCTCATACGCGACGCGGATCTTCTCCCACACGCGCATGAAGTCGGCTTTCTTTTTCGAAAGCACGACGGAGCCTTCCTGATCCTCGAGGTGCTCGAGCAGGACTTCGACTTCGTCACCCGGCTTCAAGTCCGGATGGTCCTTGAACTCCTCGAGTGGAACGCTGCCCTCGGATTTGAAGCCGATGTCGAGGACGACCATGTTGTCGCGAATGGCCAGCACGGTGCTCTTCACGATCTCGCCCTCGTCGATCGACGCGAGCGTGCCGTTGTAGAGCTCCATCATGGTTTCGTATTCGGCCGACGAGTATTCGTCCTCGTCGTACAGCTCGGGTCGACGGTTGGCAAGCGGGCGAAGCTGGGCGCGCTGCGCATCGCGCTTTTCGCGCTCAGTGGCCGTGCCGGTTGCGGTTGGGGTTTCGAGCTCTGGCATACGGAAAGTGTGATCTCCTGAACCAACGCGGATGTTTAGGCTCGCCGCGACGAGGTTGGCGGTTGACGGAAAAAGGCGGTGCCAGGTGACACCGGTGCGAACCTGCAAAGTTAAATGTTCGCGGAGCCGTCGTCAACTGCCGAAGTGTCGCTGGGACGCTGAGTTACGGCCCGCGCCAGGGCCACGATCCGCTCGACCTGATCCTCCTGGGTCAGGGAGGTCGTATCGATCAGCACGGCGTCCGTCGATTGAACGGTCTGCGTCGCATCCTTGGCATCGCGGTGAACGATGAGATCGGTCTCCTCGGCGATCTCATCGTCGTTGGGGTACCGTCCAAGGCGTTGAATCAAGCGGCGACGCGCGCGCTCCCATGGATCGGCGACCAGAAACACCTTGAGGTCCGCGCTGGG
>DASVYG010000119.1:0-6198 GCA_036392315.1 Gemmatimonadaceae bacterium
GCACGGACAGAAAACCCCAGACGATCACGAAGCTCGACCCGACGAATCCCCCGAGGGCGATGTGGAGGGCGAACGGCAATGCCAGGAGCAGCAGCTGCTGCGCGCGACGAAACAACGTGTACCGTCGCAGTTGGAGCAGGAAGAGGAGATCGAGGAAAGTGAAGACGGAATAGAACCACGGAATCGCGGCCGCGCCTTGCTCCCCGAAGACGAAATACAGAATGCCCCAGAGGAGGCCCGCCGGCACGACAAGAATCGATGCGACAACGACCTGTGCCTTGCGGTGCCGCGCCTCCTCTCCGTCGCCGGCGTCGGTGACGCGGCGCTTGACCCAGGCGACGACGTTTCCGCGTCTCGTGCCGCGCTCCACCATCACCGCGTTGCCTTCGGTGATAAGCACTGGGACGGCCATCTCGGCTCCGCTGGGGATCACCTAAGCTGCCGCTCAGCTAGACAATGTCAACCAGATGGCGATAGCTTCCGCGCCGCATTCTATTGGACTCGCGTGCGACGTACCTTGAACCTCGTAGGCTGCGAACGGATTCTGTCGTTGTTTAGAGATCTCTCTTGGGTGTCGCTTTGTGTGTGTGGTCGAACGGATGAAGGCATCCGCCCGCGATAATTGGCTCGCTGCGGCGCTCGTCGTCGCGATCGCGTACATCGTGATCGGCATCGGAACCGCTGGACTCGCGCGCTCGGCACACTCGATCGAAACGCGGAACGCCTGGCGATTGTCCGCCTGGGTGCTCAGTTTCATCGCGTTCGCGAGCCATGTTGCCTATGAACGGCTCCGTCCTGACAGCACGAACGTCGGAGCGGCACGTCATGCCGCCAGCGCGGTGGCGCTCGGTGCCTTCGCTCTCGCAATAGAGGGACCCGCGGCCAGCCATTGGGGCGCAGTCGATTTCTGGCGGACCGCGGCACTGTCGGTCGTGCTTTGGCCCGTCCTCACCGGCGTCCCGGCGTTCTTTGGTGCACTGGTTGCATCGTCTGTCCTTGGCCGCCTCCTCGCGCGCGAACGGCGCCAACCAGAGACGTGAAGACGAAGCGGATCACAGTCAACGATCGGATGCAGCGCGGCTACACCTACCAGCTCGTCGAGCCGATCGGTCGCAACTTCGCTGAGGGGTTCGCGCCTCAGCTCACGCCGCCCGAGATGCTCGCGCTCGGCGTGTTCGGCGGGAAATACATGACGGATTGTCGCGACGAATTTCCCGCGAGCTGGTTTCGCCGAGCGAAGCTCTCGCCGCAGCGGCGTGACGCGTCGCTCAATTTCTTTGGCGTGAACGCGTCGCAGCCGTTGTCGGTCTGGCGAAAGAATGGTTGGATCTACCACGAGGATCCGCGCGGCTGGTTCCAATGGTACTGTCGCTATTACATGGGGCGGCGATCCATGGACGACGAGCGTCAGATTCGTCGCTGGCGACAGATGGCTCGCCACGTCGCGCAAGTTCGCGCCGGGTGCATGCCGCTCGACCTCGACTGTCGTCGACGCCAGCGCCAAGCGCTGCTCCATTGGGCGTACGACAGCCGAGCGATCTGACGCTCGGCCATCGCTCCCATTCCGCCACGGCCCGGCTTCCGTTCTATTGTATTGCGGCCGACGAAGCGGCGTCGAACGAATCGTCGCGTCCGTATAACGGGCTATCGAGGACTCAGCGTGCGCATCGCCGACATGAGCTGGATGCAGGTCGAGAAATACCTGGAGCACGACGATCGTTGCGTGCTCCCGCTCGGCAGCACCGAGCAGCACAGCTATCTCAGGCTGACCGTCGACTGCATCCTTCCCGAGCGCGTCGCGGCCGAGGCGGCCGAGCCGCTCGGCATTCCGGTGTTCCCGGTCGTCGCGTACGGCGTCACGCCATACTTTCGAGAATTTCCAGGATCGATCTCGCTCCGCGTCGAG
The DNA here is from genome assembly GCA_036392315.1 of Gemmatimonadaceae bacterium. Lineage (GTDB taxonomy): Bacteria > Gemmatimonadota > Gemmatimonadetes > Gemmatimonadales > Gemmatimonadaceae > JAQBQB01. Next base: position 1,907 of record DASVYG010000119.1, read on the forward strand.
ACCCACCTCAATGTCGTTCGCGACATTCTCGACAGCATGGCGCACAGCGGCTTTCGGCGAATCCTGATCGTCAACGGTCACGGAGGCAACGGCGCCGTGCAGCAGTTCGCGCAAGAGTGGGCCGCCGATCACGCGTCGTGTCGCGTCGTATTCCATAACTGGTGGAACGCGCCACGAACGTGGGCCAAGGTGCAGGCGATCGACCCGGTCGCGTCACACGGATCGTGGATGGAGAATTTCCCCTGGACGCGACTGCCGAACCCGGGCGACGTCCCCACGACGCAGCGAGCGATGGTCGATCTCGCCAAAGTCCGCGTGCTCGACCCGGTTTCACTTCGGGCCTATCTGGGCGACGGCAATTACGGCGGCCTCTATCAACGATCCGACGAGGACATGCTCGCGCTCTGGCAGGTCGCGGTCGACGAGACGCGCGCCCTGCTCACGGGCTCGTGGGGTGACGTGTAGCGCGCCAGTGACGCGCGATCACTCGGTGTGATTCAGGTACGCCGCCAGGCCGCTCGCCACACGAAGATCGTGCGCGTCGTATAGCCGTCCCGCGCGCAGCACGCGTTCGACGTTTCGTACGTCGCGCACATGGTCAGCCGGCTTCCCGTTCACGATGGCGAGATCGGCGATCTTGCCGACCGCGATGCTCCCGTAATCGCGATCGTCCTTCATTACGCGCGCCGGAACGATGGTCGCCATCTGAAGAACCGCCGGCGCGGGAATGCCGGCCTTCTCGTAGAGCTCGAGCTCCGTGTCGTAGGTCAGGCTTCCGTACGCGTCGGTACCCGGAATGAGCGTGATGCCGGCGTCGTACAACCGCCGCAACAGCCGCAGATAGTTGGCGTCGCTCTTCTGCGCATCCGACGACACTCCGGCGCCGACGGCCTGCGCGATTCCGGTCTTGGCGCCCACGATCCAGACGCTGAACGTGCCGTCGATCACGGTGTGATGGCGTGCGAGGTCGGCGATCAACGACGTCATCGCCGGTCCGTCCACGTCGATGTTCGGCGCGACGGTGGTGGCGACGAGCGAATACGCACGCATCGTCGGCACGTAGAGTGAATCCTGGTAGAACGTCGAGAAGAGGAACGCCGCGTGATTCACTTCGTCGAACCCGAGCTCGATGGCCGCGGGCACGCTCAATCCGCGCGGGATATGCCCGCTCAATCGCATCCCACGCTTGTGCGCCTCGGCGGCGAACGTGGGGACGAGGTCGGGGTGCACGAGGTTGTACAATTTGATTTGTTTGTAGCCGAGCGAGTCGAAGTGCGCCACGAATGCACGCGCCTCGGCTTCGGTTCGCACGATGTTCGGCGTCGGGCCGGCCCACGCGCCCGGGCCATCGATGAAGCCGGACAGGATCTCTCGCGGAGCCGCGATCTTCCCGGCCGCCGCGCGGTCGCGGTTCGACATCGCCACGTCTGGATCCGAGCCGAGGTCGCGCACCGTGGTGATGCCGAGCGACAGCTGCATCGGGCCGCTTTGATTTTGACTCGTGGTCTGCATATGGCCGTGCACATCCCACATGCCCGGCATCACCGTTTTGCCGGTCGCGTCGATCACGGTGGCACCGGCGGGAACGGCTATCGAATCGGACGGCCCCACCGCAACGATGCGATCGCCACGAACGATCACCGTTGTCCTGGGACGCACGACGCCGTGCTCGCTGTCGAACAGGTCGCCATTCGTGATCGCGATCGCGCCGCTCGTGTGCTGGAGCATCCGCTCATTCAGCGCCTCGGCCGCGGCGTTGCGTACCTCGGCTTCAGCCTTGCGAAGCGTCGGCAGCGCGGGCTCCGCGCCTGGTTTGACGGTCATGAACCAACTGACTTCGGTCGCGAACAAATCGTCGTGGTCGTCGAGCCACAGCATCGATGGCGTGCCTTCGCCGTTCTCAATGGTTACGAGGCGCACATGCTCCCGGCCGTGCGCCGTCGCCACCTCCAGTTGTTTGACGACGTCGAGATGCAGCGACGAGTCGCCGGCGATCCTCGCGGAGTGATTCGGCTGCCGCAGCAGATACTTCGCCGTACGGAGTTGCTCGAAGGGGTTGAACGTCAGCGTGTAGAAGACGCCCGCCTGTGCTCTGCTCGCGGTCGACCGGGCCGGTGACCATCGCCGCACCGAATCGCCGACGAGCTCGAGCCGAGCGGTGGGCTCACCGGCGTCCCCATTCGCCAATACTGGCCGACTTTCGATGCCAAGGACCGAGTCGCCGCGAACGTGATACCGCACTTCGATGCGCGTACCGCGGTTGCGATCGGTGTAGACGTACCGAACGCGTAGCGAGTCGCCGCTTTCCGTCCGCGACACGACCATGCTCCCGGCAGGCCGGTCGTGGTTATACACCGTGTATGTAGTGGCCTGGGCGGAAAGCGAGAGGGGCACCGAGGCGAGGAACGAGGCGATCAGACGCCGGTGATTGATGTTCATGGGGCGTGAGAAGGTGCGATGGGTGTCGTCACGTCGGAGAGTTGGGTGCGGACACGAACGAATACTTATCGCCCCATCCGCGTTCACCCTCGAGCAAAAAGTAATGCTGATCACGTACTATGCAGGCGCAGCTCGACAGGAGATTGCATGACGCGTGGTCGTCTTGACGCGCGCACCGGAAATCGCTACATCGGTGTTGTCCGGGACCTGCGGCGAAGCTGACACCGGAATCGACACGACGCCATGCGTGACCGGTCGGTCGACGAATCGCCCCCGAGCGTTGGAAGGATTTCGTCCTTCCGCTCCAGTACCGCGGGGAAGGTCCATGGATCTGTCGCCGGCGACGCCCGACGCAATCGCGATCACTGTCGTCTATTCGATCCTCCTCCTCTGGGGAATGTGGGTCGGTGTACGGCAGGCCTACCAAGGATTCCGCGCTCCTCGAGAGCTACTCAATCCACTGTTCGGCAATCGACAGGCGATCAAGATCTTCACGTTTCATCTGATCGTCGTCTCGTTGGACCTGATCGTCTGCGGGCCGCTCTCGCTCCACTACAAGAGCAAGTTGTGGTACTGGGGCGGACGGATCGCATTGCTCTCGTCCTCGTTTCCGCTGGCCTTCTACTTCAATCGCAATCCCCAGTCCTTCGGGAAGCTGATCGGGTATTGGGTTCGCTTCCGCAACATCTTCGAGATCTCGCTGCACATTCTCGTCGCATCGATCGCGCTCAACTGGTTCTACTACTACGGCCTCCTTTACTGGCTCGTCGCCTACCGGTATCTCGACGTCGGACCTCGCCGGCTCATTCAAACGTTCTACAATACAGCAGAGAAGCGTGCCGCGCGGCCGTGGGCTCCCACGCTCAACTGGGCCGTCATTACATCGATCTACATCCTGGCCGCGCTCGCCATCTATCATCGCAAAGTCATCTACGCCGCCCCGCCAGACCCCGTGCGGCCGGAGCACGTCGCGGCGATGTTCGAGGTCATCCTCATCGCCGCGATCAACGTCGGCATCGCCATGATCTGCTGGGGCATGATGCGGAAATACACCGGCCCAGGACCCGGAGCCGACTTACTCCCGCGCGCCGAAGCGCTGGCAGCCGAGACCTCGGCTGGCGGATATCTCAAGTGACTCGCTCGCACCGACACGGACACAAATGCTGAACCTCGACATCACGAAGTGCAACATCGCCATCGACAAGCTGCTCGAGGTGACTACGAACCGGCGGCACCGCTACATCCTCATGAGCTACGCTCGGCATCGCCATCTCGAGTTCTCGGGGAACTATGAGGCCGTTCTCACCAACGAGATGATGGCCGACCATCCGATCTACACGATTCGCGCACTCGGCGTCGATATGACCATTGACGGAAAAGACGAAGTGCGGACGATGTATCGGAATTGGGCCGAGACGAACCAATGCGTGTTCTACATCGAGGACGAACAGGTCGCGGTGGCTGACAACTTCGTCGCATCGAAGCTGATCTCGTACCAGCAGGTCTGGGGCGGAACTCTCCTCGGAACGAAGGTGCTCGGCATCTTGCCGAAAGGATTGTCGCGTGAGTTGTTCCTCGAGATGCTCAAGTTCAAAGGCATCACGGCCGACGTGAATCACATGTACTTGTACAAGAGTGCCGAACAGTGGTTCTGGCCGTACGACGATCGCGGCCGACTCATGCGCGAAGACGTCCTCGAGCCGGATCGATCGACGTCCGACGTCATCAAGCTCGAACCCGCCGACGTGTTGACCGCCGCCCGAGCGGCGGAGTTGCTCGGCCCGCTCATCAAGCCGCTGCCATCGTTCGACGAGTACGTCCTCGGCAAGACGGTCTGAAACGGCGTCTGGGGG
>DASVYG010000120.1:0-6461 GCA_036392315.1 Gemmatimonadaceae bacterium
CTGCGAACGCCGCGAACGCGACGGCGAATACACCAAACGGGATGTGCTTGTCCATTGGGAATCCTCGCTGTCAGACGCGTGGAGGAAACTCGAACACGAGTACTCGGGTTGATTCGTGGAGTGACATCGATGTCGACCCACGTCCGAGTCGCGGCGCCCACTGCTGACGAATCGTGACGACTCCCTTGTCGTTCCCACGTTACACCAGAGAATCTCCGAGTAGCCAATTGTGAGTCGTCAAGGTGGCACGCCCAGGCTCGGGCGCGCGGTCGTCATGGCGCCGCTAGCCGCGCCCTTAGCCGTGTTGCTGGGCTCCGCCGTGCGCGCGCTCGTTAGTCCTCGTACCGCGCCCGACGGAATCAATCCCGTCGTCGGCGTCCTGTTCCTGGCCGCGATCCTTCTGGTGTACGGCGCGCCGCTCGCCTACGGGGCGACGCTTGCCATTCTCTGGCCGGCCGCCGTGGTGTTGCGCGACACGAGAGCGTTCACGTGGTGGAGTCTTACGCTCGTTTCGACGCTCGCGGGCGGCATCCTGTTTCCCGTCTATCTGCACGCGTTCGACTCTCGCGGGACCTGGGATTTCTTTCCCGGCGCGGGCTTCGTCGCCGGCGCGGCCACGGGATGGGCCTTCTGGTTCATCGCCACGCGCCGCGGATCCGCCGACAGCTGAGCGAGCACGAGCCGATTCGATCGCGGCGATCCGAACTGCTACTTGTGTGACGCCGTACCGCGCCATATGATGCGTACACATCGTCAATGATGCATACACACCAATGGCCCATCCCATGGAATCCGCAAGTTCCAAGTGCGCCGCCGGTACCCTCCGGCGCGCCAGTCGGTCGGTCGCTCGTCTCTACGACAGTCGGCTCGCCCGGGCCGGCCTCACGAACACGCAGTTCTCCATCCTCCGTGCGCTGGAGCGACACGAGCAACCCGTCGCGTTGAGCCACCTCGCGCAGGAGCTCGTCTTCGAGCGCACGTCGCTCTATCGCGCGCTCGAGCCGCTGCGCCGGGAACAACTCATTACGATCGCCGCAGGATCGACCGGTCGCGCCAAGGAGGCCGCCCTGACGCGACGAGGCCGCGCGCGTATCGCCAAGGCCCTCCCGTTTTGGCAGGAGGCGCAGGACGCGTTCCTCGAAAAGTTCGGCCGCTCGGCCTGGAGCACGCTCGTCACCAACCTCGACGAGATCGTCGACGCGGCCCGCACCATTTCTGCCACAGATCACTAGCCCCGGACGCAGCATGTCAAACCGCCTTCTTCGGGTCGCGTGTGTCTGCGCCTGTATCGTGATGATCCCGCGGGCTGTGCGCGCGCTACAAGCCACGCCACCGGTCGCCAGCGACGCCAGCGGTCGCGCACTCGGAACCTGGCAAGGCGTATTGGCCAGTGGAGCCTTTCGGGAACGGCTGTCGTTCGTCATCGCCCGCGACTCCACGGGCGGCATGCACGGTACCATGAAGGTGCTCGATCAGGGCGGCGTCGAGTTGCCTGCGGCCGTCGCCGCGCACGGCGACACCCTCTCATTCACGATCGCCGCACAACACATCAGCTATTCCGGCGTGATGACGACGGCGGGTGACTCGGTGCGTGGAACGTTCATGCAGGGCAGCGTCTCGATCCCGCTGACGTTCGGCCGCAGCACGGGTGGATCGGTGTCGGTCGGGCGCCCGCAGGATCCCAAGCCACCCTATCCATACCACACGGAGGAAGTGACGGTGCCGTCCGATGGCGGAGTGCGTCTCGCAGGCACTGTCATCATGCCGGAGGGGTCCGGACCTTTCCCGGCGGTGGTATTCGTGACGGGATCGGGGCCGCAAGACCGCGACGAAGCATTGTTGGGCCATCGGCCCTTCCTCGTGATCGCCGACTATCTCGCGCGACACGGCATCGCGTCGCTTCGCTACGATGATCGCGGATTTGCCAAGTCGACCGGGACCTTCGAGACGGCGACGAGCGCCGACTTCGCCGCAGACGCCGAGGCGGCACTCCACTTCCTCCAACGCGTGCCGGGCATCGCGCGCGACCGCGTGGGCATCATCGGACATAGCGAAGGTGGACTGATCGGACCGATGATCGCGGCGCGCACGCGTGACGTCGCCTTCCTCGTCCTCATGGCCGGCCCTGGCATGGCCGGCGACTCGCTGAGTCTTCTACAACTTCGCCGGCTTGCGCCGAGCAGTCTGTCGAGCGCACAGCTCGACGCGCAGGTCGACAACAATCGCCGACTCTTCCGCGCCATCACCGGCGCCCGAGACTCTGCCGATGCCGTCGCACGCGTCCTGGCGGTCAAACAGCAAATCATCGAGGCGCTGCCCGAGAACCAGCGGGCCGCCACTGCATCGCGCTTCGACCAAGCGGTTCCGAAATTGGTCAATCCCTGGATGCGCTACTTCCTTCGATACGATTCGCGGACCGCGCTTCGCAACGTTCACGTGCCCGTGCTCGCGCTCGGCGGAACGCTCGACACGCAGGTACCTGCCAGAGAGAACCTGAGCGGCATCGACGCGGCGCTCAAAGCCGCCGGCAACACGGACTATCGAATCGTCGAGCTTCCGAACCTGAATCATCTCTTCCAGACGGCGACGAACGGCTCTCCGTCGGAGTACTCGACAATCGATGAAACCATTGCGCCGCAGGTGCTCGACCTAATCGCGTCGTGGATCAACCAGCGCTTCGCGCGAGGCGAACGTCCGTGATGGTCGCGGCCGCACGATTCGCATTGAAGGCCGCTGTCGGGGCTGCGGCGGCGTTCGTGCTCGTGCGGCAATGTCGCAAGCCGACCTGGTTGCCGGGCCGACTATTCCTGCGAAGCATGAATCTCAGCCACGCCGGTCTAACGAAATGGGGACTCGCCCACGCGTCGATTCAACCGACTGACACAATCCTCGATGTCGGCTGTGGTGGCGGAAGAACGATCGACACGATGGCGAAGGCCGCCTGGCACGGCCGGGTATTCGGCGTCGATTATTCGGCCACGAGTGTCGACGTTGCCCGGCACGTGAATGCCGCGGCGATCGAGGCAGGCCGCGTGGGTATCCAGCAGGCGTCGGTCTCGGCGCTCCCATTCCCCGCCGCGACGTTCGACCTCGTGACGGCGGTCGAGACGCACTACTACTGGCCCGACCTGCAGAGCGATCTCCGCGAAGTCCGGCGCGTACTCAAGCCGGGTGGGCGCGTCGTTCTCATCGCCGAGGCGTATCGCGGCCGGCGCGCGGATTGGCTCTACCGCCCGGCGATGCGTCTGCTGCGCGCGGAGTACCTGACGGCGGATGAACACCGGGCGGCGCTCGAGGGCGCGGGATACGCGAATGTCGAAGTGCACACGGAGCCTTCGAAGGGCTGGCTGTGCGCCGTCGGTTCCAGCCCGAACGACGCGACCGTGCGTGCGGCGGCACCCGCTTCGATCGCTGAGGGGTGACTCGTGCTAATCGTCGCGGTGGTCGCATGCATCGCCGTCGTCGCGCTGGCGGCCTCGAAGGGGATGGCGTCGTGGCATAGCGTCGCGCGACCGGTCGATGAGCGGGTTGCGGAGGAGAAGCCTCGAGCGGTTCGCGACTTGGCGGAATCTCAGTTGGCACGGCTAGAGCTTGCCATCGACGCGATTGCCATCGAGGTGGAGCGGATCGGAGAGAATCAGCGATTCCTTACGAAACTCCTGGCAAGCGAGCCGCCGGAGAACGCGCGATCTGCGCCGGACCGCCGCGAGCCGTAATCAGCAAGCCGGAAATGCTCGATCGGTGTGTCGTGGACACCGATGAGCTGACCTTCCTGGTTCGCGCCGCGCCAATCGAATATGAGCGAGCGAGCGCCCATGCGGCGCCAATGCGCGGTCTTAGCGCAACTCGGCCCGCCGGAACTTGTTGCTCATCACGACGCTTCATCAGCTAATGGGAACATCGTCACTCATCTGATGCGACGCGTTGGCGTGTACGTGCTGAGCGCGGCCGCGGCCGTGGCGGTAGGCACTGGCATCCCGTTGGCGCTCGTGTGGCGAGCATGCCAGCGGTCGGCCTCAGAAGGCTGCGTTTGGGGCCGAGCCTTGCTTCCGGTGCACGTGACTGCGACGTGCCTGCTCGTTGGATTGCCAACCTTTTTTCTCGTACGGCGATTGCTCCGAGGGCCGGCCGTGTAGCCCGGGTTCAGCTGAGTGGCGCGAAGGTGCACGAGCATCCGGACGCATCGTGAGCCGTCGGTCGATACCAACCTTCAAAGCGTTAGTCGCCGGATAGTGTATGAAAGGGTCCGAAAGACCGACGAACGACTTCAGCATTCAGAAGGGCGCACGGCTGCGAGCTCTCGTCGACTTCGAAGTCGTAGCGGTTGTGTATGTGCGTGCGGCCATGACGTACGGCGTTCGCTGCAGTGTGAAACGCGGTACCACGTTTCTTGTCTACTCGGTTACGAGTCCGTTCGTCGGCGTCCTTCACGCCAAGCTCGAGGATTCGACGGTCGAGGCCGGGTTCGTGGGAGAGGACGACTACGGATCGCCGAGTTACGCCGGGCTGTCATTCGTGTTCGATACGAGCGAAGTCGGGCGTCGGCTTGAACTCCTTTGATCCCGACGCGTCCGAGGGGTCGACGCAAGATCCTACAAGACGCCGCGTGTCCGGCTCCGCATCGTTCAGACTGAACACCGCGGCATAGGAGGAACGCGATGGGAGACGTCGTTTTGAAGCGTTTCGAGCAACCCGACGAAGTTCGCACTTTCGAGAAGGGCAAGTTTGAGCTGGTACACGTTGGAGGCATGACGATCGGTCGCGCGACCTACCAGCCGGGCTGGCGGTGGTCCGAGCACGTCGGGAAGGCAATCGGTCAGCGAGAATGCATGGTCGAGCATGTTGGAATGGTGCTCTCCGGATGCGCGACCGCCGCAATGTCCGACGGCAAGGTGATCGAGCTACACGCTGGCGAAATGTTCTACATTCCTCCCGGGCACGACTCTTGGGTCGTTGGCAGCGAGGCATACGTGTCACTCCATTTCGCGGGCGCCGCGGACTACGCCAAACACGACTGACATCCCTCGAGCTGGTCGCGACTGCGTCCGCGTGTCACATGTTATGGATCCTGCATCGGTCGACGGTCGAGCTGTCTCGAGTACTGACCCGGCGTGATTCCCACGATCCGCTTGAAGCGTCGCGTCAGGTGACTCTGGTCGGCGAATCCGGCGGAGTAGGCGGCAGACGCGAGCGTCGCACCGCGATCGATCAATTCGCGTACCTTGCGAATACGGACGCTCTCCAGGTACGCGTGTGGTGGAAGGCCGACTTCGCGCTCGAACACTCGGGCGAAATAGTACGGACTCAGGGCGCTCAGTGCGGCGAGCTTCGTGATCGTCACGTCCTCGCCGAAATGTTCCTCGATGAACTCTCTCGCGGTCGTCACGGCCACGCGCTCCGATCCGACACCGCGTGGATGTCCGGGAGGATCGCCATACCGCGTGACGAGACGAGCGAGAGCGGAGAGCAGAAGTGATTCGCACTGCGCGGCGGGTGCGTGAGCCGCAAGCCGCTCATGAAACGCGGAGAGTGCGGCGCTCAGACGCGGGTCCTGGATCACTGCTCCTTTGAAGTGCACCGTCCCCGATCCGACGCCGAGCTCGCGAGCGAATCGTGAGAGAAAGTCGGATGTCGGGTAGAGAACACGATAGACATATCCATCGGCCAGGACGGGATCCCCAGTGTGCGGCTCGCCGGCGTTGATGACGAAGACGGTTTCCGCTGGCGCCGTATGCTGCGCGCCGCGATACCAGTAGGACGCGGCGCCGCGTTCGACGAGAGCCACGACGGCGTACTCGTGCGCATGCCTCGGATACCGATGTCGGACGAAGCGAGCGTGCAGGGCGTCGACACCGCCCAGACGCTCGTCGCGATAATAGCGGGACCATTCCTTGTCGGTTTCACGCTCAGGGTTCATCAGGTGTGCCTCTTCCGGCTCGCCTATCCGTGTCCGCTGACTCTGTTGACTATCATCCCGGTTGCTTACCGGCGACGACCCGGCTCCGCGCTTCCGCGGCTCGGATGAAGGCCGCGACGATCGGCGGCACCTGTCCACGCAACGCCCCGCGCTCCGGTTGGAACAACGTCGCCACGAAAAAAGGGTGCGCCTCCAGCTCGACTCCGCGCACCTCGCCCGCGAGGTCCTCCGCCGTCACGCGTAACGGCCCAGTCGTGAGTGCGGCTCGAACTGCCGGGTTGACCCCGTAACGGCAACGATAGACCTCGACGGCTTCGGGCGCACCGTATGCGTTCCACAGCCGCGACCCGGGATGGAATCGCACTGTACCCTGCGCCTCCACAAGCGCGCACTCGAGCGGTGTCACGACAAGGCGGTCGGCACCCGGCGTGTCTTCGGCGTGCGCAGCGTCGGTCCAGCCGAGCACTGTGCGGGCGTACTCGAGAATGGCGTACTGAAAGCCGCCGCACGTCCCGAGGAAGGGGCGCCCGCGCTCTCGGGCGAA
>DASVYG010000121.1:0-4239 GCA_036392315.1 Gemmatimonadaceae bacterium
CGCCATCGTGCATCGCCTGACATTCTGCGACGCAGAACCGCACGCGAGCTCGACGAGTCGAACCACCGATCTCGACGGTTGAGCCGATCGATCACCGATCTCCGTGCTTGACGGCGAGCGCCTGCGGATTGTGCGCCGCGACGTACGCGATGCACCCGTCGAGCGTCGCAACGTCCTTGTATGACGCTTCGGGAACGTCGACGCCGAGCGCGGCGTGGAGCTCGAGCATGAAGTTCAGGAAATCCATCGAGTCGAGGTCGACTTGATCGCGGATCGAGACATCGCCCCGCAGGCTGGCCGGATCGACCTCCGGAGCAACGCGCCGAAGCGCGGCGAGCACCGCACTCTTGATTTCGTCTCTCGTCATAGCGACTCCGGGCTCTGCAGCAGCAAACCAACTTCGGAAAGGAAGCGGCTGCCGTAGTGACCATCCGTCGCTCGGTGATCGGCGGCGAGCGTGACGGTTACGACAGGGCGAACGCCGAGCATTCCACCATCCGCCCACGGCCGCTCGCTGATCTTTCCAAACCCCACGAGCGCGACCTGCGGCGGATAGATGATCCCGAAGACGGACGCTGCGCCTTCGTCGCCGAGGTTCGAGACGGTGATCGTCGCGTCAGTCATCTCGGAGCTTCGGAGTCCACCGGATCGCGCGCGTCGCACGAGATCAGAGAGTGCACGCATAAGCGCATCGACCGACAGACGATCGGCGTCGTGAATCGCCGGAGCGATCAATCCGCCCCCGCGTAGCGAGATCGCCACGCCAAGGTGGATCGCCGTGGCGGGCTGGTGCGCATCGTCGGTCCAGAATCCATTCAGCGCCGGATACTTTCGCAGCGCGAGAGCGACACTCTTGAGCAGTACGGCGGCTGGGAGAATTCTTTCTGTAACCGCACGGGCTTGGTTCTGGAGCTCCAGCCACGCCGACATTCGACCCAGGTTGATGTCCGCGGCCAGGTAGTAGTGCGGGATTTCGCGCTTCGAGCGGGCCACTGCTTTCGCCACGGCGTGTCGCATCGCGAGCATCGCTTCACTGGTGGGCGGAGCGGTTGGTTGCGTGACCGGCTCGGGCGCTGCGGGCTCGCCAATGGTCGTTGATGGCGCAACCACGGCACGCTCGACGTCCGCTTTCGTGATCGCGCCGTCAGGTCCAGTGCCCGCCACACTCGTCAAGTCGATGCCTTTCGCCTCGGCGATCTTGCGCGCGAGCGGCGATGCGCGGACGACGTGCCCCGCGGAAGTCGCCACCACTGGTTTTGTCGCGGGCTGGGCGGGGGCTGGCGTCTGCGGTGACGGTGCGCGCTCGACGCGTGGCGGCTCGACGGGCGCGGCCACGTCGTGCGGCGTAGCGCCGTCGTGCAGTCGGGCGAGCACCGTTCCGACCGGAACCTTGGCCCCCTTTGCGACGGTGAGCTCGTCGATGACGCCGGGATTTCCGATCTCGACCTCGAACACTCCCTTCTCGGTCTCGACCTCCGCGACCACGTCGCCGCGCTTCACGCGGTCGCCCGGCTTCACCAGCCACTCGACGACGGTTCCGAACTGCATGTCCGCTCCGAGTGACGGCATGCGAAACTCGTTCGAAGGGACTCGCGCCGCGGAATCATTCGAAGTCATTGGAGTCTCGCCGCGTCAGCGACCGACCACTGCGCGGGCAGCGTCGACGATCGCCGCGGGCTGCGGCAGCGCGGCCTGTTCGAGGTGGCGGGCGTAGGGCATGGGGACCTCCGCGCCGCATACTCGTGCGACCGGCGCGTCGAGATCGTAGAACGCTCCTTCCATTATTCTCGCGCTCACTTCGGCGGACAGGCTGCCGCTTCGCCACTCCTCGTCGACGATCACCGAACGGTGCGTGCGTCGCACCGAGTCGAGAATCGTCTCGGTGTCGAGTGGCCGCAAGGTGCGGAGATCCACGACTTCGGCGCTGATGCCGATATTCGAGAGCTGCTCCGCTGCGTCGAGCGTGCGTCCCAGCGGTCCGCCGTACGTGATCAGCGTGACATCGGTACCAGCCCGACGAATCGCCGCCCGGTCTATGGCGACGGCGCCGGCGTCGGCCGGGAGGTCGCCTTCGACATTGTAGAGCGCCACGTGCTCGAAGATGATCACGGGATCGGGGTCGGCCAGCGCCGTGGGAAGCATGCCGCGCGCGTCTTCGAGCGTCGCCGGCACGAGAACCTTGAGTCCCGGGACGTGCGCGTACCACCCCTCGAGGCTGTGCGAATGTTGCGCGCCAAGCTGACGGCCGGCGCCCGTCGCCATGCGGATGACGACGGGCACGCTGAGCTGGCCGCCCGACATGTGGAGCAACGTCGCTGCCGTGTTGACGATCTGATCGAGCGCGAGGAGGCTGAAGTTCACCGTCATGATCTCGACGATGGGTCGCATGCCGCCAAGCGCGGCACCGATTCCCGCGCCGACGAACGCCGACTCCGAGAGAGGCGTGTCACGAATGCGCTCCGGTCCGAACTCCTCGAGCAGTCCCTTGCTGACCGCGTAGCACCCGCCGTAGCGGCCGACGTCCTCGCCCATCAGAAAGACGCGATCGTCGGCGATCATCGCGGCGCGGATGCCTTGGCGAACTGCTTCGCGGTACGTCGTCATGGCGCTGCCTTGCCGGACGGCTCGCTGTACACGTGTCGCGTCAGCGTCTCGACCGGCTCCCACGTGCCCGACTCGGCGAACGCGACCGCATCGTCGACTTCGCGACTCACCTCGTCTTCCATCGTCGCAAGACGCGCATCATCGAGCACGCCGCGTTGGCGGAGTGTTGCCGTGAATGTCTGGATCGGACAGCGCTGCTTCCACATCTCGACCTCGGTCTTGTCTCGATACAGCTCGGGGTCGAACATCGAGTGCGCCCGGAAGCGGTAGGTGCGAAGCTCGAGAAAGTGCGGGCCTTCGCCCGCCCGCACGGCGGCGGCCGCTCGGCGTGCGGCGCTCTCGACCGCCTCGACGTCCATTCCATCGACGTCCCACGAAGGAATGCGGTACGCAGCGGCCTTGAGCGCGAGGTCGGTCTCGGACAGCGCGCGCTCGATCGCCGTCCCCATCGCGTATCGGTTGTTCTCGCAGCAAAAGAGAACCGGCAGTTGCCAGAGCGCGGCGAGGTTTAGTGTTTCGTGAAACTCGCCTTCGGCAACGGCGCCGTCGCCGAAGAAGCAGGCGGTGACCCGCGCACGATGCTGGAGCTTGTCGGCGAGCGCGAGGCCGATCGCGAGCGGCAGTCCGTTGGCGACGACTGCGCTGCCGCCGTAGAACCGGGTAGCTACATCGAAAAGATGCATCGACCCTCCGCGTCCGCCGCTGCACCCTTCCTGCTTGCCGTACATCTCGGCCATGATCGACCGAGCGCTCACGCCGCGCACGAGCGCGTGCCCATGCTCGCGGTATGTCGCGACGATTGCGTCGTCCGGCCCGAGTGTCTGCATCACGCCGACCGCCACGGCCTCCTGACCGATGTACAGGTGGAGGAAGCCGCGGATCTTCTCCTCTTTATAGAGATCGGCGCAGCGCTCCTCGAAGCGGCGAATGCGAAGCATCTCGTGGAGCAGATGCAGCGCGTGCTCGCCGCCAGCAGTGTCAGTCGGGGCGACCGCGGCCGCAGATGCCGATTCCCCCACGGCGTTCTCCACTCCAGCGGCCACGACGGTCATCGTGCCGGACCTTCGAGCGTCGAGACGTCGCCCTCGGCGAGCCCGAGCTCGCGCGCGCGCAGGAGGCGCCGCATGATCTTTCCACTTCTCGTGCGCGGCAGCATGTCGCGAAACGCAATCTCCTTGGGTGCAACGGCGGCGCCGAGACGCTTGCGCGCGAAGCCGAGCAACTCGAGGCGGAGGCCGTCGCTGGGCACGACGCCGTTCTTCAAGCACACGAACGCTTTCACGATCTCGCCCGCGACAGGATCGGGCTTGCCGATCACGGCGGCTTCCGCGACCGCCGGGTGCTCGAGGAGCGAGCTCTCGACTTCGAACGGGCCGATGAGATGGCCCGACGATTTGATCACGTCGTCGGCGCGGCCCACGAACCAGAAGTACCCGTCGTCGTCGCGCCGGGCGAGATCGCCGGTGAGATACCAGCCGCCGGCGAAGCAGCGATGGTAGCGTTCGTCGTCGCCGATGTAGGCGCGAAACATGGACGGCCATCCCGGCCGCAGCGCGAGCTCGCCGTCGGTGTTCGCCGGCTCCACGATGATCTCGCCCGACTCGGTGCGATGAACGATCGCTGCGTCGACGCCGG
>DASVYG010000122.1:0-3002 GCA_036392315.1 Gemmatimonadaceae bacterium
TTGGCATTGGCACGAGCATCACCTTCTCATCGATGCGTCCGTCGCCGCATCGACGCGCGGGACGCCGTACGCGTCGAGCAGACTGTCGATCGACGGACGGCGCCGAGTGATGATGTCGTCGAGCTGGGCGCGGAACGTCGAGTCGCCGCGCCTCACTCCCATCGCGATGTCGAACACGAATGGCAGGTATGGAAGGTCGACCGGCGGCGCGACGGGAACGACGTCGACTGGTACACGCGCGCGCCGTGCGAAGTAGCCGGCAAGCGGGCCCCACACGACGGCGATGTCGACGTCGCCCCGCGCGACCGCGTCGACGATTCTGGCCGGCGGATTCGCGACGCGATAGTCACCGTACACGGTGTAGCCGACGAGATTGCGCGACAAACCGCGGTTGGCCAACGCATGCGCGGGCGGCGTGTTCGCGAAATCGTCGCCGATCAGCTGCACACCGATCCTGAGATGCTCGAGCGTCGGATCATCGAACGAGCGAATACCGAGATGGCGATCGCGCCGCGAGACGAAGACGTAGGTCGATTTGTAGTACGGGCGCGTCGTCGCGAGCATCTCCATGCCGGCCGATATCCCAACGACCAGGTCGCACGCGCCGGAGCTCAGCGTGTTGCGGACGAATCCACGGCGCTGCGCCCACCACGTGTACTCGATCGGCCTGTTCAACTCGTCTCCGATCAATTGGGCGATCTTGTTCTCGAATCCCTGGCCGACGCTGTTGGAGAACGGAAGGTTGTTCGGGTCGGCGCAGACGCGGAGCGTTGGGCGGCGCGTCGTCGGCGTCGCAAGCAACGATGCGGCGACGGGTTCGCCGCCGGCGCCGATCACGAACACGGCGAGCGGCACGAGCAGGAGCACGATCTCCTGCCACCGCGAGACCTCACGCGTCCGATCGATGCCCTTCGGCTCGTGACTCATAGTCCGAAGACGTACAGCATCCCGCCCTTGGTGGTCTTCTGCGGCAGATCGCGCATTGCGTTGACGAAGCCGCCCGCCGCGGACGAATCGCGCGGGTCGAGACCGCCGGCGACGATGGCGCCCGACCAGCCGCCCACACCCGAGAGCACGGCGACGTACTGATGACCGTCGGGGCCTTTGTACGTGATCGGTTGTCCGATGATCCCCGAGCCGGTCTTGAATTGCCAAAGCAGCGCACCGGTGCGCGCGTCGATCGCCTTGAACCAGCCATCCATCGTCCCGTAGAACGCGACGTCGCCGGCAGTGACCATCGTGCCGCTCCACACCGGGAGGTCCTCCTTGATCGCCCACACCTGCTTGCCGGTTTGCGGATTCCACGCCGAGTATTCGCCGCGGTTGCCGCCCGGGCCCGCGTAGATCTTGACGTTCATGCCCACGTAGGGCGTTCCAGCGATGTAATTCGCCGAGGTGCCCTCCTCGTCCATGCACAAATTCTGATGCGGGATGTAGAGGAGTCCCGTCTTTGGCGAGTACGCAGAGGGTTGCCAATCCTTCATGCCCGGCGCTGCGGGGCAGATCTCGCGCACAACCGCGCCGACTTTCGGTTCTTTCTCCGGGTTGTACTGCAACGCACCGGTTTTGAGGTCGACTCCTGCCGTCGAGTTGATGAACCCGTACGGCTCTGCGGAGATGACTTGACCGTTCGTCCGGTCCATGACGTAGACGTAGCCGTTGCGCTCGGGGCGAATGAGGACTTTGCGTGTCTGACCGCCGATCGGAAGGTCGACGAGAATTTGCTCGTTGATGCCGTCGTAATCGTGGACGTCGTGTTGAGAGAGTTGGTATGCCCAGACCGCCTCCCCCGTCTCCGGCTTGCGCGCGAAGAGGGTGGACGTCCACTTGTTGTCGCCGAGCCGTACCTCGGGATTCCACGGACCGGGATTGGCCGTGCCGTAAAACACGAGATCGAGGTCGGGGTCGTAGGAAATCCATCCCCACATCGTTCCGCCGCCGATCTTCCACATGTCGGGCGGCCAGGAGCCGACGCCGAGATCTTTGCCTCGATCCTTCGCGTAGAACGGCTTGAAGTTCGGTCCGATGAGGACGTCCTTATCCGGACCAGTGTGGTAGGCGGTCCAGGCGACATTGCCAGAATTCTCATCGAGCGCCTTGAGCCAGCCGCGAATGCCCATCTCGCCGCCCGAGTCGCCGACGAGGACCTTTCCTTTCACCACGAGCGGCGCCATGGTCATCGTCTCGCCAAGGTTGATGTCGCCCACCTTGGTGTCCCAGACCAGCTTCCCCGTCGCTGCGTCGAGCGCGATGGTGTGGTCGTCGAGCGTATTGAAGAAGAGCTTCCCGGCGTCGAAGACGAGGCCACGATTGACGACGTCGCAGCACGCGACGCCCTGCGATGCGAGCTCGGGCTTCGGATTGAACGACCATTTGACGGGCAGGCCGGGCTTCGTGAGGTCGAGCGCGTAGACGACGTTCGGAAACGGCGTGATCACGTACATCGTGCTGCCGACGACGATCGGCGCGGCTTCGTGACCACGCAGGACGCCCGTGGAGAACGTGGCGACCGGACGCAGGTTTCTGACGTTCGTCGTATTGATCTCGCTCAGCGCGCTGAATCGCGTCGACGCGTAGTCCTTCGCGGGCCGCGTCCATTGTCCGTCGTCCGGCGCGAGATCGACTTCGCCGCTCGCCGGGGGCGCTCCGACTCGGGCGGAGACGCTGCCGGTCGAGCCCGAGGGCTCCGTTCTGCACGCTATGGCAGCGACGGCAAAGACGCACGCGAGGCACCGAAGATAGTAACGCTCGCTCGCATGGTGTCGCACGTTTGACGCCTCCAATCAGACCGCAAGACAAGCCTGGTTTCAGCGGTCGCGAGTGCATGAAGCGTTCCGATCATGCCACGTGCGCGCGGAAAGCACGCCGACACGGAATCCACATCGTTGTGGATGACGACAGGGAGCGCGTTCGGCCTGCGCTTTGCAAATGCTGGTGTTGATTCAGTGTCGAATCAACAATGTCACGGGCAATCGCCGGCAGATGTGAGAATGCTCATGCGG
>DASVYG010000123.1:0-6198 GCA_036392315.1 Gemmatimonadaceae bacterium
CCCGCCGTCTGGTCGGCCGAGATCATGGAGGCCGAATCGCCGAGGACACCGCCGTACACCACCGGGACATCCGACCCGCTCGCGAGCTCGGGACCCGCGGCCGCCCAATCGATGCCGAAGGTCATCGCTGCTCCGCCGGCCGTCACGGTTGACGTCGTATCGGTCGTCCGCGTCTTGAACGGAAGCGTCTGGAAATAGCCGCCGCTGTCGCCTGCGGGCGTGAGACCAAGCCGCTTCACCTCGGCGGCGATGTAATCCGTTCCCTTGACGTTTCCAATGGTGCCCGCTTCACGCCCCTGCATCGAATCGTCGGCGAAGATGTAGAGCCGCGTCATGAGATCGGCGGCGGTGATCGCCGGCGTGGTCGGCTGCGGCGCGTGCTTGAGAGGCAGCTTGGTTGACGGTTGTGGAACCACTGCGGACTGTGCGGACTGCTCGGCCTGAGCGCCGAGAAGCGCCGGCGCGAGCACGATGCAAGAGGTGAGTATGAGGGATCTCATGTGGGATCTAGTCGAGTAAGCGATGTGTGCGCGCGCGACCACGCGGCACGATGAACGGCATTCAAGATACCTCGCGGACCGGTGAACCGTTCCTCCTCAGAACGCGAGCTTCGACAAATAATGGTAGTCCAACGCGGCGCTCGCGAGCGGATCGGACGCGCCTTCCTGCTCGACGTATAACGGCTTGTGCTGCAAATCCTGAATTGCCGCGAGGAGACGCGGCAGGTCGAGCACACCTTTGCCCAGCTCCGTGTCGTGCGTTCGGTCCGCGACGACATCCTTGATGTGGAAACTCCAATACCGGGCGTGGTAGAGCTCGAGATAGTGGAACGGGTCGCCGCCGCCGAGGGCCATGTTGCCGACGTCGAGCTGCAGCCGGACGACCGACGGGTCGGTGCGCTCGACGAACACGTCGTAGGGAACCATGCCATCGAGCGGCTTCATGTGATCGGGCTCGTTGTGGAACGCGAGCCAGATGCCGGCGCGACGCGCCGCGGCGCCGGCGGCGTTGAACCGGTCCGCCCAGTCGCGCCAGTCGTCGAGCGAGCGCTGGGTATCGACGGTAAGACTCGGAACGATCAGGTATTCGTGACCGAGCATCTTCGCGATGTCCAGACTCCGCTCCCAACCCACCAGGATGACGGCGGGTGAGATGTGCGCCGACGGTGCGCGCAACCCTTCTTGATCCAGCGAGGCACGTACTTGCTGCGGCGTGCGCCCGAAGTTGCCGAACGACCAAAGCAATTCGACGTCGGTATAGCCGATGGCGCGTACGGAGGCGAGCGTCCGTTCCGGATCGCGACGCATGGCGTCGCGCACCGAGTAGAGCTCCAGTCCAATCCGATCGAGACGCGAAGCCGCCGGCGTGAGCCGCCGCCCCAGCGACGCGGCGGTCAGCGTCGTCGTGAGCGAATGAACGAACGAGCGGCGGTCCATTGCGGCCTCTTCGTGATCGGTGCCATAATCTATCGCCGCGGCGAACAATCCTACACGGAGGTCTCATGGCGACCCACGTCAGAGTACTTGGCTGGCTGCACATCATCTTCGGTGCACTCGGATTGGGCAGCGCGTTCCTCGTGTTCGGCGGCTCGATTCTGGGTGGCCTTTTCTCTGGCAGCATCATGGGAATGCTCGGCGCGGGCTTGGGTGGCACCTTCGCCGCGATGTTCATTGCGCTGCTGTCGATCCCCGGCCTCGTCGCCGGTTATGGTTTACTCAAGTTCCGGCCGTGGGCGCGAATGCTCACCATCGTGCTCGCCGTCTTCGAGTTGATCCGGTTTCCATTCGGAACCATCCTCGGCGTCTACAGCTTGTGGGTGTTGCTGAGTGGCGAGGGCGCTGCGCAATTCCAGCCACAGAGCTACTGACGAGCCGTTTGCGGCGATCCCGCTTTGTGAGCGGCGCGTGACCAATTCGCTCGAGTGGAAACCGAACCCGCCGCTGCTGCGATTGCTCCTCGCGCTGCTCGGAGTGGGATTCATGGGAATCGGCGCAGCGATTCTCATTCGATTTCCGCTCTTGCGCGCTGCGCGCACCGGTGCGGTCGTGACGATCGTCGTCGGACTCGCGGCGGTCGTGCGAGCCGCGCGAGGTGAGTCGTCATCGAGCTGATCGCGTGTAGCGAGCGCAAGCGCAATGCTCGCATTGGGATCGGTCGGACGGCAGCGCTCGGTGTCGTCAAGTGACTGACCCGGCGTCGTTTGGCCCCGTCACCGCGCGCAAGCTCACGTCTTGCAATACAAGACAGGGATAGCGTTGCTCTCACGAGCTCGTCATGCGACTTCCCTGGTTGCGCGACGGAACATCGAGGGGTCAAACGGGTTCAACTATTATGAAAATTCAATATCTCATCACGATCGTCGGGCTGAGCGCGCTGCTCGCCGCGCCTGCCTTTGCGCAGGAGCCGGTCAAGAAGGCCGCCGACGAAACCCATCACGTGCTCAAGAAGACGGGCAACGCGGTGAAGCAGGGCGCCAAGGACGCCGGCAGCGCAGCACACCACACGCTGAAGAAGGCCGGTAACAAGACAAAGGCCGAGCTGGGCGAGGCGACCGGCATTCACACCGTGGGCGGCGAGGTTGGGAAGGCGGCGCAGGGCGTGAGTCACACGAGCAAGCACTTGAGCCGCAAGGCGAAGCACAACCTCAAGGCGGCCAAGGCCGATGCGCACGCGGACCTCACGAAGGCCGGCAAAGACGCCAAGGCCGACGTCAAGAAACCGTAGCGTTTGAGTCTCTCCGGTGGCCGGCGAAATGCCGGCCACCGTCGCATCGGTTGCAAACGGGCTCGAGCGCGGTAGAATCGAGGCGGTATCGACGTCGCCTCAGGTTCCCGCCTCCGTGAGGTTCCAATGACAGGACTCAGCGCGCTGTGGCTTCCAATCCTGCTGTCCGCCGTGCTCGTCTTTCTTGTCAGTTCTGTCATTCACATGCTCTCGCCCTGGCACAAGAACGACTATCCAACGATGCCAAACGAAGAGGCGGCGAGGGACGCCCTTCGTCCGCTCGCGATACCGCCCGGCGACTACATGGTGCCTCATCCGGCGGGCCGCGACGACTTGCGGTCGGCGGCGTTCGCCGAAAAGGTTGCCAAAGGGCCGGTGCTCATCGTCACCGTGCTACCCAATCGCATGATGTCGATGGGGCGGAATCTCAGCCTCTGGTTCGCGTACCTGATCGTGGTCGGCATCTTCGCCGCGTACATCGCTGGGCGCGCGTTGCCGGCCGGCGCCGACCCATGGCGCGTCGCGCAATTCGCCGGCGCAACGGCGTTTTCGGGCTACGCGCTCGCGCTTTGGCAGATGTCGATCTGGTATCAACGCGCCTGGAGCACGACGATCAAAGCCACCGTCGACGCACTGATTTACGCCGCGCTGACGGCGCTCGTGCTCGCGTGGCTCTGGCCTCGGTAGCTCAGCCTTCCGTCACGTGCCCCACCATCGCCACCGGCTCCCCTTTCCCCATTGCCGGTGATACGACGACGTACGTCACCACCCCGCCGATCGGGGAGCGAACCTCGGCGATGGTCTCGCCGAAATAGTTCGTCAACGTTCCAAGCAAGGCACCCTCCTCGACCTGCTGGTCCGGCGCAACCGATGGATGCCACGTTCCGGTATCGGGACTCGTCAGCACCTCGGACGGCTCGATCCATCGTGGGCGCTCGACCATCTCCCTCGGCCCGGGAAGCATTCCGAGGTATCGCATCACGCGAAACGCACCGCGCGCGTTGAGCGCGACCATGTCTTCGCTGGGAACGCCGACACCGCCCACTTCAGTCGTGACCGCGGGCTTCCCGCGAACGTGCGCGGTATTCGAGCAAAAGAGGGACGCGTTGAGATCGCGCGGGCGCCCGCGGTCGATCACGATGTGCTCGAGGCCGAACGCCAGCGCCATCTCGCGCGCCAGCGCATCGACGCGGTCGTCGATGCCAAGCTTGTTCCAGTACGCATACGGACGCAGCGCTTCGTTTCCGTCGCCCGAGTGCATGTCGACGAGATACTCGCACTGATCGATCACCTGCGTCGTGATCGCGTGTGCGATGCGCTCCGATGCCGTACCGTCGGCCTTGCCCGGGAAGACACGGTTCAGATTCTTCTGGTCCCACGGTCCACGGTAGATCGTGCGGTGCGTGAACGACGGGACGTTGGCGACGTGGACGATGATGACGGTTCCGCTCAACGCGGCCGGATCGAGCTCGCGACGCACGCGCTGAAGCGCGACGATGGGCGATGGCTCGGACCCATGGATCCCGCCCACGAGCGCCAGCACCGGTCCGTCGCGCGGACCGGTCATCACCGTGACCGGAATGCGTGTCCCCGGATCGACGCCGCGCGGAACGTCGATGAAACCCGACACCTTCTCGCCCGATCGCGCGGCCGCTGAGCCAACCTGGATTGATTTCATGACACGTCCGAGGAATAATCTGGTAACTGCTTGGTGGCAGCATCGCGCCAAAGATGCTCGGCAGCAACCCTCCGCGCACCCGATCGTCGTCCCGTGAACCGCCGCTCGTTTCTTCAAATCTCCGCCACGTCGCTCGCCGCGTGCGCGCTCCCGCGCGGCGGCCAACCGTCGCCGCTCCTTCGTCCGCGTCCGTCGCAAGCGCAGCTCGACTGGCAGCGCGACGAGCTCGCGCTGTTTCTCCATTTTGGCGTGAACACATACACCGATCGCGAATGGGGCGACGGACACGAGAGCCCGAGCATCTTCAATCCCTCGCGGTTGGACGCGCGGCAATGGACGCGCGCCGCCCGGAGCGCCGGCGCCCGCGCGCTCGTGCTGACGGCCAAACACCACGATGGCTTTTGTCTCTGGCCGACGCGCACGACACAACACTCTATCGCCAAGAGCACGTGGCGCTCCGGGCAAGGCGACGTCGTTCGCGAATTCGTCAACGCGTGTCGGGCCGAGGGATTGAAGGCTGGACTGTATCTCTCGCCCTGGGATCGCAACAATCCGTTGTACGGCGACTCACCGCGCTACAACGATCTGTACTGCGATCAGCTCACGGAGCTGCTCACGCAGTACGGTCCGATCGCTGAGGTATGGTTCGACGGCGCCAACGGCGAAGGCCCGAACGGCCGGCGACAATCGTACGACTGGCCGCGCGTGTTCGCTCTGGTTCGGCGGCTCCAGCCGTCAGCCGTGATGTTCTCCGACGCCGGCCCCGAC
Source organism: Gemmatimonadaceae bacterium (assembly GCA_036392315.1). Lineage (GTDB taxonomy): Bacteria > Gemmatimonadota > Gemmatimonadetes > Gemmatimonadales > Gemmatimonadaceae > JAQBQB01. The sequence continues at coordinate 5,171 of DASVYG010000123.1, forward strand.
GTGCGCTGGTGCGGAAACGAGAACGGCATTGCCGGTGACCCGAATTGGTCGACGGTGAATCCCGCCGTCGTGATGTATCCCGGAGCGGAAGGTCCCGGCGTGAGCAACGAGCTCCTGCACGGCGATCCGGCGGGAACAGTGTGGCGGCCCGCGGAAGTCGACGTGTCGATCCGGCCAGGTTGGTTCAACCACGAAAGCGAAGACGCGCGCGTTCGATCGGTCGACAATCTGGTGAGCCTGTACTTCAGCTCCGTTGGCCGAAACGGCAAGCTGTTGCTCAACGTGCCGCCGACACGCAGCGGATGGCTGCACACGATCGACGTCGCTCGTCTCACCGCGCTGCGTGAACGGCTCGACACGATGTTCGCGCACGATCTCGCCGCGACCGCGCGACGCACGTGGCGCGTGACCGGCCCGCGCTCCGCGGAGCTCGAGCTGGACCTCGGTCGCCCGTCGCCCGTCGGCATCACTCGGATCGAGGAAGACATTGCACGGGGACAGCTGGTCGCCAAATACAGCGTCTACGGCTCAAACGACGAGCCGTGGCGCGTGCTCGCGCGCGGCACAACGATCGGCTACACGAAGCTCGATCGCTTCGCGGCTGCATCGGTTCGTCGCATCAAGGTCGTCATCGAAGACGCGCTGGCAACACCCGAACCGATCGCGCTCAGAGTGTACGCGGTGGAGTAGCGCGACAGTCGAGCACCACAGACCGTTCGATCACTGCACCACGAGCTCACCGCGCAGACGAATGTCTTTCGACGAGGCGCCGATCATGATGCGGAACGCGCCCGGCTCGACGACCCAGTGCATGTCGCGATCGAGCATCTGTAGCTGTTCTCGAGACAAGCTGAATGTGAGCTCGCGCTCTTCACCTGGCTGGAGGTGCACCCGCTGAAATCCCTCGAGCTGCATGACGGGACGTGCCACTGACGCAAGGACGTCGTGCACGTAGAGCTGAACCACTTCATCGCCGGCGCGTTGGCCCGTGTTCTTGACGCGACATCGGATCGTCGCCGCGCCGCTCG
>DASVYG010000124.1:0-4605 GCA_036392315.1 Gemmatimonadaceae bacterium
GAGCCGAGTGCGATGTACGCCACGTCAACCATCCGCCGCGCGCTCGACCACCACCTCGGCGTACGCGAGCGGCCCCGGGAGCGCGACGTGCGGCTTTCGAACGGCCACGCGCGCCGAGCGAACGCGTGGGCTGTGCGCGAGAGCGCCGCTCGCGACGCGGTCGGCGATCTGTTCCAGAAAATCAATCGGACCACTCGCGATGACTTCCGCGGCCGCGTCATACAATGCGCGATAGTCGACCACCGTATCGCCGTCGGCGACGCGCACGCGCAGGTCGATCTCGATCGGCTGCGCCACGATTCGTTCGTGCGGCAAGATGCCGACGAGCGCGTGAAAGCGCATGGCTTGGAGCGTGACCTCGTGCATGGCTCGTAGGCGCGGATCAGGCGGCGTCGATCGCGGCGCGCAGCGATGCCGCGAGCGCCACCGCTCGATCGACGCTCTCGCCGGCCGCGCGCACGATTGCGCTTCCGACCACCACTCCGTCAGCGATGCGCGCCACCGCGGCGGCCTGCTCGGGGCGCGACACCCCGAACCCGACGCACACGGGGAGCGTCGTCGACGATCTGAGTCGCTCGACAGTCGCCGGAAGCTCCGCCGGCATGTCGTCGCGGACGCCGGTGACGCCGAGTCGGCTGATCAGGTACACGAACCCGCTGCCATGCTCGGCGATCTCCTTCATTCTTGCCTTGGGCGTCGTCGGGGCAACGAGTCGAATGAACGCCAGCGGTCCCGCGCCAAACCACGCCTCGCGATCCGGATCGGAGCCGACGGGAAGATCGGTGATGAGCACCCCGCTCAATCCGGCCTGGCTCGCTCGTGTGAGCGCGTCATCCCCCGCGGCCAGAATGGGATTGAGGTAGCTGAACAGCACCATCGGAACGCGAGGCCGCGCGCGGGCCACGAGCTCGAGGAGTGCGTCGAAGTGCATCCCGAGCTCGAGCGCCCGCTGCGAGCTCGCCTGAATGATTGGTCCGTCGGCCATCGGATCCGAAAATGGCAATCCCAACTCGATGACGTCGGCGCCCGCGTCCTGCAGTCCGTGAACGAGATCGATCGTGCGCGCGGCATCGGGATAACCGGCCGTGATGTACGGCACGAGCGCGCGCTTCCGGTCGCGCCGAAGCTCGGCGAATCGACGCGCGATCGAGCCCACCGGCGTCGGCGAGATCACGTCAGACGAAGTAGTCACCGACCCGGATGCCATAGCGTTCAGGATTCTCAGTCTTGATGATGGTGCGAAGGAACACGCCCTCGGCGTTGCGATCCGCGAGATCGATCAGCGTGCCCGGATGCGTCACGTTGCCCTGCGCGTCGCTCACGACGCGTACGACTGGACGCGACAACATGTCCTGCAGTGGATTCACTGCGTGAACGATACCCAGCTCGAACGTATCGAGCACGACCAGCGTGCCGACGGGATAGATCCCCGTGAGATTGATGAACGCCTTGACGATGACCGGATCCATGCCGCGGTGCCGGTTGTCGCGCATCTCCAACATGACCTGCGCGGGCGTGAACGGCACCGTTTGATACGCTCGTCGAGAGGTGGCGGCATCGAATCCGTCGGCGACCGCTACGATCTTGCTGAACAAGCCGAGCGGCTGCTTTCGAATCTGACGCGGATACCCGGTCAGATCGATCTTCATATGGTGCTCGTGAGCCACGATCATTCCGCGGTACGGCACTTCCTGTGCGCCGCGAAGCTGAAACATGGCCAACACGCCGAGCCATGGGTGCGCGGCAATCGTGCGCCATTCGTCGTCGGTGAGTCCGCCGGTCTTATTGAGGATCGCCTGCGGCACGCGCGACTTGCCGATGTCATGAAACAGCGCCGCCATGCCCAGGTCGTAGAGCTGGAGCTTTCCCAGGCCCAGACGCTTGCCCAGCGCGACCGCGAAGATGCAGACGTTGACGCTGTGCGTGAACGTGTATTCGTCGTAGTCGCGGATCGTCGTCAGCCCGATGAGCGACGTTTCCTCGCTCAAGATCTGGTCGACGATTCCCTGCACCACGCGCTTGATCTTCTTGATGTTCGGACTGCCGCCGATACGGACCGAGGCCATGAGCTCGCGCGTCGCCGCGACGCCTTGGGTGTAGGTGCGCTTGGCCCGCTCTTTCGCCTTCTCTCGATCACCGTCGCCCTGCTGCGTTGGCGGAGCGAAGGTGAACGCCACGACGCCGGCGCTCTCGAGCTTTGCCATCAACTGCTCGAGTCGCGTCTCGGGATCGTCGGCGCTCGGCGACTGCAGCACCGAGAGAAACACGAGCCAGTCTTTCGGGCCGACGCTCGGCGCGATCGTCAGGCGTCCGATTCCCGCCGCGCGGAACAACGACAGGATGTGGCTGAAGCTCGCGAAGTTGTCGAGATCGAGTCGTAGACGCGTCTGATTGACGAAGATGAACTCGCCCGACATGCGCAGCTCGAGTTCCTGCTCGCTGGCGATGAGCTCCTTGCTCTGATTCGTCACCTCTTCAAGCGCGGTCTTGACCGCCGCGTTCTCGACCGGATACAGCTTCACCGCGCGCAGTGCACCGTAGGCGCAAAAGATGAGCTGGCGGCCCGCGCGGCGGACATACGCATCGCCTGCGCCCTCTCCAGTCGCACCGGGCAACGAGAGATCGCGCGCGGCCGTTTCCGCCGACGTCCGCCCGCTCATGACTCGATTCCTCCCGGGCTCCGCAGCGCGCGGCTCACCGCGTTCCGCACGACGATGTCCTTTTCCATCGCTGCTTTGCGCAGTGTGTCGATCGCCTTGGGCGTCCCCACGCGCCCGAGCGCGATGGCCGCGCACGCGCGCATCTCGGAATCCTCGCGTCTCCCGAGAAACCCCTTTCCGTTCAACAGGGAGTCGAGATGCGCGATGCCGCCGTCTCCACAGAGCGATCCGTACCCTTCGAAGAATGCCATTTTCTCCGTGAGATCGGCATCGCGCACGCGCTTTCCCTTCACGACGTTTTCGAGGCGGCCGAGCACCGGACGGTAGGATCGCGCCGTCATGGCGCGCACGGCCGTCACGCGCACGTCACGATCAGAATCGTCGATGGCACGCTCGAGCGCTTGCATTGCGCCAGGCGAGCCGATCTCGGTGAGCGCCTGCGCCGCGATCTGCCGCATCGCGACGTTTTCGTTGCCCAGCAGCTTGCCCAGCGCGGAAACGGCCGCCTGGGTCTTGAGCGCTCCCGCCATGCGCACGGCCTCGGTCGCGACACCGAGGTCTGACGCGGCGATCAGCCGAACTAGCTCGGACGTGTTTGCGCCGGCGAGGCGGCCGGCGGCCGATTGCAGCAGCGGTCGAAGGCGCTCGTTCTGCGTCTTGCTCAACCAGAGGAAGACCGTGGCCAGCGCGCGCGGCCGCAGCTGGTCGAACAATTCCGCGAGCTCGCTCTCGGGCGGCGGCGTCGGTGTTTCGTCGAGCGCTTGGAGCAGCTGAGACAGTGCATCGGGGGCGCTCAGTTGTTCGGCGAGCTGGACGAGCTGCTGGCGATGCTCCTCGGTCACGCCGGTGGCTCGACCAACCGTCGCCTGCACCTCGCGAAGCACGTACGCCACACCGGAGAAATGCTCGGCGGTCAGCAGATACACCATCAAAGTGTGAATGTCCTCGAGCACTTCGCTTCTGACGTCCGCGTCCGTTTGCGCCTCGAAGATGTCCATCAATACCGACACCACGCGGACGCGAAGATCCTTCTGATACTCGCGTTTCAGCTCGTCGTGCAGATACTCGATCTCGCGATCGTCGAGGAAGTAGAGCGTCGCGTCGAAATCGGCCATGTTGATGATGCTGCTCGTGCGCGATTCCTGGACGGCGTCGTGCATGCTTCGCTGGATCTCGCCGGCGCCGACGACTTGCACGTCGCCGCCGTCGGCCAGCTCGCCGACCCCGCCTTCCTGAAGCAGATCGACATATCCGTAATGCACGAACGCGTAATCGGCCTCCCACAGCATGGTGACGAGATCGTCTTCATCGGGGGAGCCTTTGCGCGCGCGCTGGATGAGGCCGAGGAACTTCACCACTTCGTCCTGCTCGAATCCCTTCATGAACCGCAGTTCGCGGATGCCGTCTTTGTAGAACAGCCAGGCCAGGTTGTCGGACGATTTGTTGCCGGCCTCGCCCGCGACGTGCGCGTCGAACCAGAAGATCTCGCTCTCGGTGATCGTGAGCACGAGCTCGTCGATCTCCGTCCACACCGGTGCGAACCCCGCGCGGAGATTATCGATGGCGCGGCGATAGATCGGATTATTAGGGAGATACAGTTGGTGGGCGCGTGCGGCCTTCGAGATGAGCCGGAGGAGCTCTTCGACCGGCGCCGCCGAAAACGGCGGCTCGACAGACTCGGGGTCACGCGCCGGCCCGTGCGTCAAAGGGGATGGCGAGATCACGATCCCAAAATATTCATTTGACTCACCTGCGCCACATCCTTGTCGCCGCGTCCGCTGACGCACAGCAGCACCGGCTCGTCCGAGGCCCAGCGTCCTTTCTGCGACACGATCCAGCTTACCGCGTGCGCCGTCTCGAGCGCGGGAATGATTCCCTCGAGTCGGCTGAGCAAACGAAAGCCGTCGAGCGCGTCTCGGTCCGAGACCGCGACGTACTCCGCGCG
>DASVYG010000125.1:0-10744 GCA_036392315.1 Gemmatimonadaceae bacterium
CGCCGGCCGCGGCGCCTGGCGCGCCCGCGCCCGCAGCCGGAGCGCCGGCCGCAGCGCAGGCGATCACCGGAAAAACGTGGGACGTGAAGATGTACGCCGATGAGAAGGGATCGCGCTTCGATCCGGTGAACCTCACCATCAAGCGCGGCGACGGGATTCGATGGACGCTGGTCAACGGACCGCCGCACAACGTGGCTTTCTGGAGCGACAGCATCCCGAGCGGGGCAGCGAGTGCGCTGCAAGGGAACATGCCCGATCAAATGGCGGCGCTGTCGGGACCGATGATGCTGAACCTGAACCAGACGTACACCATTTCATTCGCAGGGGTGCCGGCCGGAACGTACCACTACTACTGCGTACCGCACCTCGCACTCGGGATGAAGGGCACCATCACGGTGCAGTAGAGAAGCACAGAAGGTCGGCAGCGCCGCAAGGGCACTGCCGGCCTTCTCGATGTCTCTTACGGAGCTTTGCTTTCCGCGGCCAGCATCAGGTTCACATGCTGCTGGACCTGCTGGAGTCCGCCCTCGCCGGCCTCCCACGTGATGCGCCCGTCTCCGTTGGCATCCGCTCCGGCCATCAGCTGGTCGCATTGCGACACCATCTGGCTGACCAGTGCCGCGGCGTCGGTCGCGGACGTGGCGGCCTGGATCTGCTTTGCCAACGCTACGATTTGATCGGCACGCTGCACGGTGTTCCGCGCCGATGTCGCGATGTGCACCGAGTGCGAGACCACGTTGGGCGAAGCTCCCTGCGCTTTGGCGGCGAGCTCGATGTGTGTTGCCACCCCCATCGCCGCCTTCTTCACCCCGTAGCCAAGCCCCGGCCCTGTGGCCACGACCGTCGGGTCGAGGGCGTTGATCACATGGCCCGCGTGCAGCTTCATCGCGTCGAGGCTCGACGTGTTTCTCGCCGCCAGACCGGCGTGCTGGATCGCGATGCGCGCTTCGGCCATGGCAGTGGGTAGGAGGCCTTGGCCGTTGGGCGTGTCGCTGAAGCCGTTCACGACGTGACCAATGTGGACTCCGACGGGGCCGGCCGGTAGGCTCACAGGCGCTGGAGCGGCAGGCCTCGCGGCTGTTGCGGCGGTCGCCATCACCTGCCCGGGCGTAGGCTGACCGGTCAACTGCGCGATCACGGTGTCGAACGTGTGTCGGGCGGCGGCGTCGGTGCTGACGAGATACGTCTTCCGCTCGAATTCCTGCTGCGTCATGCCGGCGTGGTGGAGAATGTCGGCAACTTCGGCCTGAAGCTTTTCCTGAAGCTGTCGCTGGGCCTCGGGCTTCTTGTTGCCGGGCTGCGCAAGCTGGAGTTGGATCGAGTCCCGCGCCTGCGCGACCGCAAGATGCACCTTGGCGAAGGCTGTGATTTCTTCTTGGGAGATCGCTGCCGTCGCGGGCGGCGGAGCTGCCGACGTCGCCTGCGCGACGCCCAATGCCGGCCGGACGACGCCGATCGCGACGGCGACGAGCGCCCGACGCACCGCAGTCGAGAAGGATGCGTGCCTCATGCCGACCTCCAAGTAGACGCTCGAGTGAGCTCGAGTGAGCTCGTGCAAAATCGCCAGGAATGGACCTCCGCCCCGCGACGAAGCGGTGCGTCCGAAACTACGCGCGGGACCGCGCTGGTCAATCTACGATCAAAGCGAACGCGGCGTTGCGTGCAACTGCGTCTGGCGCCAAGGGCTGCGCGAATGCAGAATTCGCGCGAGTTTTCACCGTGCCACTCCCGAAGGTGATCGAACTCGATCATCCGCACCCAGGCACATCAACGAGGAAATGATGACCCACCCGCTGTCTCGATTCGGCCGAACCGGAGTACTCGCGTGAGGACGTGGACAATCGCATCGGCGATCGCCGTTGGACTGGTCGCGGTGGTCCAGCTCACGGTGCGCGGGGAACAGGCGCCGCCGTCACGGCGCTCGCTCGCACTACGAGAGCGATTCGCGGATCGCTCGGTTTGGGACAGCGTCTTCACCACCGCACAAGCGGCGCGCGGAGATTCGATCTACAAGGCGGGCTGTGTGAACTGCCATGGCAACGCGCTTCAAGGCGGCACGACCGCGGACTTCGGAGACTCCGCTCCGCTTGTGGGGCAAGACTTCATGGCGAATTGGGGCGGGCAGACGCTCGCTGATCTCTACGACAAGATTTACACGAACATGCCGGCCGACAAACCGAAGACGCTGGACAAGCAGGTGATCGTCGACGTGATGGCGCACATTCTCAATCAGAATCACTTTCCGGCGGGCTCCAAGGAGCTCACCCCCGATCACGATCAATTGAACCAGATCAAGATCGAACCGGCGAAACCCGCCACGCCGCCGATTTGAGACGACGGCTCCCTCTCTCCGAGAAATCACAATGGCCGGATTCACCACGACGGAAGTCATCTGGATGAATGGCGAGTTGGTGCCCTGGGAGGCGGCGCAGGTGCACGTCACCGCGCACGGACTGCATTACGGTACGGGTGTCTTCGAGGGCATCCGATCGTACGACACGCCGGATGGACCGGCCATCTTCCGCCTCGACGCGCATATGCGTCGGCTCGCTGCGTCGGCGGCATTCTACGAGATCGCGTTGCCGTACTCGTTCGAGCAATTGTGCGCCGCGTCGCTCGAGCTCATTCGCGCCAATGGTCTCGACAACGCGTACATTCGGCCCATCGCGTTCTTCGATTCGCGGAGCTTCAGCGTTTGGCCGAAGGACTGTCCCGTCTCGGTGGCGATCATCGCCGTGCCCGGACGTCCGTACATCCAGGGCGGACCGGAGCAGGGCGTGCGTGTCACCGTATCCACCGTGCGCCGCATCGACTCCGCGACCCTCCCGCCCTTCGTGAAGGCCTGCGGTCATTACACCAATTCCGTCCGCGCGGTGCAGGAAGCGATTCGTCGTGGCTTCGATGAGGCGCTGCTCCTCAACGCAAAGGGCGACGTTGCCGAAGGTTCGGGCGCCAACCTGTTCGTGGTGAAGAACGGAACGCTCATCACGAACGACCTCGATGCGTCGATCGTGCTCGGCATCACGCGCGACAGCGTGCTACAGATTGCGCGCGACCTCGGGGTACCGATTTCCCTGCGCGCGTTGACGCTGGCCGATCTCCAAACCGCCGACGAAGTGTTCTTCTCGGGAACCGCCGTCGAAATCACGCCGATCAGAGAAGTCGACGGTCACATCGTCGGCGACGGAAAGCCTGGTCCCATTACGCAGCGCCTGCAGAAGACCTTCTTCGACGCCGTGCATGGCCGACTGCCGCAATACCGGTCATGGCTCAGCATTGCGACCCCGGCCCAGACTCCGGAGCTCGTGGCGCTGTAACGTGGTGGCTGCAGCGTAGCTCAGCTGTGGTCCTGAGCGAAGCGAAGGATCTGCTGTCACGAGCCGACAGCAGATCCTTCGCCGTTTCAACCCTCAGCGCTTCAAGCGATCGTCGTCCAGCGCCGCAGTTTCCTGCGACCAACGGATCAGTGCACGATTCTGATGAACCAAGCCCCGATCATCGGCCCGACCGGTCCGCGCCCGCGACCACCAGGAGGCGGGGCGGCGCCGGCAGGGGCCGGTCCATACTCGGGCGTGAACACGTACGCGACGTGCTTGGTGTCGTCCACCGCGACCGTCTTGGCGCGGGCCATGGTCGGCACCGTCGCAACCACGCTGTATTTGTCGGGCGAATCCTCGTGCACCACCGTGACGTTCCCGTCCCGGCCCGCGGGGATGTACATCAGCTTCTGACCCTGGTCCCAGCCGAGCGCATCGACGCCGCCGCCGTTCGCGATCTTCGCCACCACTTTCCCCGTCGTTGCGTCGACGACGACTGACGTATCACTGCAGCCGGCGAAGATGCGGTTGGTCGTGCGATCCATGGCGATTCCGGTCGGTCCGTCGCAGGGCGCGATGGGCCACGTCGCAACCACCTTCCAGGTCTTCGTGTCGACCACGTCGATCGAATTCTTGTTCTCGATGTTGATGTAGATCTTGCCCTTGCCGTCGCTGACGCCGCCCTCCGGCGCGGTGCCGCTCAACTCGACCTTGCCGACCACGTCTCCGTTCTTGGGGTCGATCACCACGGCCGTGCCCACGGGCCGGCTGTGATTGATCGTGAGGATTCTGTCCGCCGCGTCATCGTACATGATGCCATCGAGACCATCCATTCCAGCTTTGATCTTCTTGATGACGGCGCCTGTCGAGAGATCGAACATCGTCGACGTGGAATCGCCCCCGTTCGTCGTGAATCCGTGCTTCCATTTCGGCGCGAGCGCGATACCGTGGGTCCTCGGCGTATCGGGAATGTCGCCGAGGACTTTGCCGGTGACGCCGTCGACGATCATCACGTGCGTGCCGCGCGAGATGTAGACGCGCCCCGACGCGGGATCGGCCGTCAAGTAATCCGTGCCGCCCTCGCCACCGATGTTGAATTTCTCGATCTTGAACGTCTGTGCGGCCACGAGCGCCGGAAGCGCCACGAGCGCACCGGTCAATGCGGCCGTGACACGAAACGAAATGCGACGCATACCAACCTCTGAGGGTGAGAGGAGCAGGGAATCGCTGCCACTGAGCGGCAGGCGGAATAATACGCCGCCAACCTGACGTCACGATGACAGGCGGCGCGGCACCCGAGGCGCGTCGCGTTCAGCCGCTTAGTCGCTCCACGTCCAATCGCGCACCTCCGCCGGATCCTCGAGATGCTCCCGCGTGAAGCGCACGGTCGCGTCGATGCGAGCCGACAGCTCCGAGCGGAGCGCGCTGATGCGTTCGCGAGACAGCGGCGCGTATTTCGCGGCAAGCGAGGCCAGATGGAAGCGACTCATGCCGTTCAGCACGACCATGTCGAACGGCGTCGTCGTCGTCCCCTGCTCGTTGAAGCCGCGCACGTGAAAGCGCGCGGGATCGGGCCGACGGTGCACGAGCTGATGGATGGCGTACTGGTACCCGTGGAAGGCGAAGATCACCGGCTTGTCCCGTGTGAACAGCTCGACGAATCGTTCGTCGTTCATTCCGTGCGGATGGATCGACGGAGCGAACAACGACATGAGATCGATCACATTCACGACGCGGACCTTGAGCTCCGGCGCGAGGCGCCGGAGCCACCAGGCCGCAGCGACGGTCTCGAGCGTCGCGGTGTCGCCGGCGCACGCCAGCACCACGTCTGGCTCGCCGAGCGGCCCGGTGTTGCTCGCCCACGCCCACGTCGATGCACCACGCGCCGCGTGCTCACATGCTTCGTCGATCGACAGCCACTGGAGCTGCGGCTGCTTGTCGATCACGATCAGGTTGACGTAGTTGCGCGAGCGCAAACAGTGATCCGCGATCGAGAGCAGCGAGTTCGCGTCGGGCGGCAGATAGATGCGCGCCACGTGGCCGCGCTTCGACAGCATGACGTCGATCAACCCCGGTCCCTGATGGCTGAACCCGTTGTGATCGTTTCGCCAGCACGTCGAGGTCAAGAGGATGTTGAGTGACGCGATTGGCGCGCGCCACTCGAGGCGGATGGCCTCCTCGAGCCACTTGGTGTGCTGCACGATCATCGATGCGCAGACCATGGCGAACGACTCGTAGGTGACGAACAGTCCATGCCGCCCGGTGAGCAGGTAGCCCTCGAGCCATCCCTCGCACAGATGTTCGCTCAACACCTCCATCACGCGGCCGTCGGCAGCGACGTGATCGTCGATGCCGATGCGGCGCCCGACAAAACAGCGGTTCTCGACGTCGAACACGCTCGACAGACGATTCGAGTTGGTCTCGTCGGGGCAGAACAGGCGGAAGTGGTGTGCGTCGCGGTTGAGCGTGAAGATGTCGCGCACCATCTCCCCAGCCTGACGGGTCGACTCGCGCAGAACGACCGCGGGACGAGGCACCTGGATCGCGTAGCTGCGAAAATCTGGCATCTCGAGAGGAACGAGCAGTCGGCCGCCGTTGGCGTGCGGACTCGCACCCATTCGCCGGTCTCCGGTCGGCGCAATCGCCGCGAGCTCGGCGACGAGCGCACCGTGCTCGTCGAACAGCGACTCGGGCTCGTAGCTGCGGAGCCAAGCCGCGAGCGCGGCGAGCTCGTTGGCGTCGGTCCGAGCGTGCGGCAGCGGAACCTGATGCGCGCGAAACGTGCCTTCGACGGGTTGACCATCGACCATCTTGGGACCCGTCCACCCCTTCGGCGTGCGGAGCACGATGGCCGGCCAGCGCGGGCGTTCGGTGATGTTGGCTTGACCGGCGGCGCGCGCGTCGCGTTGAATCCCGCGAATGCGGGCGAGGCACTCGTCGAGCACGGCGGCCAGCTGCTGATGCACCATCATTGGCTCGTCGCCGTCCACGAAGTGGACATCGTAGCCATGGCCGCCGAGCATGTGTGCGACGTCGCTGTCGTCGGCGCGACCGAGAACCGTGGGCCCGCTGATCTTGTAGCCGTTGAGATGGAGAATCGGCAACACGGCGCCATCGCGCGCCGGATTTAGAAAACTCGTACTCTTCCACGAGCCCTCGAGCGGGCCGGTCTCAGCCTCGCCGTCGCCGATCACCGCGGCCACGATGAGGTCCGGATTGTCGAACGCGGCGCCAAAGGCGTGGGTCAGTACGTATCCCAACTCGCCGCCCTCGTGGATCGAGCCGGGCGTCGGCACGCTGACGTGACTCGGGATTCCGCCCGGCGTGGAGAACTGCCGAAAGAGCCGGCGCATTCCGGCGAGGTCCGGCGTGATCTGCGGATAGATCTCGGTGTACGTGCCCTCGAGGTACACGTTCGCCACGACAGCCGGCCCGCCGTGCCCCGGCCCCGCGAGGTAAATGATCGACGCATCGTGTTCGACGATCAGTCGATTGAGATGGACGTAGAGCAGATTCAACCCCGGGGACGTTCCCCAATGGCCGAGCAACCGCGGTTTGATATGCTCGGGGCGAAGCGGCTCGCGAAGCAGCGGGTTGTCCTGCAGGAAGATCTGCCCGACCGCGAGATAGTTGGCGGCCATCCAATAGCGGTGCATGAGTTGGATGCGCTCGTCGGGCGCAACGGCGACGGTGCTCGACGCCGTGGGATCGAAGACGAAGCGGGATTCTGGCATTGGCGGGGGTGCCTCGTTGCTTGTCGCTGCGTGCTGGCTCGGTGTCTGGCTTACTGCAGTAACGAGTCCCGCGCTGTCGGCGGCCAGCGACTACCCGCCGGCAACCTGCAGCGAGCAACTTGCAGGCAGCAAACGAGCACGCAGCCACAAAGAAAAGCCCCGACCGGACTCAATCCGGACGGGGCGTCTCCCTGCAGACCAGCTCGTCTCTGCTAGACTGCCATCATGTTCAGCACGCCGGTACCAAGAAGGCCCGGAGCGTCGTCGCCGGGGCAAGGGGCGGCGCGATGACGAGCGTCGCGTTCTGACCGGCGGTGAGCGTTTGCGTGCCCATGTCCAATAACACCGGCGTGGTCAGCCCGGTCGACGTGATGCGAATCTGTGAAGCGCCTGCTGGCACGCTGATGAACGTCGTGGCGACGCCCGTGAGCGCGTTTGCGATCGTCGGCGTGGTGAGCGTGGCGTTGAGCGCGGTGACGAACACGTCGAGGCCCGTTGCTCCGCCCGTTGCGTTGAACACACGCAACCCGCTTTGTCCAGCCGTCGGAGTGAAGGTGTTCAGAAGCGTCACGAAGGAAACGCTCGTGCCGGTGGGATACGCAATGATCGTGTAGGTATTACCAACCGCGAGCGTCGGGGCAAAGCCCGGCAGCGCGGTGGTCGTTCCCGTTTGGCGGATCGAGAGGTTCGGCGTCGCCGCGTTCACGCTCGAGCATGCGGACGACGTGCCGAATAGGATATCGCTGCCGCCCGTCAACACCGTCGTGCCCTGCAACAGATCGAGTCCCGTATTCGTCGCGTTGCCAAGTCGAATCGTCGCGTTCACCGTGGCTGCGTCGGTGATCGTCGCGTTGATCACCGGCTTGAACAAGAGACCGTTCTGCTCGATGGAATTGCCGCGCTGAACGAAGCTGTTGTTGACGTTGAAGTCGACGAGCAGCGTCGTCGTGGCACCGCCCACGATCTTCACCGGGGACGACACGTTGATCTTGATTCCCGAACGGCTGGCGCTGGGGAACGTCACGCTGGGCGAGCTCGTGCTAGTCAACACCGTGCCATTCTTGAGCGTCACGCTCGACTTAGTCGGATCGATGATGAATCGGAATCCGTTGTACGTGCCCGGCGTCAAACTCCCGGTGCCCAGTGTCGTGCTCGCGCCGTTTTGGAGCGCCAGCAGGTTGTAGGACGCATTTGGAGTCGCCAGGGTTTGCCATCCATCGGCGCTGCCGTTGTCGGCGTTCTGGGCGGCCGCGGCATCGTCGGCGGCGTCAACGCGTCCGTCGACGCGAACGACAAAGATGTCGACGCTCTTCACCGAATCGGTGAGAAAGGGCGCGTCGGTGAGGCGGACGACCAGACTGCCCACGCTGTCGTTCGCGCCCAGCAGCGCCGGCAGTCCACCTGAATCCGAGCATGCCGCGGCGATCGCGGCGGCGGCCAGGGCGACTGTCGAAAGCGCAATGAATCGCAATCTCTTCATATGCATCTCCCACGGGTTACTGATGAGGCAGCGAAATTTCGGAGTGAGTCGGTCGCACGGGATCTGACGATCTCACACGGGAGGACACGAATCGAGCGCCCACGTCGCCAGGCCCCGTGCAACCGTTGTGTCGATTCACAGCATTGACTGCCGGCACGGGGGGGTGCGTCACTCCTGTGACGAGCATCACCTGGGCCATCACCACGCCCATCGCCCGACTCGCGGGGCCCGGGGCTTGCCCCTGGTCGAGCTTGTGACGTATGCACACCTCCCAGCAGTCATTTCAATGTGACGACGAGAACAGATGCCGAACTCGTTGCGGCGGCCAGTGCGGGCGACGTCGACGCGTTTGCGATGCTGAGTCGCCGTTACCGCGACGCATACACACGATTCGCGGTGCGGATGGTCGGCAATCGCGATGAAGCCGAGGACGTGTTGCAGTCGGCGTTCATCCGCGCGTTCCGTGCGCTCGACAGTTGTCGCGACCCTGCGCGGTTCGGTGCGTGGCTATACCGAATCGTCATCAATGAATGCCGAACGTTCGTCACGCGCCGCACGCGACGAGAGCGACGCATCGTTCGCGATGATGTGCAGTTCGACGCGGCGGCGGTCGATCCGGCAGTCGACGCCCGTGAGACGCTCGAGGACGTAGAATACGCGCTGGCCCAGCTCGACGTGGACCAGCGAGAAGCATTTCTTATGAAGCACGTCGAAGAGATGAGCTACGAGGAGATGGCCGACATTACCGGCGTCGGCGTCTCAGCACTGAAGATGAGAGTGAAACGAGCCTGCACGCGGCTCCGCGAACTGTTGGAGGAGGTACACGATGTCTGACGAACGGCACCAGAACAACGACGAGGCATTCGGCGAGCGCGTCGCGCGTCTGCTGCGTCCCGTAGAACGCTTCGACGACGGGTTCGAGACCGATCTGGTCGCGGCCCTTCGCGCCGATCGATCCGTTGACGCTCGGCCCGCCGCGCCCGCGCGCCCGCTTGCGCCCGCGTGGTGGGCGACACCGCGCACACTTCGCATATCGCCCCTCGCCGGGCTTGCCATGGCCGCATCGTTGGCCGCGATCGTCAGCCTCGGCACGCTCGGACTCACCCGCGCACGACCGTTCGCCTCGACACCGACGGTGGCGCAGGTCGTCCACGATACGGTGAACGTCGTCCGCTTCGTATTCGTGGGCGAAGCCAAGAGCGTAGCACTCGTCGGCGACTTCAACGCGTGGGGCGCTCAGCCTGTGTCGCTCGTTCCGACGGGAACCAACGGGGCGTGGACAGCATCTGTTCCGGTGCCAACCGGACGTCATGAATACGCGTTCATCGTCGACGGACAGCGGTGGGTTGCCGATCCGTTCGCGCCGAGTAGCTCCGACGAATTCAACACCAACAGCTCGATCATTACCGTTGGCAGTTGACGAATGATGCGTCGCGCGCTCGCCGCGGCCGCGGCTGGCCTGCTCGCCGGTAGCGTCCTTCCGGCGCAGCGGGTCGTGTCGAGCGTCGACGTGTCCGGAACCGGAGTGTGGTACGCCGACAGCATTCGCTCGGCGGGGAGCTCCCTCAGCCCGGCGCTTCGAATCGACTGGTCGCATGCGACGCTCGGCGCGTCAGGTAACGTCTCGCAGCTTGGCGGAGGAGGGCTGAGTTTCCAGGGTGCCTTGGCGCCGTCGGTGTTCACGCCGAGCGCCGGTCCGTTCACCATGGAATTCGCATCGTCGATGGGTGGCAGCTCCCATCGCGACGGGACGCGGACCGGTGAGGCGATCGGCACCGTGCGCGCTCACGCAATGGGAGCGGGCGCCGGAGCCTGGGTCGGGGCGGGCCTTGGTCGCACGTGGGACGGCGCGATCTGGCGCGCGGTGGAGGAGACGGAAGCAGGCGCGTGGCTCCGGCGCGGCGACATGACCGGTCTCGTGTCGGTGAGTCCCACTGTCGTCGAAGACACGATTCGCTACACCGACGTGCAGATCGCGATGCGCTACCCGGTCAACGCGCTCGAATTTGGCGTCACTGCCGGAACGCGGAGTGGTTCGGTGGGTGCCGCCGTTGGTGGCACCTCGCGCGCGTGGGGCAGTGTGAGCGTCGTCGACTGGATTGCCTCGAGTGTGGCGATCGTTGGTGCCGCCGGAAGCTACCCCGTGGATCTCACGCAGGGTTATCCGGGAGGCCGATTCGTGTCGCTCGCCTTGCGGTTTGCGTCGCGCAATA
>DASVYG010000126.1:0-1999 GCA_036392315.1 Gemmatimonadaceae bacterium
ATTGGCACCAGCAGTGGCATCAGCATCGGTCGCCACACCGTCGCCGACGCCGGTCGTCAACGAAGCCGCGAAGCCGGGGGCGCAGGCTGCGGCGTGAGTTGAACCCTCGATCCGTTGTGTAGATCGAAACGGTCGCGCGAACGCGCGGCCGTTTCTTTTCGTGTGCGTACAGTTCCCGAGGCACTAGACGACGGCCGTAGCGTTGGGCAGGTATTCTGGCGGTGCGATGTGTGGCGCGTGCCCTTCTGTTTTCTGTCGAGATCTTATCGGATGGCGGAGTCTGGCTGTTTGGAATAAAGCAAGTGCCGGAGATGCGACACGCGATCGAGTAGATCTGCGGTCTCACCCCCGGCATTGCCGATCAAACTTCTCTTAGCTGTCCATCAATTCAGGTCACGCACCGGCGCATGTCGTCGCGCTGACATACGTTGGCGCTGCCGTTGGCTTCGTATCCCACCACACCGACGTTCCGAAGGCGTCGGGGCCTTGGTGTGCGATCGCCGCCGCGACGTTCGCGCCGTTCGCCGACACCTCGGCCGTCGGATAGTACCAGCGCCGCGGAATGAACGGAAAGAGGGTCGCCGGTCCGTGCTTGATCGTGGCCGGCTGGCACGTGCGACGCCACTCGGCCCATGCCGTATAGCCGTCGGTGAACAGGGCGATGTACTTCTGGTTTGCGATTTGCTTGAGTCCTGCGACGCCGCCCTGATAGGCGACACTCGGCTGGGCGAGGTATGCGGCGATCTGCGCGGCGGAAATCTGCGTCGCGCCAATGTACGCCGACCAGCGTTGCATCGATGCCGTGATACCGGCGTTGTAGAAACCCGCCGCTGCGGCTGGCGTCAGCCCCGCCATACCGCGTTCGGCCGCCTCGGCCTTGATGAATGAGAGTTCTTCAAAAGTGAGGAACACGACGGGCTGCTTTGCGCCGTTGCCGCCGAGCGTTCCGTACGCCGTAGCGCCAGGGTAGAAGATGAGGCCGGGCCGCGACGCAATGTTGAAATACTTGCCCGCCGAATCCGTCAGGAGTCCGTTGGGCATGCCTGCATACTGCGCCACGGGCTTCCCATTCGTGAAATCGACCGTCGGTGTCGCGTAGATCGGGACGCGCGGGTCGTTGAGACCGAGCATCAGATTCATCAGCGTCTGCGACATCCGGAAGTCGTCTCGGGTCTTGAGCGTGACAGCGATCGGGTTGTCGAACACGCCGTCGCCTGGATACTTGAGCTGGGCGTTGTCGGCGTTGGACGCGAAGACGCCGCCTGGCGCGGCAAGCGCCTTCGTGAGCTCGGCGTTGGCAGTGGTTGGATCGACGTTCACGATGCGCATTGCCAAACGCGCGTGCATGGTGTTCGCGAACCGTTCCCACTTGGTCAGATCGCCGCCGTAGATCGGATCGGCGCTGCTCAACGTGGGCTCGCCGGCAACGCTTGCCGCCATGTCCGCCGATGCCTTCGTGAGCTGCGCGAACATCGCGGTGTACACCGACTGCTGTGTGTCATACGCCGGCGAAAAGACACCGGAATCGGCCTTCAATGCCTGCGACCACGGAATGTCGCCGAAGGCGTCGGTCATGTATGCCAGATCCCACACCTGCATGGCGAGCGCGGGACCGTAGGTCGCCGGACGCTTCAGGGCGACGGCTTTGTTGATGACTTGCTGATAGTCCTCAAGTTCGCTGGAGTACGGGCCGGTCAGGAGACCACCGGTCGTGCCGGCGTCGAGCCGCACGTAGCGGTCCTCATCGGGATACTGCACTTCCGCCGTCTGGCCGACGATGAGCCCCGAGTATCGGATGTTGTTCATCCACCGCGGCACCGCGGTCACGGTCGCCTGGGTGAATACCGGGCCGACGGGGGCGTCGGTCGGACTGTTTGGGTTGACGTTGATGCTGGTCAGCTTGTCGTTGTTGCACGCCGCCGCCGTCAACAGCCCCCCCACGAGTACTGCGAGCTTCGTTGTGCGCATGTAGTTGATTCTCCGGGGGCTGTTCATGGCG
>DASVYG010000127.1:0-28803 GCA_036392315.1 Gemmatimonadaceae bacterium
GGCCACGCGATCGATTCCTTGTCCGACGTCTACGAGCGCGCGCTCGGCGGCGCACTCGGTCATGCGCGTTGGATCGTTCCCGTCGCGATCGTCCTAATTCTCGCCGGCGTTCTCGTTCAGCGCGCCGCTCCTACGGGCTTCCTACCCGAGATCGACGAAGGCGCCTTCGTGCTCGACTACTGGACGCCGGGCGGTACGGCGCTCGCCGAGACGGATCGACAGGTCCACATCGCCGAGCGGATACTCGCAGCGACGCCCGAGATCCTCGGCACGTCGCGCCGTACCGGTGCGGAATTGGGACTGTTCGCGACGTTACAGAATCGCGGCGACATCAACGCACGCCTCAAACCGGAAAGCCAGCGCGATCGGTCGATCTTTCAGGTGATCGACGACGTGCGCGGAAAGATCCAGACGGCGGCCCCGCGACTGCGCATCGAGTTCGTGCAAATCCTGTCCGACGTGATCAACGATCTCGCCGGCGCGGCGCGTCCCGTCGAGATCAAGATGTTCGGTTCCGATCTCAACGCGCTGGAGGCATACGCCAAAAAGCTCGAGCCGAAGATGTCCAAGGTCGACGGCCTCGAGGACTACTTCAACGGCGTGAGCGAGCCGAGCGCCGAGTTGGACATGACGATCAACCAGGCCGAGGCGAATCGCGTCGGGCTGACGCCCGCGCAGGTCGCCGATGAAGTGAGCGGAGCGCTGCTCGGCGAGCCGGCCGGGGAGATACGTCTCGAGGATCGCTCCGTGGCCGTGCGCGTGCGCGCGCCCGACTCGGTGCGGTTCAACCCGCAGTTGCTCGCGTCCATTCCCATCTTCTCACCACAGACGCACACTGCGGTGCCGCTCGGAACGCTGGCGCAGTTTCAGCCAGTCGCCACGCGCGCCGAGTTGCTGCGCGAGAATCAACAGCAACTGATCTCGGCGACCAGCGATCTCGGCGATCGCTCGCTCGGGCCAGTAATGGTGGACGTGAAGAAGGTGCTCGCCGAGAATCCGCCGCCGCCGGGCATTCGCATCGAGCTGGGCGGACAGTACGCCGGGCAACAGCAAGCGTTCCGCGCGCTGCTGCTCGTGCTCGCGCTCGCGGCGGCGAGCGTGATCGGTGTCATGGTGCTCCAGTTCCAATCGTTCATCGAGCCGCTCGTCGTGCTGCTCGCCGCGCCGCTGTCGTTCGTCGGCGCGATCGGGCTGCTGCTCATCACCGGCACGCCGCTCAACGTGTCGTCGTTCATGGGCCTCATCCTACTCGTTGGCCTGATCGTGAAGAACGGCATCATCCTGCTCGACTTCACTCGGCATCTGATGCGCAACGAGGGAATGCCGCTCGAGCGCGCGTTGAGAGAGGCCGCGCGCATTCGGCTTCGCCCGATCCTCATGACGACGCTGTGCACGCTATTCGGTCTGTTGCCCTTGGCCCTCGGGATCGGCGCCGGCAGCGACTTGCAGCGGCCGTTGGCGCTCGCGGTGATCGGCGGTCTCGCGCTGTCGACGCCGATCACGCTGTTCGTCGTGCCCACGTTGCTCGTCGCGATTCGCGGCCGCGAGCACAAGCTCGCGCACTAGGCGTTTCGCGCGGGACCGGCCAAACCGTCGAAGCCCACCGAGGCTTGGCGTGGGAAACTCCCGCCGTCACTTCATCGCGGCCAGCAGCTCGTCCGTCGTTCGCACGCGCCCGATGGTAGGAAAGAACTTCGACACGCTGCACGTGTGCAGCTCCGCGTCGCGCGCGGCCATGGCATCGGACGCGAACACCAAGTTGTACCCATGCTCGAACCCGACGCGCGCCGTTGCCTCGACGCCGACGTTCGTCGAGATGCCGCACAGCACGATGGTCTGAATCCCGCGGCGCCGCAGCTGAATCTCGAGATCGGTGCCGTAGAACGCGCTCGGCTGATGTTTGGTGACCACGACGTCGCCGGCCTGCGGCGTCATTTCCGGGACGAAGTCGCTCCACCCTGGCGTGGCGGCGAGTCGCGGCCGCTCGATGTCGGTGATCGGGCGCGGAAACAACTCGCCCTTGGGCCCAGGATCGACGTGGACCAACACTACGAGGCCGCCTCGCTCACGAAAGCGAGCCGCCAATTGCGCCGAGCGCGCGATGACGTCCGCCGCTGCATGCGGCACGGTCGGCGTCCCGGCGATCCCACGCTGCAGATCGATGACGACGAGCGCGGTGGTGGTTGGGTCGAGTGTGAGAGATGCCATGGTCCGTTAGTGTTTCATTGTTGTGGTACAGCAACATCAAGTTTCCCTGGCCGCTCTCGAACTTCGCGTCCTTTGTTGCTTATCCTGATTCATCCTGATTCATCCCGATTCATCCTTTTATCGACTGTTCCAAGCCAGTCGCGCCGAGTGGAGTTCGAACATTCGAACACGGATGAATCAGGATGAATCAGGATGAATCAGGATGAAATCTGGAATAGGTGACAACGAATGACGTAAGTGAGGATTCGAAAACTTCATGTCATGACGATCGCATTATCAGTTCCCGGCTGATGTCGCTGATCGTCGCGCACCCCGCGAGCGCCATCGCCAGGTCGAGCTCAGAGTGAAGGTGGCGGAGGACGGCGCGGACGCCGTCCTCGCCGTCCAACGTGAGACCCCACAGCACCGGTCGCCCCACCAGCGTGGCGCGCGCGCCGAGGGCGAGTGCCTTCATCACGTCCGTTCCGCGTCGAATGCCGCCGTCGACGAGAACCTCGGCGCGCCCGGCAACCGCGTCCACGACCGCTGCTAGCATGGTCGCCCCCGCGGGAACGGTGTCGAGCTGCCGTCCGCCGTGATTCGAGACGATGACTGCCGCCGCGCCGTGCTCGATTGCCAGCACGGCGTCTTGCGGCGCGAGAATGCCCTTCACGACCACCGGCATCGGCGAGATCGACTGCAACCACTCGACGTCCTTCCACGAGAGTGACGGATCCCACTCGGCGGCGATGTAATGCGCGAGCGCCGATCCATGTCCCGACCCGACCCGATTCTGGTCCGAGTGCGAGCGCGGAAAGTTGCCCAGCTCCAAGTGCGAGGGCATGCGGAGCGTGTTGCGCCGGTCGCGCTCGCGGTGTCCGGCGAGCGGCGTGTCCACGGTGAGACAGAGCGCAGAGTAGCCGGCGGCGGCCGCCCGCTGCACGAGACCGCGGGTGATCTCGCGGTCGCGATAGACGTAGAGCTGAAACCATCTCGGGCCCGCGCCGGACGCGGCGGAAATCGACTCGAGACTGCAGTTCGACACCGTGCTCGCGCAAAGGATGGTTCCTTCAGCGGCGGTAGCGCGGGCCGTCGCCACTTCGGCCTCGTCGTGACACAGTCCGTGAAACGCCATTGGCGGGACGAGCACCGGAAGACTGACCGGCGTTCCCAGCACGGTGGTCTCGAGTGAGCGGTTCGCGACGCCCCGCAGCATCCGCGGCAGAATCTGCATTCGCGACCAGGCCGACCGATTTTCCTCCAACGTCCATTCGTCCGCCGCGCCGCCCGCGATGTAGTCGAAGATCATCGGATCGAGACGCTCGCGGGCCAACGGTTCCAGACTGTCGAGATTCAGAATGTCGAGCATGGTCCCGGCTGAAGTGCGTGCCTAACGTTCGTTCATCGAGCGCCGCCGTGGAAGTGTCGCAAACGTGTTGGCGCTTGTGGCGCGCGCGCCATCTATCGAGCTTTCGTGCTCTCACGCCGCGTGTCCACCCCACCCGGACCTGTGACCGACGGATGCTGGACGTTCTGAGCCATTGGGTTGCCAACTATGGCTTCTTCATCGTTGCACTGTTTCTCCTCATCGAGGGGGCCGGCGTCCCGGTCCCCGGTGAGACCGCGCTCGTCACCGCCGCGGCGTTGGCGGGGCGGGGCACTCTCTCGATTTGGGCCGTCATCATCGCCGGATGTGCCGGCACGATCGCAGGCGGACACACGGGCTATTGGCTCGGTGCGCGCGGCGGAACGGCCTTCCTCGCGCGCTACGGCCGCTGGATTCGGCTGACCCAGCCTCGTCTCGAGAAGACGCACCGCTTCTTCGAGCAGCACGGCGCCAAGACCGTCATGCTCGGCCGGTTCGTGGCGTTCCTCCGGAGCTTCGTCGGGATCTTCGCCGGGATCTCGCACATGCCGATGCGCACGTTCGCCCTGTACAACGCGCTCGGCGGATCGATCTGGGTCGTGGCGTTCAGCGTGCTCGGGTACGTATTCGGACGCAACCTTCCGCGACTGGTCCACTACATCGGCCGCGTGAGCTTGTTGCTCGCGATTCTCATCGCTCTCGTAGCGGGGGTCGTCATCCTCTGGCGCTGGTTCAGCGAGAATCGGGGCACCGTGATCGCGTCGCTCGACCAGCAGTGGGAACGTGCGACGACGTCCGGCCGCATGGATCGGATGCGCGTCACGCATCCGCGCATGTGGAAGATCGTCACCGGTCAGTTCGCTCGGGAGGAATACCTCGTCATTCATCTCTTGATCGGATTCGCCATCAGTCTCGCGATCATCGGCGTCTTCGCGTCGATTACGGAAGACATCGTCGACAACTCGCCGCTCACGCGCTTCGACGTCACCGTCGCGGCGCGCCTTCGCGAATCCGTCGCGCCGTCCGCCCTCCAGGTGTTCGCATTTCTGAGCAGCCTGGGCGGCCGCGGCGCAATGACACTTCTCTTATTCGGCGGCGCGACGATCTACGCGTTTCGCCGTCGCGGCCTCGAGCTGGCCGGCTGGTGCGCCGCGTTCATTGGCGGCGCGCTGCTCGACGCCGCGCTCCGCTTCGTCGTCCGCCGTTCCGAGCTTCCCTTTGCCGACGTCGTCCTGATCGATTGGGGAACCGGTCTCGCCAGCGGCCACGCACTCGGCGTGCTCGTCGGCTACGGCATGCTGGCGTATCTCATCTCGTCGTCAGTCCACCGCGCAGCGACCCGTACCATCGTCGTCGTGATCGCGACGGGACTCGTCGTGGCGATCACGATCAGCCGTCTGTACTTGGGCCAACACTACATCAGCGACGCGAGCGCCGGTCTCGCTGCGGGGCTGATCTGGCTGACGACGTGCATTTCCGGCATCGAGGTCGCGCGCCAACGCCACTTGGGAAGTGACGCCGCGACGCTTCCCCAAGCCGCGGCCCCGTCCTCCTGAGCGGCCCGTGTCCTCCTGAACGCCGCGCCTTGTCATCCTGAGCGCAGCTCCCTGTCATCCTGAGCGAAGCGAAGGATCTGCTGTCTTTGGCCCGGCGCATGGACCCCTCGCGCCTAACGGAGCCCAATCCAAATCATTTGCAGTTTCAGTTTGTGTGTGTTCAATCCGTTCGTGTCCGTATCAAATCGTCATGGCTCTTCTCGGCGCGACAGACTCGAGCGCCCAACTAGGCTCTCATCGACTGCCGCTCGGGCAACCCACAACGATTGCGAGAACGGATTGAACGGAGTCGACGGACAACAAACGGAATCAGAATACAAAAAAATCGAATGAAAATGATGTAATCAGCGGCATGGCTTCGTTGATCCCGATTCATCCTGATTCATCCCGTTTCATCCTTTTCTTGAATCGTTCCAATCCAGTCTCGGCGAGCCGGTTGGAACGAATCGAAACGCCGATGAATCCGACGATCAGGCGCTTCGTTTTCCGCGACGACTCCGCTCCTGCCGTCGCATCCAGCCCCGGCCGATCGGCGGCGCCTCGGCGACGAGCGCGGCGTCGAGTCGAGGGCCATGGGCCGCGAGGAGATCGCTGCGCGAGATGATGCCGACCACCGTTCGCGGCGCGTCGCGCGACACGACGGGGAGGCGGCCAACACCCTCGTGAACCATGTGATCGGCGGCTTCCCGGAGCGTATTGTCCTCGAACACCACCGCCGGAGGCCGCGACACCAGCGTGCCGACCTCGATCGACTCGTCGATCTGCGGATCGAGCAGATCGCGGCGAGTCACGACGCCCAGAAGAATTCCCTGCGCGTCGAGCACAGGAAAGCCTTGGTGGGTCGTCGCGCGCTCCCGCGTCGCGAGCCACGCGCGAATCGCGTGCACCCGCTGACTCGCCGTAAGCGTCACCACGTCGCGCGACGCCGCGTCGCGCACGAGCACGCGGTCGAGAAAGTCCGCCGTATATTCGGTGCGGATCGGGGTTCCGCGCCGCGCCAACTTCTCCGTCATGATCGAGCTGCGTACGAGCAGGAGTGCCACGAGATAGGCTGTGCTGCAGCCGGCGAGCAGTGGCAGTAATCCCATCGGCTGACGCGTCGTCTCGAATGCGAACACGACCGACGCCAGCAAGGCGTGCGACGCGCCCGCGAAGATGGCCGCCATGCCGACGAGTGCCGCGACGTGCACGTCCACGCCTAGACCGGGAAGGAATCGGGTGGCTACGGTTCCGAGCAATGCGCCGATGCCACCGCCGATCGTGAATAGTGGCGCGAGCGTTCCGCCCGACGTCCCACTGCCGAGGTAGATCGACCAGGAGATGAATTTCAGAACGACCAGCATCAACAGCGCGCGTCCCAGCAGCGCGCCGCTCAGAATGTGATCGATGTTGGCGTAGCCGACGCCCAGTGTCCGCTCGTCGAGCAACCCGATGATACCGACGACCACCGCGCCGAGCGTCGGCCACCACATCCAGTGGATCGGCAGTTCGTCGTACGCATCTTCGATGAAGTAGACGAAGCGTGTGGTGAAGGCGGCAACCACACCGACCAAACCGCCGAGCACGACGTACGCGAGCAACGCCGGCAGCGACGGCTGGAGCATCGTCGGCACGGTGAACACCGGCGCCGACCCGACTAGCAGCGACCGCACGCCAGTGGCAACCGCCGACGCCAGGGCGACCGGAATCACTGATCGCGGACGATACTCGAACAACAGCAGCTCGACCGCCAGCAGCACGGCCGACATCGGACTGCCGAACGTCGCCGCCATGCCCGCGGCCGCGCCCGCGGCGAGCAGCGTCTTTCGCTCATCCGCCGTGACATGAATCAATTGCCCCACGAGCGATCCGACGGCGCCGCCCGTCGCGATGATCGGTCCCTCGGCGCCGAATGGACCGCCGGTGCCGATCGCCACCGCCGCCGACAGCGGCTTGAGGAACATGATCTTCGGCGAGATCCGGCTCCGGTTGTAGAGCACGCGCTCCATCACTTCGGGAATGCCGTGCCCGCGAATGGCCGCGGCGCCATAGCGCGCCATCACGCCGACGATGAGCGCGCCGACGATCGGCACGAGCACTGACCACACACCCCACCGTGCCGTGCTCGGCGCGCTGAACTCGCCGGACAGACGGCCGAAGTATGCGAGATTCGTGATGAACCCGATCAGGTGCGTGAGCAGGTTCGCGATCAGCGCACCGGCGGCGCCCACCGCGATCGCGATGGCCGAGATGACGATGACGCGCGAATCTACAGCGGCGTATTCCGGCGGTGCCTGCACCGTGCCGAGCGTCGGCTCGAGCGACGGCGCAACGGGTATTCCATCGGCGGGCGTGTGCAGAGGAAATTCGCCATCAGGCACTCGCCGAATGAACCTCCGCCTCGTCCTCGCCGAGCATCGGCGGAGTGGCGATGTCGATCTTGGCCTCGTGCAACCACCGCTCGAGCAAATCGGCCAGGATCGCTTGCTCGCTCGCGTCCATCGTGCGGAGCCCCGACACGAGCTGCATCTGGATCGTCGTCGGTGCTTGGGCGAGCAGTCCGCGTCCAACAGGCGTCACGTCGATCTCGATGCGGCGCTTGTCCGCACTCGACGACGTTCGCGACACGTAGCCGCGTTCCACCAACCGGCGCACCACCACCGACACCGAGCTCTGATGCGTCGCCGTCCGATCGGCGAGCTCGTTGAGCGACGAGGCCGATCGCTCTGCCAATTGCTGAAGCACGAAGAGTTGCGCGAGACTGATTCCCATCTTGAGCTCGATCGCGCGCGTGTTGATGCGCAAAGCACGAACGATGCTCCGGACCGCATTCATCGATCGCTCGATCGCGCGGCCATCGGCGAGAGCTGACGGGTTCTGCATTTGATTGGCACCCATGGTGAGCAACGTACGCTTCGGGGCCTCATCGAACAAGCCCCGATGGGTGGTGCCCGCTATCGAACGTCGACGTCGCGCAAGGCTGTGACGGGTGCCTCGCCGCTGACGGACGCGGTGAGCTGCATGCGATACCGGCCCGCACGCAGGCGCGACAAATCGACGCGGACGCCGCGCCCGGCGATACCGTCGGCTCGTCGCGGGACCTCCTCCCACTGAATACGCAAGCCAGTCGTCGGCCCGGTCAACCGCAGACGCTCCGCCGTTCGACGAAGCCAGCCCACTCCAATTTGGCCCACGGTGAGCGAATAGCGCACCGGTTCTCCCGACGGGTGAAGCCCATACGTCTCCCAGTAGACGCCGAGTGTGCGGTTGCTCGGGACTACGTCGTTGGCCAGCGCGCTGTCGATGACGGCATCGAGCTCGGTGGGCGACGAGTCGGACGACGAATACAGCAGCAAGTCCGACAACGCGATTCGGCTTGCCGCGCGCGTTGTCACACCGACTCGCATGCGCGCCGCGCGACGCTCTTGCGGCGCCAGAAGCTCGAGGCTCACGACCCCCGAGTCCATCACGCCGATTGCCGTGAGGCTTCCGCGAACGCCGGCGTCGGCGCGGCGCGTGAGCGCGCGTTGCTCGCCGTCGGCGCCGAGCACCAACGCCGCGTCGAGCTGTCTGCCGAGCAACGTCGTATCACGGCGCCCGTCCCAGGCGGCCACGACGAGCGTGGAGTCGCCGCGACGAAACGTCGCCACCTGCGACATGAGCTCGTGGATCGACCGCGCGTACGATGGAGCATATCCGGTGACTGCACGTGCATCGTCGAGATGCCAATCGTCCGGCGTGATGTGGCCGACGCTGTCGAGCGCGTGAACGCTGGGCAAAAAGTCGTACGGCATCCCCACGTCATGGCCGGCGATCGACGGACGCAGCTGCGAACCGAACTGCGGCTCCGACCGCGTGTACCATCGCGGCCACCCGTAGCGAATCATGAGCTCGCGTTCATCATCCGCCCACGGCTCGCCGTCTGCCGCCGCGGAATGCTCGGCGATGCGCGCGCGGGTGAGCCGCGCTAAGTGCTCGGTGAGGAGATCGGTCTGACTCACCGAGTAGAGCGGCGCGCCGAGCCACAACACGCGTCGGACGAACGCTTCGCGCTGCTCGCACGCGGTCGCCTTGAATCGCTGCTCGAGGTCGTCGTCGAGGAGATCGGAGATGTCGAGCCAGCGGCATCGTTCGGCGGGCTCCATGGCCGTGAGCGCCGCGCTGAACGCGGAGTCCGCTGCGGCAAACCTGCCGGACATGTGCGCTGCGTAGCCTGCGAGCGCGCTGCACCACGCCGTCGTCGCGCGGCAGCCGCTCGTGGCAAAGGCGATCGCGTCATCGAAACGGCCGGCTTCGGTCAGGTAACGGACGTGCTGGCCTGCAAGCCACGTGTCGCCGCGCAGCATCTCCGTCGCGCTGTCGAGCACGCGAATGAGCGCGTCGCGTCGTTCTCTCACCTGCGTCGGCTCGGGCGGCGGGTCCCTGTCGTCGTCTCCGTCGCCGCGCCAATAGCAGTAGCGACCGATGCGGACGTCACACGGTCCGGAGAAATTCTCGCCGATCGGAAGCCGGTTTCGGCGAAAGCTTTCGAACGAAGCCTGCGCCGAGCGTGCGCCACGAACGATTCGCACGGAGTCGGCGGGCGAGACGTCGCCGCCGGCAACGTGTTGGTCTGCCGACGATACGCCCTGTAGTAGAGCGATGACGAACGCTACGCGCGTCGTGATGACGAACACGCGGTCTTCCTCCTCGTTCTTGCGGCTCAGAGCGGCACGCACCGTGCCATCAAAACCGGATACGCAGACGACGATGCAGCGAAAGTACTCGCCGTCACTGGCCCGCAACAGGAGGGAGATGGGATGCCCGATCGATGGAATAACCCGGCCGACGAGTCCAACCCGCTTCGCACCGAGGAGCGCGAGCGCGTTCGCGACGAGCTCGAGTCACGCCTGGAGGCCAACGGCGTCAAGGTCACCGGATCAGAGAGCGACGAGCAGATCGTGGCGCTGTCGAACGCCTTCGAGCTGTTCGACGCCGCGCGCGAGCGCGCCGGTGCCGATTCAATGACCAACACGTTCGAGTCGTCACGGCCCGACGACGTGCGCTTCGTCATCCCCACACGTCGGGACGACGAATCCACCGATCAGTACATCGCTCGCATCCACGCGGCCACTCGCCGCCTTGCCGACGACGGCAAACGCGGCTGAGGCTGTCTCGATGCCCCGGTCTTACGGCTCGCCAAGCGACGTGAACGGGCCCGCGCTCGCTGACATGCCGATGTCGTCGACCACGACGGTCCCGGCGGTGAGCCGGTCGAAGACGAGACGAATCGATCGCAGATGCGTCGGGTCGAACTGCGGCGATGCCTGCATGAAATCGGCGAGCGGCATGACGTAGGTCTGCAATACCATCTCGTACTGCGTCGGATATCGCTGCTGTTCTTCGTCCCGCCGGCGGAGGATGTGGATCTCGAGCGGACGCCGCGGCACACCGAACCGGCTCAGCGGAAGTCGCGCGCTGTGACCGGCCGCGTCGGTCAGCTCGACGGTCAAGTCGACCGGTGTCGTATCCTTCGCCGCCTTCGCGTCGGGTTTCTTGGCCGGCTTCTCCGCCTTCTTGCTGCTATCGGCTTTCTTCGTCGTGTCCTTGGCGGGCGCTCTCGGCCCCGGCTTCGCATCCGTCGGAGCGAGCGACATGTACACCGACGAACCTGGTCCCACGTTCATCGAGTTCACGAGCGAGTCGGACAGCGCGATCGTGTACGACGCCGGCTTTCCGAGCTTGGTCGTGTCGTCGCCGCGAATGTGGTTGTTCCAGCCAAGCGTGACGGCGTTGGTGTTGACCGGATCGTTGCCGTTTCGGAGCGTGAGCAGATTCTCCTTCCACGTTGCGAGGCTATCGCCGCTGAGCGTAACGCCCGGCACCGAGCCGGTCGTCACGTCCACGTCCTCGTCGAATGTCGCCAGCGGTTTGAAGCCGCTCTCCTGAAAACGCGTGATGTACATCGTCTTGGGCAGCCACGCGCCCGCGACGCGATGGTCGCGGAAGATCGGCAGATATTCGCTGCGGCCGTGCAGCGTAGCTTCGAGAAACGCGCCGATCATGACCTTGCTGAATTGCCGCTGCTCGTCGGGCGAGATGAGTCCGCGGAGATCGAGGTAGCGACCGCTGCGCGGCCCGTTGTCCTTGTTGCCCCACACGGTATTCCACTGCCCGTGATTGGCCCGGTAGACGTACCACGCCGCTTTGAACCACGGTTTGCCGTCTGTGAATTTGATCCGCTGAAACGTTCTGAGTCCGTTGAACGACGACACGTCGCCGTCGTGCGAGCCGTGGATCACCATGTAGTTCACGTTCTCGATCGGCGTGAACACACCGGCCGGCTTGTACTGCCCGTCGACCGGTGCAATGGCGAACACCGCCTTGATGTTGAAGTTGAAATTGAACTTCACGTTCGCGTCGTCGGGATAATGGCTCAGGCGGTTGAACGCCGCGGCGATCCCCACCGCCTCGCCGCCGCGCGAATGCCCCATGATCCCGATGTTGTTCATGTCGACCTTGTGGTAGAACGGGTTTCCCACGCTGTCGTTCCACCGCTTCCAATCCTCGAGATGCTTGAGCAGCAGCCACGCTCGGCCGTCGCTTTCGCCGCGCAGGTTGCCGTTGATGAAATTCTCATCGACCGAAACGAGGATGAATCCCCGCGACGCGAGCAGCTCGCCCAGGTAGCCGTATCCCGGATCGGAGTAGTCGAGCGGGTCGTGATTGCCGTGGACGATCAGCACGAGCGGGAAGGGCCCGTCGCCGGCCGGATACCACACCCGCCCGTTGATCGGGAACTTGCTAAACCCGAACCCCCAGTCCTTCTCGCGCGACTTCGCGTTGTCGGGCTCCGTCGTCACGAATGGCGACGCATCGACCGTCTTCGTCTTGATCGTCACCGAATCTCGAAACGCGGCGCGTCGCTTATCGGTCCCGCTGCCGTAGTACATCGTCTTGATCGCGAAGCTCCCGCGCTCGCCGGGGTTCGGCGCCGTGATCAGCTGATGCGAGAGAACGGTCGGTGAATCGTCCTTGCTCAGCTTGAGCGCCTGCGTGCAGGACGCGGCGACGATCAGTGAAGCAATACAGAGTCTGCGCATATAGTTGCTCGTTGCTAGTTGCTTGTTCCCGCGGCTGTCGTTCGCGCGGTCATCCTGAGCGGAGGGAAGGATCTGCTGATCGCGAGCAAGGTCACCTCACTCTGAGTCCGACACGATGGCCGATTCTCGAGCCACTCAACGTCTCGAGCGCATAGTCGATCGACAGACGGTCCATCGTCAGTCCGGCGCCGGCGGTCAGCGCGCGCTCGCCAGGTAGCGGCCGCCGGGCTCCCGCCCGCAGCGCGACCGAGTATCCGTCGAGCCAACTATATCCGATCTCCGCGCCGCCGGCCGGCACGACGAAGGCCGTTCGCAGAAGGGAGACGGCCGCGGTGCCCGCGACGTCGAACTCACCGACGCCTCTCGCGCCCGCGACACCTAGTGTGGTGCGAATCGGCGGTAGCACCGAGGTCGTACTGCCGCCCACGCCAGCAGGGCATCGCGCGACAGAGCACGGAACGGTGACGTCGGCCGCGAGATTCTGCACCGCCAACCCGACGGTGTAGAACCGCATCATGTCTTTCGAGAGACCCACGTCGAAGGCTGCTCGACTCACGCGAATTCCGTCGGCGTCGTCCTCGACGTACTTGGCCGCGATACCGCCGCGAACGCCCTTGTACACTTGCGCCAGACCGACCGACGCCTCGACAGACGTCGCCGGAGCACCGCCGTCGTCGAGCATCGATCCCCGATCGGCAGGGAACAGCCCCGTGCGCAATCGGTAGTCGACCAATCGCACTCCAACGCCGATGCCACCGTTGTTGAACCGGGTCACCGACGAAAGCGAACCGCCCGACGCCGTCGGAGAATAGCGTTCGCCCGATGCGCTGAAGCCACGCGCGATCGCGAGCTGCGACGGGTTGAAGAACAACACGTCGTCGTCGCGACCGGACACGCCGACATTACCCGTCGCCAGCGAGCGTGCACCCGCGGGCACGAGCAACACGACGGGTGAGTACAACTGGCTCGTCTGCGCCATGACTCCGGCGGCGGGGAATAGACCAATGATGAATGCCGCGAGGCGCAAGTTCATGATCGGATGAGAGAATGGTCGTCTACTGCTGCGGGAGATCCTTCAGAAACTCGGCGAGATACCCCTTCCAGATCGCCGGAAGGGAATGGGTGCCGTGCCCGTGCGTTTGCTCGGTGATCGGCAGCAGAATGTATCGCCCATGCTTCACTCGCGGCATCAGTTGCTCCATCAGCCCGAGCTCGGGCGGATTCACGAAATCGTCCGCCGAATTGATCGCCAGCACGCGGGCCGTGATCTTCTCGAGCTCCGGCGACGGGTCGTAGTTGCGCGACGCATTGAACGCGTACACCACGTCGTTCGCGTCGTGCGTTCGGGTGTTCTCATCGAGATAGGCGCGAATCACCGAGTCGGCTTTGTCACGCGTCGGCGCTTGGCGAAGCTGCACTTTGGGCGACGACGTCAAGACGAAGAGAAATCCCATCGCCTGCCGCAGTCCTGCCGGCTGTGTCGTATACTCGCCGCCGTTGTAGCCGGCGTCGTTTCGAATCGCGTCCATGATCATCGTCCGCATCATCCGGTTGCGGCCCGCGATCTGTGTCGGCGCACAGGCCAGCGGCACGAGTCCGTCCACGAACGTCGGATACCGCTCGCCCCAGACCCAGGAATGCATGCATCCCATCGACGTCCCCATGACCAGTCGCATATGATTGACGCCGAGTCCCTTGGTGAGCAGCTCGTGCTGCGCGTCGACCATGTCGTTGTAGGTGTATTTTGGAAAACGCGCGTGAAGCCCGTCGCTCGGCTTGGTCGAACTGCCGTGACCGATCCCGTCAGGAAGCACGACATAATACTTTGCCGTGTCGAGGAGCTGTCCCGGGCCGAACAGCTCTCCGGCGAATGTGCGACTCGTGAATCCGGCACCCGAGCCCGTCGTTCCGTGGAGTACCATGACGGCGTTGCGCACGACACCCGACGCGTCGCGCCGCGGATGGCCGAATGCGAGATAGTGAATTCGCAGCTCCGGCAACGTCTCTCCACTCTCGAACTTGAAATCGCGAATGACATAGTCGTTGCCGGCAGGTGCCTGCGCGTCGGCCGGACGGACGAGCGCGAGCAGCGAGACGATGGCGGCGAAATGGCGCAGCATGGTCGGCACCGTGCAGAGGGATGAGCGACGATAGCCACCCGCCACGCACTTTGACAGTGCGTCCGCCCACTTCGTTGGGTGCCGCCGAGCGGCGCGGCGTGACTACCGGCGCACGCGCGCTATCTTCAGCAGCGCGCCATCCATAGGATGACACCCAGCTCGATCGTCGCGGCAATGACCCCGAAGATGAGCGCGGCCCGCAGTCCCCGTCTCTGATCCCCCATGCCCACCGCCTCTCGGCTTCATGGCGTCGTTCTCGCGCTCGGCGCGGTCGTGCTTCTGTCGTGCACGGAAACTACGTCGCCGGCGCGCCGGTTTGCGGTTCTCGACGACGAGGGTCAGAGCGATTGGGCGCTCGTGAGCGTGGGCGGCAACCATACGTGCGCAATCAAGACCAACGGCAACGCGTACTGCTGGGGAAGCAACCAATCGGGCCAGCTCGGCGTTACCCGCTTCGACACGACCTGTGGAAGCGGCAACACCCAGTTCCGCTGCGCGCCCACGCCGCAGCAAGTCCAGCCGGGCGTCAAGTTCGCGTCGATCAGTGCCGGAGAGCGGCACACGTGCGCTATCACCGTCGTTCGAGAGGCCTATTGCTGGGGCGCGAACGATGACAACCAGCTCGGCCAGCCGGCATTCGGCGGACCAGTGTTGCGGCGGGTTCCCGGCGCGCTGCCCTGGGCCCAGATCAGCGCCGGAGCCACGCACACCTGCGCCGTAAGAACCGACGGCGTGCTTTTTTGCTGGGGCGCGAACGACCGCGGCCAACTCGGCAACCCCAACATATTCGGCGGCTCCGTCCCGACCAGAGTGGTGATTCCGGCACCGGTTGCTTCCGTCAGCGCCGGCCAAGAGCGCACCTGTGCACGCACAACGACGGGAACCGTGTACTGCTGGGGCGCGGTCTGGACGAGCCGGGAGAACGGCCTCGAGATCACGCGCACCCAGACCAGCCCGCAACTCGTGCCCGGCTCGCCGGCCATGGCCTGGCTCAGCGTGGGACCGTTCACGACCTGCGGCTCCGACGTCTCCGGTTTCGCCTATTGCTGGGAGGCGAATCCGCGCGGGGAGATGGGCACCGGTACGCAGGCCGGCAGCACGACGCCGCAGCGGGTCGCGACCGACCTCGAATTCGTGCAGCTGAGCGCCGGGATCGTCCAGAGCTGTGGAGTCGTCATCAGTGGAGCAGGGTACTGCTGGGGCGACGACTCGTTCGGGCAGATCGGCGTCTCGCCCTCGCTGCTCGTCGAGCGCTGCGATGCACAGCAGCTCCCATGCAGCACCACACCCGTGAAGGTCGTTGGTCGGCAGCAGTTTACCGAGATCAGCACCGGGTTCGGCAGCCACACCTGTGGCGTCACGACGAAGGGGAACCTCTACTGCTGGGGATTGGGGAGCTCGGGCCAGCGTGGCGACGGCTTCGGCGCCGTTGCCACGAGCGTTCCCACACTCGTCACGGAACCGGTCGCGCGCTGACGGATTTCACCGGTGCCGGCTTCCGGTCCCACTTTTAGATTACCCCGACCCTTCCTCGATCGTCTCTGGCGAGTCCGACGCTCACATGGGCGCGTGACATCCCTCCGCACCCCTTTGCCACACCGCACCATGCGCCTGAATAGTAAATTCCTGCAGCGAGCTCTTCTTGCCTTTACGACGGGGATCTTCCTGGCGTGCGCGGCACGCCTCTCGGCAACGACCGACGATTCGTCCGGCCCGGCCGTCTACCAGTCGACGCCATAAACCCTAGGTTTCGCGCAACGCCGCCATCGGCGTTTCGGCGAACACGTCGCGACCGGTCATCAATCCGATCGCGACGGCCAGGCCGATCATCGCCACGGCCACGAGTAGCGCCGGGGCGAGCGCCGGTACGAACGCCAGCTTGAACATCGAGTGGACGAGCGCCCAGCTGGCCGCCGTCGACAACACGACTCCCGTGAGCGCTCCCAGCGTCCCGAGCAGAATGTACTCGGCGAGCATGATCCGGCCGATCTGACGCCGCGTTGCCCCGAGCGTCTTGAGCAGCACTCCCTCGCGTAATCGCTCGCGCCGCGTCGCCGCCACGGCGCTGAACAGCACCGGGACGCCGAGCGCAAGGCTGATCAGCGCGAGGAACCGGACGGCCATCGTCACTTTCCCGAGCACGCTGGCGACCGTCTTCTGCACGAGCGTGAGATCGAGACTCGAGACGGTCGGGAACCCGGCGACCACGTCTCGCTGCAACCGAGCCACGTCGGTGGACGTCGGGGCCCGGACGAGGATCGCGAATTGTTTGGGCGCACTCGCCAACGACTTCGGATCGAACACCGCGATGAAATTCGGAGAGAACGTCTGCCACTTCACTTCGCGCATGCTCGTGACAAGAGTCGGTATGAGCACGCCTTGAACGTTCCACGTGATCGTGTCGCGCAACTTGACGCCGATGTCCTTCGCTACGCCGACATCCAGCGAAACCTCGCCGATCGAGTCGGTCCGGCGGAGGTTGAACCACGTGCCCGAGACGATGTGCTCGGACGCGGTCACCGTGTCGCGGAACGTCGCGCGAAACTCGTATCGCAGCGGCCACTGGCGTCGCCCGCCGTTTCTGCCGCCTGCGCTGTCCCGGACCGGCGGCGCGTTCCCGCGGTTCGGGCGCTGTCGCTCCAACTCGGCGATGATCTCCGCTGTCGGACGTCCGTTGATCGCCGCGATGCGCATCGGCACGATCGGCGTCTCGTCGATCAACTCATCGTGGCTGGCGCGGATGATCGAGTCGATCCCCAGACGCTGAGATTCCTGGACGTCGAAGAACACGACGTTCGCGCGCGCCTCGCCCAGCCGTAGGTCGAGGGAGCTGAGAATGTTGTGCTGAACCTGGTACAACGTTCCCATGAGAAAGACGCCGAACCCCAGCGCGAGGATCACGGAGCGAGTCTGGTTTCCCGGTCGGTACAGACTCGCGATGCCCTGGCGAATCGGAAATGGCCATGACGGACGCAACGAATGTCGCGCCGCCCACGACAAGCCGGCCGCTGTGAGCCAGAGAATGCCGATCGCCGCGCCGATGGCGAACGTGAATGCGAGTCCGCGCTGCACCGTGTTCGCTCGACTGAGTCCGAGCTCGAGCACGCTCACGGCGATCGCCAACGAGAGCAGAATGCGAAGGGGATCGCGTCGCGCGCGACCCAGCGCGTCGGCGTCGGGTTCGCGGCGCAGCGCCTGGAGGGGCGACACGCGTCGCAGTGCGACGAGCGGCCGAAGTGCGAACAGCAGGGCGACCCACACGCCGATCCCGAGACCGAGAAAGATTGCCGACGGCGCCAGCGTCACCTGCACGTCGACCGGCAGAAAGTCCTTGAGACCGTAGGGCATCAAGAATTGAATGCCGATCCCGAGCACGACGCCGACCAACGCGCCGATGAACCCCATGACCGCGGCCTGCACCGTGTAGATCGCCAATACTTGCGAGCTCGTGGCGCCGAGGCAGCGAAGAATCGCCACCGGATCGATCTTCTGCATCACGAAGGCGTGCACGCCGCTCGCGACGCCGATGCCGCCGAGCAACAGCGCCACGAGGCCGACGATCGCCAAGTAGTCGTGGAGCTGGTCGATCGCGCTCGCGAGGCGCGACTCGTTGTAGCCGGCGGCGCGCACCGATCCGTTGGTGCCGGCGAGCAGGCGTCGTGAAAATCGCGCCGGCATCGTCTCCGCCGAGATCGTCGGCGGCAGCTTGAACAGCGTCTCGTATTCGGCTCGGCTGCCGAACACGAGCAACCCGGTCTCGCCGACGTATCGCTCGGGGATGTACACGCGCGGCCCGATCGCCGCGCTGATCCCGACGTCGCCGGGCACGCTCTTGAGCGTTCCTGAAATGAGGAACTTGGCATTCCCCAGTGAGAGCGTGTCGCCGATGCGCGCGTCGAGGGAGATGAGCAGCGACGGATCGACCACGACGTTGTGGTCCGACTGGAGACTACTCCACGCCTTGTCGGGGTCGGTGGTGATCTGGCCGTAGAACGGATAGCCCGGCGCGACGGCGTGCACCTGCACGAGACGCGTGCCGCCGCTCCGCTGCACGAGCGCCATCGACACGAAGTTGGTGGCGGTAGTTGTCGCCGCGCCGCGTCGGGTCAGGGAATCGATGAGTGAGTCCACCGCCTTGGTGCGCGGCGCGTTCCGTGTCATCATGACATCGCCGCCGAGCAGCGCGCGCGACTGCTCGTGCACCGATTGGATCACGTTCTCGGAGAAGGAGTCGATCGCCACGAGCGCGGCGACACCCAACGAGATGGACGACATGTAGAGCAGCAGCCGCCGTCGCGCCGTGCGGCTCTCGCGCCAGGCGAGCGCGAACAGTTGCCGCGTGCCGGCCATCAGGCCGCCCGCTCGGTACTCGTATCGGAGACGACGCGCCCGTCGCTGAGGCGGATGATGCGCTGCGCGTGGCCGGCCAGCGTGTGGTCGTGCGTCACGAGGATGATCGTCGTCTTGGACTCGCGGTTGAGCGCCTCGAGCAGCTCGACGATGTGGGCGCCCGTGTCGCTGTCGAGATTGCCCGTCGGCTCATCGGCGAACAGAATGCGCGGCGAATTGGCGAACGCGCGGGCGATGGCGACGCGCTGCTGTTCGCCGCCCGACAATTGCGTAGGAAAGTGGTCGAGTCGGTCCGCGAGCCCAACGCGGCCCAACAGCTCCCGCGCCCGCTCGGCGGCCCCGCTGTCGCCGCGGAGCTCGAGCGGGACCTGCACATTTTCGAGCGCCGTGAGCGTGGAGATCAGTTGAAAGCTCTGAAAGACGAATCCGACTTTCTCGCCGCGCAGCCGGGCCCGCTGATCCTCGTCCATTCCGGTGAGGTCGGCGTCATCCAGGATGACGCGGCCCTTCGTGGGCGTGTCGAGTCCCGCCAGGAGCCCGAGGAGCGTCGTCTTGCCGCTGCCTGACGGTCCGACGATGGCGACGAAGGCGCCCTGCGGAATCGAGAACGAAACGTCCCGCAACACGGCGAGCCTATTCTCGCCGCTGCGATATTCCTTCGACAGATCACGAGCGACGAGCATGATGATCGGGAAGCGGGTCGCGGGGCGCCGGGCGCGCATTGGAGCGGCAAT
Source organism: Gemmatimonadaceae bacterium (assembly GCA_036392315.1). Classification (GTDB taxonomy): domain Bacteria; phylum Gemmatimonadota; class Gemmatimonadetes; order Gemmatimonadales; family Gemmatimonadaceae; genus JAQBQB01. The sequence continues at coordinate 19,375 of DASVYG010000127.1, forward strand.
GGTCATTGCCGCGGTCGTCGCGTGCACCGGCGAGCACAAATCCAACGAATCGAACGACTCGCTGGTTTCGGCGGGCTCCTCCAAATCTAACGCCGCGTCGTCACCGGCCGTTGCGGCGCCTGCGTCGGCACCCACACGCGCTCCGGTGAGCGCTCCGCGCTCGGCTCGGCGCACGGTCTTGTTCGTCGGCACGAGCCTGACCGCCGGCCTCGGGCTCGAGCCCGACAGCGCCTTTCCGATGCTGATTCAGCGAAAGATCGATTCGGCGGGACTGCCGTTCGACGTCGTCAACGCCGGTGTGAGCGGGGAGACGTCGGCCGGATTGTTGGATCGTCTCGATTGGCTGTTGCGCGGAAAGTTCGACGTGATGGTGCTGGAGACCGGAGCGAACGACGGTCTGCGCGGGCTTCCGCCGGCGTCACTGCGCGCCAATCTGGAACGAGCTCTCGACCGCATCAAAGCCGCTCGGCCCGATGCGGATGTGGTTCTGGTGCAGATGGAGGCGCTTCCCAACTTGGGTGCCAAGTATGCGCTCGACTTTCACAACGCGTATCCGCGAGTGGCCAAAGAGAAGGGAGTCACCCTGATCCCGTTTCTGCTCGCGGGCGTCGCCGGCCATCGAGAGCTCAACCAAGGCGACGGGGTGCATCCGAATTACGTCGGCGAACGCATCGTTGCCGCGAACATCTGGACCGCTCTCAAGCCGGTACTCCAGTCGGTGGCGCAGGCCCAAGCTCGATAACCGGGAGGCCCTAACGATTTTGAGCGCGGATTGAACGGACGAAACGGACGTGAACGGAAACCGCATAAGGGCTACATTGGGCGGAAGACGGCCAGCAGCACATCAGATCAGCTTGACCGGCAATGAAAGTCCGTCTAAGTTTAAAGGCTGTCTAACTTTACATCCCGTCTGTCCTTAGAAATCAGGCTGATCCATATGGCAATCCCGGCAACCCAGATTCGTCGCGGAATGGTCATCGTCTTCGAGGGCGATCCTTGCCGTGTGCTCGAGTTCCGCCACCACACGCCGGGCAATCTCCGCGCGATGGTACAGGCGAAGCTCAAGAACCTGCGCACCGGCTCCAGCTACGAGCATCGTTTTCGCGCCGCGGACTCGATCGACCCCGCGTCGATGGAGACGCACGATCTCGAGTTTCTCTATCAGGGTGGTGACACGTACCACTTCATGAACACGGAGAACTACGACCAGCTCGAGATGGACGAAGAGATGCTCGGCGACAACGCGCAGTGGATGCAGCCCGGGATGAAGATCCAGGCCGAGTACTACGATGGGCGGCCGGTGGGTATCAAGATGCCGAATTCGCTGGTGCTCGAGGTCGTCGACACGGCGCCCGTCATGAAGACGGCGACGAAGACGGCGTCATCGAAGCCGGCGAAGCTCGAGAACGGTGTCACGATCAACGTGCCGGAGTTCGTCGGAACGGGCGACAAGGTGAAGGTCAACCCGACGACGGGCGAATATCAGGAGCGCGCCAAGTAAGCCACGGCGGTGCGCGGCAAGAGGGTTCGTAGGTTGATCGGACGGCACGCGGGAATTACAATGCAAGTCTGCGCCGTATCATGTGGAACCGATGTCGCACGGCTCGAGCGACATCACCATGGTGACTGTAGCTCAATCGGTTAGAGCACCGGACTGTGGCTCCGGGGGTTGCGGGTTCAATTCCCGTCAGTCACCCTGCAGGGGTTCGTCACCGGAAGCCGTACAGCCTAGGTCGGTAGCTCAATTGGTAGAGCACTGGTCTCCAAAACCAGCGGTTGGGGGTTCAAGTCCCTCCCGGCCTGCGTGAGTCGAGTAGAGTTGTTTGAAAACCGAGCCCGTTGGTGCCATGCCGCTGCGCATGGCGACAAGGCAATGGCGGTATCGTCTAGGGGACTAGGACGGGGCCCTCTCAAGGCCCAAACACGGGTTCGAATCCCGTTACCGCTACTGGTTCATTCATTTGGTTCGGCACGGCAGTCGTTGGCGTGGGACCTTGGGCCCGTTCGTCTATCGGTTAGGACGGCACCCTTTCACGGTGCAGAGAGGGGTTCGATTCCCCTACGGGCTATCGTGGAGGGGGAATGATTGAACGGTGGAACGGTGGAACGGTGGAACGGTGGAACGGTGGAACGGTGGAACGGTGGAACGGTGGAACGGAACTGCGGGCACGTTCCGCCGTTCAAGCGAGCGCCAGCGAGCGGCCGTTCCACCGGCAGTACTTGGGGGCGTAGCTCAGTTTGGTTAGAGCACTCGACTGTCACTCGAGAGGTCGCGGGTTCGAGCCCCGTCGCTCCCGTGCTGGACAGCTCACAGTTGACGCGATTTGGGTCGGGATGAGGGACTACTGTTCTCATATTCCGGATTTCTGAAAGCCGACATTGATAGCTGGTAGCGAACGCAGTGAAGCAGGTTGGTTGGCCCTGGTGGTGAAATTGGTAGACACGCCATCTTGAGGGGGTGGTGCCGCAAGGCGTCGCGGTTCGAGTCCGCGCCAGGGCATGCAGACCACACGAGATGGTGCCACAGTAGCTCAGGGGTAGAGCACTCGATTCGTAATCGAGCGGTCGTCGGTTCAATTCCGACCTGTGGCTCTCAGGTGAGAACGAAACGGCGCCCCATAGGGCGCCGTTTCGTTTGTGGCGGCTCGACAGGCGAGCGCGGCTCAGGGAATCTTCAACAGCTTTCCCATGAACAGGATCGTGCCCGTCTGCCGCTCGCGAATGAGAAAGATGAACGACCGGTTGACGTTGAACTCCGAGAGCGACGTTGGCACCACGCCCGTTATCGTCGACGCGCCGGCCTCCGTTCCCGCTTCGTTCACGTCGACGAAGGTCTTCTGTTTGACGAACTCGAGCTTCAGACCCACGGGCGACATGCCCGAGAAGTTCGCGGCATCGCTGAACGCGACGCCCATGCCGAGTGTCGAGAGATCGTCGTTGAAGAAACGCTCGTACGTGAGTGTGAACTTTGGGAGTGACAGCGCATAGTCGACATCGCCGAGGCTGGCAATCAAATCCGACCAGACGGATGACGTCAACGCCGCCGCCGCCGAATCGACATTCGCCTTGAACGGTGGCATCACGATGTCCATGGCGAAATCGCCATTGCCGTAGGGCACCTCGGCGATCTGCAGTCCGTGCGCGCCTCCAATACGAAAGAGCGGTTTGAGATGTTCGGGGCGGTGCATGAACGGCACTGTTTGAGTGCTGCCATCCGCCGCGAAGAACTGGCCGGGTGACGTCTTCGCGGGATCGAACTGCAGTTGCCACGTGCCCTTGAAGTAGATCGCGTTGATGAGGAACATCACTTCGTCGGGCGTGATGTCGTCGAGGATGGTCGGAATCTTTCCGCCCGTGCTCGCGTTCACCCACCCGTTGATCGCTGCGAGTGATCCCGCTCGGTCGGCGAAGTTCAATCCCTGCACCTGCGCGTCGAAGTACTTCTTCGTCGTGTCGAGAAAGGCCTGCCGAAAGGAGAAGGTGTTGCGATACCAGATCGAGTTGGCGATCTGGAACGTCGTGCTCGGGTCGAGTCGTCGTAGCAGATCGATCGCGCCCAGGTATCCGGCGTTGATCTGCGGCATGTTGCTACCGCCGAGCCGCAGCGCCGAGGTCATCGCGTCGAGGGTTGTGCCGCCGGCGCCGTTCATTGCCATGCCGAGCGACATCGAGGCGCTGAGCGGCGAGACGAATACGTTCTTGCCCGCCTCGCTCTTTGCGAGTTGTTGAAAGAGCGCGAACGAGAACGCGTTTCCCGAGGCCGTGACCTGCTGTTCCGCGGTGTTGAAGGAAACGGTCGGGTTCGCGGGCGGTGAAACGGGGCTCGAGCAGGCCGTTCCGGCGGCAACGAGTGCGACGTACGCGAGGTGATGACGGGTCACGGCCTTTGGAACTCCGCTGAGAGTGGTCTCCCAAGGCATAACTGTCCGAGTCGCCGATCCGCCACCCGGGCGGGGTGGCGAGCCCCAGCGGCTTGCCGCGGCGTTGATGGGAGGCCCGTTCAGCGGTAGGTTACTGGGGACGCGGGCGTAATTCAGTTGGTAGAATGCCAGCTTCCCAAGCTGGACGTCGTGGGTTCGAGTCCCATCGCCCGCTCTGATGTAAGTGGTTTCTCTTGCTCGGCGATGTCGCCGCCGTGAGCGCGATGCTCGATCGCCTGCTGCATCACGGCCGTGTGCTCGAGCGCGGCCCGCGGAGCTGGCGCACCAAGACCGGCGCGCCATCATAAGGAAAACGGGTTTTCTTTACTGCGCGGGCGGTGCCCTCGCGCTCCCGGGAGTTATCGCTCCAACTCGCTCGAGTAGTGTCTCAGTTGGAATTTCTTGGCGCAGTCCGTCGGGCGAGTCGCGCGATTAAGCAGGAACGTACGTCAACCGAATCAGGTCATCGGCGATCAGATCGCTGGCCACCAGGTGGAGCGGCGGCCGGGGTCCCGCGAAGAATGGTTGGCCACCACCCAACACGACGGGGCGGAGGTAGAGTCGATACTCATCGATAAGACCGGCCTCGGTCAGGCTTTGCGCGAGGACTGGTCCGGCAACTTGAATCTCGCCGGCCAGCTCGGCCTTCAGCCTGCGTATCACCTTCTCGAAGTCATCCGCGACAAGCGTCGAGTTGGGGCCAACTGACTTGAGGGAATGCGACACGACCCACTTCGGCTGGCTCCGCCACACCACCGCGAACTCGCGATCCTCCGCGTCCCAATCAGGAAGATCTTCCTCCCAATAGCGCATGATCTCGTACGTGCGGCGACCGTAAATGAGGCCCGTCGCGCCGGGCACCAGCCCGATGAAGTGACCGAAGGCCGCGGGTGCCGGCGGCCCAAGCTTCATGTGGTCGACGTAGCCATCAAGGGACTGGCTCAATCCGTAGACAAGTTTTGCCACGCTGTAAATCCCCCTCCCACCTTCTTCAGAATAGCGTGAGCCGACGCATTGCCGAGGTGAGGTTGAACACTACCCGTGCGCCGCATTGTCGACGTGACCAACAACCACAGGCCCACTTCCCAATCGCGAGATCCAAACTGAGACAGTACGGCCCCTCGCGAAAACCATTTGCAGAATCCATCGGCGGCAGGGTATAGATGCTCTTGTTCTGGATCCGCTGCGTTGGCCGGTTTTTGAAGTGATCACGTATGGCCGATTTTCAGGTGATCACCGAGGCGTGCGCTTGCGGTTCTCGCGAAGCTCGCGTCGATTTTGAGCAGTCTCGTTCGACGTGTGAGTGAGGCCGCACACGGCGCAGCAACCGAGAGGAACTATCCGGAGCACCCGAGAAGAGCTACAACTCGCTCTACCTGATGGGCACGTACGACAGCTCGAACGGCAAGTACACATCGCCATTTTCCGAGAAACTGCTCCTTGACGCATTCGAGAAGGCCGGAAAGCGGCTCGACATGGGAAAGTGCTGCCTCCACTTCAAGGAGCTCGATGACCTCGAGCTCACCTCCGTCGCGAAGGTGATCGCGATGTCGACGCCAAAGGAATACATCGCCTACTACAAGCGCGTGAAAGGACTGAAGTAGCGGCATAGGACGAGCCGGACGAAGTCATCGTCCTGCGCTAGGGGTTCTTGCCAGGCGGTCGAATCGGCGTTCCGTCCGACCACTGGCCCACGGGAACATTGAACTCGATGACGGGCGCTGGATCCCAGGACACGAAGAAGGCAGGGTCGTCCTTGAGGACGCCGTCGCGCGGAAGCTCGAACATCACGTGGGCAAGGTTATGGCTGCCCTGATCGGTCAGATATGCGTCCTTGGACATCATGTACGCCATGGAACCCGACGCTGGAGGACCCAGCTCCTTCTTGGCGACCGCGGCCCTGATCGCATCAATGATCTGAGCCTTGGAGGCGCCAGCCAATGCCATCCCGGTTTGCTTCATGGCGTACGGCCATAGGGACCGTGCGGCGGCTGGATTAAGGCAGATGGGGCTGCGATTCCTGGGATTCCAAAACTCCGGGTTGTTCAACGGCCCCGCAAACGCTCTGCCCACCGCACAGACGAAACCGTTCTTGCCTCGTACCGCGACTTCGAAGTTCTTCTCGCCCAGCACCATGATCTCGGCATCGCGGGATATCGACGCCGCGGCCGCGGTGCGCGCCAGCGCGATCTCCGCATCACGGTCCATTCGGTATTGCGCGATCGGAGCCATGCTGGGATACGGCGAGCTGGTATCCGGCCCTGTTGCGTGCTGCGCCTTGGCGTGCTGCGCGTGGATCGGCCACGCAGCGACGCATAGGGCGAGGGCGACCAACAAGACAGATCCCCTTCCGATCTCTTGGCTCTCTTTGCTTGTGCTTCGGAGCATCGATTGTCTCAGGTTGACGTGAACTGTGCTCGAGACGCGGCCTTCGCGACGGCGAGCGTCGTATGGAGATGGGTGCTCCCGAACGCGGAAAGGGTTGGAAGTCGCATTCCAACCTTCTCCCGCTCGAGCGCTACTCATTGGCAGCGTCAACCCGGAGCAGCGTCTAATGCGAGCGTGGAGTGGCGCGATTGAGCGGACCCCATAAGGAATCGGTGACGGACGACGTCGCACTCGTCGAGCGGTTTCTTCGCGGACGCGGTGAGGATGCGTTTCGCGCGCTGTATCGCGCGCACACCCCCGCATTGTACGCGCTGGCCTTGCGCCTCACTGGCGGCGATCGGGCCGAAGCGGAGGATCTCGTGCAGGAGAGTTGGGTCCGAGCGTTGACGGCGTTGCGAACGTTTCGCGCGCAGTCGGCGCTGCGGTCGTGGTTGTGCGGCGTCCTGGTGAACGTCCGCCGCGGACGCATCCGCGTCGACTGGCGCATGGTCGACGCGCCGGACGTCGAGCCACTCGCGGATACGACCTGCCCCGATGACGCGATCGATCTCGAGCGCGCGATCGCGGCGCTCCCCGAGGGCGCGCGCGACGTGTATGTCCTTCACGACGTCCACGGGTACACGCATCGGGAGATCGCGGAGTTGCTCGGCATCGTAGAGGGCACGTCGAAGAGCCAGCTCAATCGCGCACGGTTTCTCCTCCGGATCTCGCTTCCATGACGAATCTCTCACGGGAAGCCCAGCCGGCCCCGGCCCTCGAGGAGCGCATCGTGTCGACGCTCGTCGCGGCGGGGCTCGTGCGCCGCCGCCGGGTGTGGCCGTTGTGGCTGGCGGCGGCCGCACTGATCGTACTGTCGTTCGGCGTGACGATGTTCCGGCCCAGGCATACGCCGGCCCAGGGCAAGATGTACGCGGTGCTGCTCTACGAGGACTCGACGTACCGCCCTGCGCCGGCTGGGCATGACGCGGAGCGTGTTGCCGTGATCGCGCGGTGGGCGGACAGTCTGGACACGATGGGCAAGCTGGAACGCGCCGGCCGTCTCCGCGGGCCGGGGCCGCTTGGCGGGTTGCTCATCATACGGGCGGCGGACGACGCCGACGCGGCGCGGATTGCGGCGTCGTGTCCGTTCACCCAGTGGGGCGGGCACGTGGAGGTCAAACGCTTCGAACCGTGAATCAGCGCGGCTGTTCCGCCTTCTTCCGTCGTACCGTCCATCCGAACGAGAGCTGGCCCACGCTTCCCAAGCTGGACGTCGTGGGTTCGAGTCCCATCGCCCGCTCTTGGTAGTGTTTGATCTATAAGGATGTACGAAAATCGGCTGCCGGTCTCGGCAGCCGATTTTTGCATTGCGGTGGCCACCAGAGTGGCCCAGCTCCGCACGCGTGGGGCCACTGTGCGAGCTGCCCACGCCGGCGTCGTGCGCCGGTGCTTCGTATGCAGGCACGTAGCGGATTGCCCGGCTACGCAAGAGCAGGGCATGAGAACTCTAGAATGCCAGCTTACGTGATCAGCCTCGTACAGCATTCCGCGAACCTAAACCCGTCGGTCAGCCACCGGTCCATTTCCTTCACCACGTCCGGGCTATCATGAAAAATTGCGGCCGCCGACCTCGTCATCCCAATCGTTGCCTCGACGCGCTCTCTAATCGGACCGCGCCGTGAAACGCCGCACGACATCGCGATAGGCTCGACCTGACATCAATCGCTTGCCGTTCTTCAGGATCAGCACGTAGTCGCCCTGAAACCACGGCTGGATCTCCTTGACGCGCGTGATATTCACTATCACCGATCGATGGATCCGCACGAACTGCTCGGACGGCAGCCTTTGCTCGATCCTGTTCAGCGTTTCCCGCACACGATAGGTCTGCTCGGCCGTCTGCACGATCACGACCTTGTCGGACACCTCGATGCAGTCGATCGTGGCCGCGTCGATCAGAATATGCCGGTCGTCGACCTTCACGGCGATGAGGTCTGGCGAACGATCTCGGGCGAGCCGGTTGAGCAGCGCCTCGAGGCGCCCCGAAAGCTCTGACGATCGCCCGCTTCGGACGCGGACGATCGCTCGTTCCATCGCCGTTCGAAACCGTTCGTTGTCAAAGGGCTTCAGCAGATAGTCGACCGCGTGCACATCGAATGCCCTCAGCGCGTATCGCTCGTACGCCGTCACGAAGATGACCGCGGGCATGCTCAGCACACCCACGGCGGCGACGACACCGAAGCCGTCGAGGCCCGGCATCTGCACGTCGAGGAGTACGATGTCGGGCCGGAGCTTCCGGATTGCGTCGACGGCCGCCTGGCCGCTCGCCGCATCGCCAATGACCTCGACCTCGTCCATCGCGGCCAATAGTGATCGCGCCAGACGCCTGGCCGGCGCTTCGTCGTCCACGACCAACACGCGGCAGCGCGGACTCATCGCGGAAGGACGATGTGCACGCGAAAGCCTCCACCGGGAACGGTCCCGGCTTCGAACGATTGTCGCTCCCCGTACCGCGCCTCGAGTCGCTCCCGAACGTTCTTCAAGCCACGCCCGGCTACCTGCCCGTTCCGGCCCACGGCGCCCTGTCCGCTGTCGGTAATGTCGATGTGCAGCGAGGCGCCCGAGACTTGTGCGGCAACGGTGACGCTGCCGCCGTCCTCGAGCGGCTCGATCCCGTGTTGGATGGCATTCTCCAGACAGGGCTGCAGGATCATATTCGGGACCAGAATCGAACGCGCCTCGTCGTCGATCGCCCACTCGACGGTCAACCGATCGCCAAAGCGCGCGGTCTGAATGTCGACGTAGCCGCGCAGAAAGTCGATCTCCTGCTCGAGCGCGATGTCGTGCTCGTCCATCCGGTCCAGAGCCGTGCGGAGCAGGTCACCCAATTGCGCCAGGACGCGGCGCGCGGTCACGACGTCTTCGGCCATGAGCGCCGATATCGTGTGCAGCGCATTGAACAGAAAGTGGGGCTGCAGTTGTTGTTGCAACACGTGCAGCCGGAACCGGGACAGCTCGACCTCCAACGCTGCCTCGCGCCGGGAGCGATCGCGGTAGGCGCTGTAGTAGACGAGTGCGTGATACAGGAGCGCCGCGATCAGAAACATGACTGCGTTGAGCGCGATCGTCTGGCCGAATCGGAGTC
>DASVYG010000128.1:0-23091 GCA_036392315.1 Gemmatimonadaceae bacterium
TAGGAGAGGGAAGACGCTCCCCCAACTCGCCGGAAGGCGAGCGACGCTTGGCAAGCACGATTCCCGATCAATTCGTGCGACTGCACCTCACGCCGCACCAGGACTCCGTGCTGAGCGCAATCGCGCTGCGGCGCCGTCCGCGCGCCGATTCGGTCATTCGCGCGCTGCGCCCAACGGTGCAACACATGGAGACCGAGATGATGCAGGAGATGCTTTGCGCATTGACGCCGGCGCAGCAGGCCGAGTGGCTTGCGTACATGCAGCAGAATCGGTGGGATCCGGACGTGGTCGCCGAGCGCTACAAGCTGGTCGAGACTCACACATGTCCGCCGACGTCGTGATTCGCGAGGGCGCGGTCGCCGCATAACGAAACGCCGTCGACGGCTGTCACTCCCGAGGGGAATTCTGCAACGCTACAACTCGGGAGAATGCCCATGAACAATTCGATCATTCGCACGCTGGCGAGAGGGTGCGGCATCGCCCTCGTCGCCGCGGCGCCGGCCGTCGCCCAGCGACCGGTGTCGAAGGCCGATCTCATGGGTGAATGGACCGGGCCGATTGCGCTGGATGGCGGCACGCAGACGTTGGCGCTCGTCTTCCGCGCCACCGACTCGACGCTCGCCGGCACCGTCTATTCCGACGGCGCGAAGTTCGGCGACATGGAGAACGTGAGCTTGTCGGGAAACACGGTGCATTTCAAGCTCGATCGACTCGACTTCACCGGAGCGATCGACGCGACGACGATGAAGGTCGCGCTCATCGTGTACAATGGCAGTACGAGAAATCTCACGCTGAAGAAAGTCGCGGAAGGCGGCAGAGATAGCTCGAGCGCGGCGCGAAAGCCGCCGCGCGCACGATCCTAGGTTTCACCGGTCAGCCGGCGCGCGGGGCCAAGCGGATGTGCAGGCGGTCCCGCGCGCGGAACAGTTGTCCGGCCCACCCTCCGAGCAGCGCCTGCTGCGCCGGAGCGAGAATTGTCGAGAGCTCGTGTTGGACGTCGAGCCGCGTCACCTCCCAGGCCTCATCGGTGACATCATCCGTCCGTCGCGATGCCGCATCGAAATCGAAGTGGTCGGGCAGCGACGCGAGGTACGCCGCGAGGTCGTTCCACAGTGCGTCGACGCGCGCGCGGTATTGCCGGTCCGCCGCGTGGAGATCCCGCACCTCGGCGTCGCTCAACAAGAGCGAATCGCTCTGCTGAAGCAACTCGGCGTACGGATCGGGGACCGTGCGTGAGAAGCGACGGTAGAGATCGGGGGCCGTGAGCTTCGTGCCGGGGCGGCCCGCGCGCCCGGCCCTGAGCCAGCTGTCGAGCATCTGTTCGGGGATGGAGCGCGCGATGTCCACGCTCACGTCCAACGTCAGTCGAAATGGAGCACGCAGCGTGGTCAATGCCGGATTCGTGCTGCCGAATCGTTGATTGACGTCGTAAAGGAACTGATGCGTCGAAGCGTCATAGCCGCGAACGGTATACAACGTTCGATCGGGCACGGCCGGCGCACCCCAGCCGCGAAGATTGTTGGCGCCGTGCAGGAGTTGGTCGACACCACTCAATGGGTTCGCGAAATTGAGCGTCACATCCATGCGCGGCGCGTGAAGGAGTTGCTGGCCGCTCAAGCGAAGGCTCGCGTTGAGTTGCGCGGTCCATGGTCCCTCGCAGCTGTTTCGCGCGGCCGCGTGCCCGAGCTGCGTCGTGAGGCATTGCTTCACCTTGGGAGCGGCGTTCGCCAACAACGCGCGCATGCCGGACGCGAGGCCCGTGTCAGCCACGCTCGCGGGATCGAAGATGAAGGCGCGATCGTTCGCCAATCCGTCACCGTTCACATCGCTCGCGATCATCGGCGTGTACGGTAGCCCGGAGGCGACGCGGCCGTAGAGGAACATGAGCAATCGGGCGTCGCCCATGGGACGAAACACCATCTGACCGACGAATTGATGACGGCTGTCGAAATCTCCGCGAGCTGATTCGATGAGTGACGGGTCGCCGAACGTTGCGCCGTCGAAACCTCGCTGCTGCGACCGGATGTGCGTGAGCGTGTACGACAGGTTCACGTCGCCGAAGTATGGGCGGACGCGCTCGGGCACATACGGGCGGAGCGTGAAGACGCCGCTTTCGGTGAACGAATGCAGATCCGACACGACATCGACGACGCGCCCGAGATCGGTGCGCAATCGCGCCGTCGTGGGAGACACGGCGCCGTTGGCCGCGACGATGCTCGACGGGCCGACAAAGATCGGTCGTCCTTCCGTCGCAAGGCTGAACTGCGACGCCGGATTGAAGTTGCGGTCGAACATCCCCGGCTGATCGAGGTTGAGCGACAGCAGGCCCTCGATCGAATACACGTTCTTGAATGCGCTCGACTGCCCGCCGAGGTTTGCGCGCCAGCTCCGTTGCGGTCGATAGTTGGGGTCGACGACTTGTACGTTCGGCGCGAGATCGATCAACGCGGACGTCGTTCCCAGGCACTCCCGCGGGATGCTCGATGGATCACTCGCGAACGCCGACCAATCCGGTGTCGGCACCGCGGAGCCGACGCAAGACAGCCGCGCGATCGAGCCGGGAAGTCCCGTCGACACCGACGGCGTCGCGAGCAGCGTGGCGTCGACAATGTTGCGGAAGGCTCCGATGCCGCCGCGAACGATCTTGCCAGTTCCGTTCTGCCAGGTGAAGCCAAGGCGCGGGCTCACGTCCACGCTGTTGGGCCCACGATCCGTGCGCAGACCGAACGCGGACGACACGAGCGGGTTGAGCTCGGGGGTCTGCGTGAACACGTTGCCGTCCACGCGCGCACCGTAGATGACCTGCAGCTTCTCATTCACGCGCCACAGATCGCCCAGGGACGCAAACGCGTTCCATTCGCCGCCGCGACGGGTGGGCGCGGTGAGGTTGCGAGTGAACGATGACGGGCGATTCGCCGCCAGATCACTCAGCGAGTTATAGGAAAACGTCCCGAGCCGGTTGCCGAAGAGATCCTGCGAGAAATCGTCGAAGCGTGCGTCGGCGGCGAGCTTGACCCGATGGGTGAGCGCACCCGGCGGATAGAACTGGATTTGCCCGTTCGTCTCCCAGCGCCACGCGCGTGTGTCGGTCTGCATGGCGGAGTTGCCGCCGAACTGGAGCGTCGATACACCGCCGGTACCGTTCGGCAAATTGGACACGACCAGCGCGCGCCCATCGGGAAGCGAGAGATAGGGATCGGATGTGCTCCGCGTCAGAGTGAGTCCGCTTTTCACGTCGGCGAGGTAGTTGTTCGGGCCAAACAATGTCGTGTAGAACGACGTGAGCGATGCGAGGCTCTGCGCACTCGTGCCGGAATGCGCGGGCGTACCGATCGCGCTGAACCCCGCGGCTTCGGTTCGGGCCCACTTGGCGTACGCCTCAAGCCCGTAGGTCGTCGGATTGTAGGCGACCTTGGTCCAGTCGTACGGCGCGTGATCGATCCGCCCGATGAACGAGACGTTGTCGTCAATCGTGCCGCCCGGCAGACCAGCGACGCTCGTGGGAACGTGCGCCTGGCCGAGCAGCGAGAGGAACCGCGCGGCCGAGTCGGGCGCGACGCCGGCGTGTTGGAGGAGGTCGGCGTCGGCCGTCAGAATCGACGCGACGTCGGACGATTTGCGACCGCCCTGCACACCGAAATTGTACGCCCATTTGCCGTCGGCAAGCGGTCCGCTTCCGCCGAGGCTCGCATTCAAATTCGTGTATCGCTGTCCCGCGCGCGACGAGACGTGATCGGTGTACTGCACGGCCGGCGAGTCCAGTGTCAGGTGCGACGTCCGGCTCGTGAATTGTCCCCCGAGCACGAGGTCGACGGCGGTCTGCGCGCCGCTGAACCATCCGTTCGACGGATCGTAGGTCGACGCGAGCACGCGTACGCGCGTGGTCGCATCGCGCGGGATATCGGTTCCGGAGAACGCGAGCCCGTTCATCGTCACGCTGTTTTGCGCGGGACCGAGTCCCAGCACCGAGATTCCGCCGTTCACGATCGCGACGCCAGGAAGCATCGCGGCGATTGCGTTGAGGTCGCCGGCCTGATCGGGTGAGAGCCGTCGTGCCGCGTTCTGGGCCACGGTCGCGCCGCCGGACTCACCGGCCGTATAGCTGCCAGGATCGCGGTCGGGCACGGGTCGCCGGGCTTGCGTCACGACGGGCGCGAGTCGTTGCGCCGTCGCGGACAATTTGATGTCCGCGACGAGCACAGAGTCCGCACCGGTTCGAGCAACGTGCATGGACGTCGCTCTGAATCCGACCGCGCTGACCGCAACAACATAGTCGCCGGTTCCGTCGGGCCAATCGACGCCGTACGTCCCGTCAGGCCCAGTCACGGTCGTTTTCGCAACACGATCGGACGTTCTCGTCACAATGACATCGGCGGCCCGAACGACAACGCCGCTGTCCGACGTCACACGACCGCGTATGATTTCGTGGCGCGCTTGCGACTGCAACGGGCGCCAACCCGAGAGCGCCAACACGACCGCCGCAGTGTACCAGGGAGAAACTTTCGTCATCGTCAGCCTTGCTGTGAAATTCAGAAGCAAGACAGCGAACGACGCGCGAGTGTTAGTGCGCGCGGGACACCGATCAGCGAGGTGGCAGCCGCGTCCTCATCATCGACACGAGCAGCGCGACCAGGCACGCCACGCCGCCTGTCGTCAACCCGACCGCCAACACCATGCGGCCTCGATCGTAGGCTTGGAACGCGACGATGCCGGCCACCGCACCCAGAATGCTGTAAATCAGTTGATGCGATGCGGCGTAGAGCATGTGCGCTGCATCCGTGATCTCGGGAACACGCACCTCGAGCTCACCGCTGTTCACTCGCCCCAGCGTGCGCTGCAGATCCTCAGGGATCGTGATCGCCGAGCGAGCGACGTCCATGATCGAGCCGCGCAGTAAGGTCCCCCAATCGCGATCGCGTCCGAGCACGACGTCCTCCAGGTAAGGGCGAATGACCGTCAGCGGATTCCACGACGGGTCGAGCTCCGTACACAAGCCGAGCAACAACAGCAACGTACGCTCCAACAACACCCAGTCCTTCGGAACCTGGAAGGTCGACGTGAGTTGGCGGAACGAGACGTCGAGTTTCCGCAGATCAGCCAGCGCCTCGAGGCGTGATCGCATGTCGACCTGCAGGCTTCCCAAACTCCACGATTCCTCGGCGACCTGCTCGAAGAAGCGCTGTTGAAAGTATCGAATCACGCGACCGGCAACATCGCCGCGCCCGGCGTCGTGGGCGACGAATCCCATGGTGCGAATCGAGTCGGTGATGCGCTTTGGATCGCGACGGATGACGCCCTCGAAAAACTCGGGGATGCCTTGCTTCATGTGGGGCGCGAGCACGCCGACCGCACCGAAGTCGACGAACACGATCGCACCGTCCGCGGCGACGAAGATGTTTCCCGGATGCGGATCGGCGTGATACACGCCATCCACGAAGATCATGCGGCAATACGCCGTCACGATTCTCTCCGCGAGTAAACGCCGATCGAATCCCCGAGCCGCGAGCGCGTCGAAGGCCGTGATCTTCGTGCCGTCCACGAACGCGGTCGTCAGCACGCGGCGTGATGACAGCTCGTGAACGACGGATGGACAGCGCACCATCGAGTTGCCGGCGAAGTTGCGTGCGATGCGCTCGATGTTCTCCGCCTCTTTCGAGAAGTCGAGCTCCTCGGCGATCATCTGACTGATCTCGGGGTGATACGACTCGAGACCGCGCACGCCCGTGAAATACTGGACGATTCTGAGGATGCGGCGGATGGTGTCGAGGTCGACGCGGGCAATGCGCTCGATGTCGGGATGCTGCGCCTTCACGGCGACGCGCCGCCCGTCGGCGAGTGTGGCGGCATGCACTTGCGCGAGCGATGCGGTCGCGAGCGGCGTGCGATCGAAGTGCTCGAACAGCTCGTCGGGCGATCGACCGAGCTCGGCGTGAATACGCGCCGCGATTTCCTCGAACGGTCGCGGCGGCAGCTGGTCCTGAAGTCCCTCGAGCTCCTGGCGAAATTCGATGGGCAGGAAGTTGGTGAGGATGCTGATCAGCTGACCGACCTTGATGAACAGGCCGCCGGCAGCGAGGATGGCGTCGCGAATGCGCCGGGCGTTCGCCCGGTGTCGCTCGACAAGCAGGGTCGAATAACGGGTCGGGCCGATCACCGGGCGCCACGCGCGCAACCAGAGATAGCTCGCCACGACGCGAACGGTCGTACCGTAGATCCGAACCAGGCGCAGACGAGTGTGAGCCATTGACCTCAGCTTAGTAAGCATTCAGGATAACCACCCATGAATCCGGCTCGAAGTCTTTTCGTCCTATTGATCGGCACCCACATCGCGGCGGCCCAAACGGGCGCCTCCGTCGCCGATACCTCTCACTTTCGCGCGCTCAACCTCCCGGCGCCGAATGAGTATCGGACGGGCTCGGGGCGTCCTGGCCCGAAGTACTGGCAACAGCGGGTGGACTATCGGATCGCAGCCACGCTCGACCCGGCGAAGAACGAGCTGCGAGGCCGCGAAACGATTCACTACGTCAACCACTCGCCCGGCGCCCTGCCCTACCTCTGGCTATTCGTGGAGCAGAATCTGTGTGAGCCGAACAGCATCACGAACCAGCTCAATCAGCCGCCGCTGGTCTTCCTCGGGACGAGCTTCGATTTCTCCTGTCAAGGATTCAACAGCGCGCCAAAGCTCGAGTCGATGACCATTGCCGGACGCGAAGTGAAGCGTACCCGTTTCGGCACCACCCTTCGTGTGGATTTGGCAACGCCGCTCGCCAGCGGAGCGGCGCTCGACATCGACGCCGTCTGGCACTTCAACGTGCCGGCGCAAGGCGGTGGACGCATGGGTCACGACGGTCCGTTGTATGAGATGGCGCAATGGTATCCACGCCTGGCCGTCTACGACGACGTCAAGGGCTGGAATCACGAACCCTACATCGGCGCAGGCGAGTTCTATCTCGAGTACGGCGACTTCGACGTCACGCTCACCGTTCCAAACGAGGATATCGTCGCGGCGACGGGCGAGCTTCAAAATCCGGAGCAGGTGCTCACGGCGGGGCAACGGCAGCGGTTGGCGCTGGCCCGGCACTCGGACACCGCGATCGCGATCGTTCGCGCCGACGAAGCCGGCAATGTGGCAAAGACGCGTCCGCGCGCGGCCAGTTCCTGGCACTTCACGGCGCACAACGTCCGTGATTTCGCGTTCGCCGCCGGCCCCGGCATGCGCTGGGACGCCAGCGGATATGATGGCATTCTGATCGAAGATCTCTACCGTCCCAAGGCCGACAAATGGCCTGAAGTCAACCGCATGGGTCGCGAGGCGATCAAGTATTACTCCGAGCAGTGGTTTCGCTACCCGTACTCGCACGCCACCACTGTCGAAGGGCCCGTCGAAGGAATGGAGTATCCGATGCTCACCTTCACGCCGAACAGTCCGACGCGTGAAGATCAGCAGTGGGTCATCGCGCACGAGTTCGGCCACGAATGGTTCCCGATGGTCGTCGGGTCGAACGAGCGCCTCTACCCGTGGATGGACGAAGGATTCAACACGTTCATCGACCTCGCCAACGCGGCCAAATATTTTGCCGGCTCACCGTACGGCGACACGATCGAAGTCCATCCGTTGCACCTCTACGCCGAGCATGCGGTGCCCGGCAATGAACAGCCGCTGATCGAGAAGCCGGTCGAAGTGCGGGATCTCTTCTGGGGTGGCTACCAGAAGCCCGCGCTCATGATGCAGATGCTCCGCTACGAGGTACTGGGCAAAGATCGGTTCGACGCGGCGTTCCGCGAATACATCCGTACCTGGGCGTTCAAGCATCCCACGCCATCTGATTTCTTCCGCTTGATGCGCGACCAATCGGGAATGGAGCTCGACTGGTTCTGGCGCGATTGGATCTTCACCACGGCGCGACTCGATCAAGCCGTCGACTCCGTGTCACGCGGAACGGATGGGGTATCGAGCATCCACCTGCACAATCGCGGATCGATGGTCATGCCGGCCGAGCTCTCCATCACCTTCGACGACGGCACGACGTCGACCGTCAAGCTTCCGGTCGAGATGTGGAATCTCGGCGATCACTTCGTCTACCGTGTCGTGGGGAACAAACCGGTTCGAGCCGTGGAAGTCGATCCACGACACGCGCTACCGGACATCGATCGATCCAACAACCGGTGGCCTCGAGGCTCCTGAGCCGCCTCTCATCCTGAGCGTCGCTCAGCGGCGTCGACCGCTCATGCGGGAGGTTCGGGTAGCCGCGGAATCCACGCAATTAACGGAATTACACCGAGTTTCCTTTTCTTGAATTCGGTTGGCGGAAGTTTGCGTCGCAAATCCGCGGTATTCCGCAGGCTCGGCGTCATTCCGCGGCAAGCAGTTCTTTCGTCGCTTCACGATGACGCGATTGCGGCCTTGATCCCACGAATTCGAGTTGCGTCTCGCTCGCATCGGGCGTGGACTTCACGAACGCCGGAGCCGTTCACGATGGCGCGGACGTTGTTCGCGCGGACGCCGCCGCCGGCAAGGATGCGGAGACGCTCACCCGCGCGGGCGACGAGTGAGGCGAGCGTCTCTACACCTTCGAGCGCGGTCGGCGCGCCACCTGACGTGAGCACACGCGCGACGCCCAGCGACATCAAGGTATCTATCGCTGCCAACGGATCCGGCGTGCGGTCGAACGCCCGGTGAAACGTCACTCTCGACGCGCCGGCAACGTCGATCAGGGATGCCGACCGTCCGGCGTCGATTCGATTGGACGAGTCGAGCACGCCGAGCACGACGGCCGCGACACCAAGGTCGAGCGCCATCTCGATATCGCGCCTCATGTGTCCGATGTCGATGTCCGAGTAGACGAACGAACCTCCGCGCGGACGGACCATCGCCGCGACTGGAACTCGGACGCGAGACACGACCGCCGCGATCAATGCTTGATCGGGCGTCGTTCCGCCGACCGACAGGTTCGCGCAGAGCTCCAGCCGATCGGCGCCGCCGTCGACGGCGGCCAGCGCATCCTCGAGTGAGTCGACGGCGGCTTCGACGACGATCGTCACCGCGCCGCGGCCTTCTCCGACACGGGTTTTTGATTGTATTCCTGCGACTTTCCCTTCGGGATGCTCAGCGTCGACCACTCCTTGGACGCGTACATTCGCGCGAGCAAAATGATCTGGCCCACATGCATGGCCGTATGCGCGATCGATCGGCACAGAGCCTCGTGAACGGTCAGCTCGACGCCACGGATCGTGATCGTCCGCTCGAGATCGTCGTCGGTTACCTTGCCGAGCTCGCGCTCGACGACGTCCCACCCGCGCTTCCATTGCGCGTCGACGTGCTCGCGCGTGAACGGGCCATCAGCGAATTCGCTGTCGCGGTCCCGCCACGGCTTCTCGCCGTCGGAGGTGAGGAAATCGGTGAAGCGCGAGGCGAGATTGCCGCCAACGTGTCGAACGATCATCGCGATCGAGTTCGCGTCGGGAGCCGGCAGTCGATTGAGTGCGTCGTCGGAAACCTGGGCCATGGCTTTCTCGCCAAGCGTGCGGTATCGGCTGTACTCACCGAGAAAATCCTTGATCAGCATAGGCATACCTCGAACGAAAGCGCGGGAGTTTGGTAGCGAGCCGTGAACGTACCCCTCTATCTTACCCGCTCCGTCCCGCGAACCGTAGCGGGTATCCGCCAGCCTCGATCCGACGCGATGCCGTTCCACGAATCCCCGAGATTTCCCCGCGGCTTCCGCTGCGCCAGCCGCAACTGTGGCCTCAAACCGAAAGCAAAGGACCTCGCTCTCTTTGTGAGCGAGGTCGACGCCACCGCCGCCGCGGTCTTTACCAGAAATCACTTTCCCGGGGCGCCGGTCATTCTCGGACGGGAGACCATCGTCGGCGGACGGCTCCGCGCGATCGTCGCGAACAGCAGGTGCAGCAACGTCGCCACCGGCGCGCAAGGCATCGCGAACGCGCGGCGTATGGCCTCAGCGGCTGCCGCCGAGATCGGCACGACACCCGACCGCGTGCTCGTGAGCTCGACCGGCGTCATCGGCGTCCAGTTGCCGATCGAGTTGATCGAGCGCGGACTCGATGGGATGTCGGCCGACCTCCAAGCCAACCCACTCGTGGGCGCCGAGGGGATCATGACGACAGACACGCATCCCAAGGCATTGTCGATGGGGGTCGGCAATGCGACGATCACGTGGGTCGCCAAGGGCTCCGGGATGATCGAACCCAACATGGCGACGATGCTTGCCTACATCTTCACCGATGCGGCCTTCGACCACGCAACGCTCGATCGAATGCTGCGCGACGCGGTCCACGTCTCCTTCAACATGCTGTCGGTCGATACGGACACGAGCACGTCGGACACCTGCGCGCTGTTGGCCAACGGACTGGCTGGCAGCGTCGACGAGCGAGAGTTCGTGGCCGCACTCACCGCCGGCTGCATTCGCATGTCCGAGGTGCTCGCCCGCGACGGCGAGGGCGCGAACCATCTCATTCGCGCCATCGTGCGAGGCGCCACGGACGAGGACGACGCTCGCCGCGTTGCCAAATCGCTCGTCAACTCGCCGCTCGTCAAGACGATGGTCCACGGCGCCGACCCGAACGTCGGGCGGCTGTTGATGGCGATCGGCAAATGCTTCGACTGTCATATCGATGCGGAGTCCACCGACGCGTGGATCAATCGCCACGCCGTCGTCCACCGCGGACAACGCCTCGACTTCGATGAAGCCGCGGTTCGCCAGACGCTGGCCGCCGAGGTCGTCGATCTCGAGGTAGAACTCGGACTCGGCGACGCCGCGGCGACGGCGTTTGGATGCGACCTCACCGGCGGCTACATCGACGAGAACGCTGCGTACTACTCGAGCTGATTCAATCGATCCAAGCGATGCACTCGATCTCGACGCGTGCGTTGAGCGCCAATCCAGTCGCGCCGAACGCGCTGCGCGCCGGAAGATGTAGGCGGAAGTACGTCGCGTAGATCTCGTTCATGGCCGGCCATTCCTTCATGTCCGCCATGAAGACCGTGCACTTGACGACGTTGTCCATCGACGAGCCCGTCTTCCGCAACACGTCGCTGATGTTGTTGAGCGCCTGACGGGCCTCGGCCTGGATGCCGCCAGCCACCACCTTTCCGGAGCTGTCGGTGCCAATCTGACCGGCCAAGAAGAGCAGATTGCCGGCGCGCACGGCGGGCGAGAAGGGGTTCTTGGGTGGTCCGTATGGCGTGAGAAACTCGGGACTGGGGCCGCGCACCGCATGGGCACAAGCGGCGAGCGAGAACGCGGCGGTGAGGACACACAGAAAGCGTCGCATGTTGATTCGTGGTGTGGGGACCGTCGATGATGCCGCGTTCGATCGCCGCTCGCTAGAGGTCATCGACGTGCCCGCCTTTGCGCGCTGCGACGAGAACTCCCCTTGTCACACAAGGGCAACCATTTTAGCATCCCTGGTGTCACAAGGGGTATACATGGCCGACACCGAATCCGATCTCCTCCGCAGTAGTCTCGACCTGCTCGTCCTCAAGGCGCTGAGCTGGGGCCCGATGCACGGCTATGACATCAGCGAATGGATCGAGCGCGCGACCGAATCGCTCCTGCTGCTCGAGGAGGGCACGCTCTACCCTGCTCTGCACCGCCTCGAGCGCCGGGGTTGGATCACCTCGGAATGGGGAGTCTCCGACAACAATCGCCGGGCCAAGTTCTACAAGTTGAGCACTGCGGGACGCGCCCGATTCCGGGCGCAGGCGCCCGTCTGGCATCGCCACGCGGAGGCGATCGCGGTGGCGCTTCGCCGCACAACGGCCGAGGCAATGTGAGCCTGTCTCCGGGCTGGCGCCGCGTCTTCCGTCTTCCGTTCGGCCGGTCGGTCGAGCGCGAAGTCGATGACGAGCTCGAGTTTCACCTCGCCATGCGCGAGGAGAAGCTGAGACGACAGGGCCTGACGCCGGAATCGGCCCGCGCCGAGGCGGTGTCGCGGTTCGGCGATCCGACGGCGGTCCGCGACCAATGCATCACGATCGACCAACGCTATGCACGGGAGATGCGCGCCATGGAATGGATCGAGTCCGTGTGGTCCGACGTCCGCTACACGCTGCGGACGATGCGGAGAGCACCGGTATTCACCGCCGCCACGATCGTCACGCTCGCCCTCGGCATCGGGGCGACGTCGGCCATGTTCAGTCTCGTCGACGGAATTCTCCTGCGACCGTTGCCGTATCCCGACGCGAGCCGCCTCGTTTGGTTCCGGCAATCGTTCCCCGAGAAGGGCCTCGACGATTGGACGCTGTCGCAGGAGAACGCGGCCATGTATCGCGATCGAGCCACCGACTTCGCGGCGTTCGCCGCGTTCACCCGGCGCGGCGTGACGCTGGGCGGCGAACGCCCCGAGCGGCTGAATGGGGAGCTAACCACCGGACAGTTCTTCAAAGTGCTCGGCGTTGCGCCGCTCGTCGGCCGCGCGTACACCGATGAGGACGATGTACCGAAAAAGAACAACGTCGCCGTATTGAGCTACGGTCTGTGGCAGACGCATTTCGGCGGCGATCGCCGCATTGTCGGTAAGACGATCGACATCGAGGACAGCCCGATTACCGTGATCGGGGTGATGCCAGCCGACTTCGTGTTTCTTCGCCCGGACGTCCAGCTCTGGATTCCGTTGGGTCTGGACCCGAGCCGGAAGTTCGGATGGTTTCTCACCGGGGTCGCACGACTCAAGCCCGGCGTGAGCGTCGAGCACGCGCATCGTCAAACGACCGCGATCTTCCGTGAGTGGGCGCGCCAGGCGCCGGGCCTTCTGCCCCCGACAACCGCGCCGGAGCACACTGGCCTGACGACGCTCGTTACGCCGCTGCGCGAGCGACTCACGCGCGACGTCGCGCGACCGCTGGTAATTCTCCAGGTGGCGGTCCTGCTGATTCTGCTCATCGCCGTCGCCAACGTCGCGACGCTCCAGTCGAGCCGCGCGGCGAGCCGCAGCCGCGAGATCGCGCTCCGCAACGTCCTCGGCGCCACGAGCGGACGCGTCGCGCGCCAACTCCTCACCGAGAGCGTCGCGCTGGCGCTGATCGGCGCGGTGGTGGGCGCAACGCTCGCCGCCCTTTCCGTTCGCGCGTTCACCCGCTCGGACGCACTGGCATTGCCGCGACTCGATGAAGTCGGCGTGAACGGTCGCGTACTCGCATTCACGCTCGGGATCTCCGTGCTCGCCGGCCTGCTCTTCGGGCTCGCTCCGGTCGTGCACACGATGCGCAATCGACTGACCGGCGATCTGTCCGCGGGGCAGCGCGAGTCGTCGCATCGGTCGACGCGACGGCTCAACGGCGCGCTCATCGTCGCGCAAATTACGCTTTCAGTGGCGCTGCTCATTTCGGCGGGGCTCGTGCTCAAGAGCTTTCGCCGGCTACTGCACACCGATCTCGGGTTCGACCCGCAAGGCGCTGTTGCCATCGAGTTGCCGCTGCCGCACGAGAAATACATGAACAACGCGAGCGCCGTTCCGTTCATGGACGCGGCGCTCGGCGAGCTTCGCACCATTCCGGACATTCGCGCCGCGGCGTTGGCATCTACCGTTCCGTTCAACGGCAACGTGAACACCGACGGCTATCTGATCGAAGGGCACGCGCCGCCAAGCACCACGGGAACCGAGACCCAAGTGGTCACGATGTCGGTGACGCCGGGCTACTTCCACACCTTGGGCATTCGCCTCACGCGGGGACGCGATTTCACGGCGGCGGATCGCGCGGACGGGCTCCCCGTCGTAATCGTCGACGAGGCGCTCGCGCGCCGCTATTGGCCAGACGGCAACGGCATCGGCAAGCGGATGCGTCTCACGGGCGATACGACGTGGCTGACGATCGTCGGTGTTGCCGGGAGTATCCGTGACGAGGACGCGGCGTCGGATCCACAGCCCCACATGTACGCTCCGATGTCACAGGCGCCGTCGTCACATCCAGTGCTCGTCGTGCGGACCGCCGGCGATGCGATGCCCGCGGTGGCGGCAGCGCGACGCGTGATCCATCGTCTCGAGCCCGGCGTGCCGCTCGACAACGCTCGTCCCCTCACCGATTACCTGGGCCGAGCGCTCGCGACGCGCCGACTCACCGAGCTGCTTCTCGGCGCGTTCGCGCTGCTCGCCGTGACGCTCGCGGCGGTGGGCATCTACGGCGTGATGTCGCTGTATGTGGCGAACCGAACGCGCGAGTTCGGGATCCGAATGGCAGTCGGCGCGGAGCCGCGCGCGCTCATGCGGCTCGTGATGTGGGAAGGCACCGCGCTGGCGCTCGTCGGCATCGGGATCGGTGTCGTCGGCGCGTCCTTCGCGACGCGTTGGCTCGGCAGTCTTCTCTACGATGTCAGCGCGCACGATCCTGCGGTGTTCGTCGTGTTCCCGCTCCTGTTGCTCGCGGTGGCGGCCGCGTCGTGTTACGTACCCGCGCGACGAGCGGCCGCATCCGATCCGCTCGTCGCGATTCGCGCCGACTAGCGGATCGGAGCGAGCATCACAACCGGTACAATCGCCGCGCGTTCTCGCCGAGAATTTTCTTTCGCTCGTCGGTGGAGACCCGGAGCGTGGCGAGGCTCTCTTTCATTTTCGGAATGCTTCCGATTTGATGGGGATAGTCGCTCGCCGCCATGACACGATCGGCGCCCGCGAAATCGACGGCCAGCCGCACCGCCTGCGGATCGAAGTTCACAGTATCGTAATAGAACTGTCGCAGGTACTCGCTCGGTCGGCGCTGAATGTCGACGCGACAGTCGGGGAACGCCTCCCATCCGCGATCGAGCCGCTCGGCGAGATATGGAATCGCCCCGCCCAAGTGGCTCAGCACCCATTTGATGTTCGGATAGCGCTCCGGAACGCCGGCAAAGACCAGTTTGGCTGCCGCGAGAGTCGTGTCCATGAGAAATCCGACCAGTGGCATGAGCCAATAATCGGTCATCGCCTCGACACCCACCGGATCGGTGGGATGGATGTGCAGGATCGCGCCGAGCCGGTTGGCCTCGGCGTACAGCGGCTCGAAGCGTGGGTCGGCGAGCGCGACGCCGTTCACGTTGCTGAACAACATCGCCCCCGGCATGCCGAGCATCGTGACCGCGCGCGTCAACTCGGCGACCGATGCAGCCGGGTCGCAAAGCGGCAGCGTCGCGAGCGATGCGAAGCGCGGTGAACGCTCGCGGACGACGGTCGCGAATGCGTCGTTCACCAACCGCGCGAAGCGAACGGCCCGATCTTGCGGCTCGACGTGCGTACCGGGCGTGGTGAACGTGATGATCTGCGTGTCGACGCCTTCGTGCTCCAGCACGCCCTGCCGGTAGGCGATGTCACGATGGCCGCGCACGGCGACGTTGTAGTCACCAGGGTAGTGAAGGCACGGGTTGCCCTCGGCGTCGATGGTGAGCTTGACGGCGCTGTCGCCGGCTTTGAGAGCGTCGAGATACTCGGGCGGATAGTAGTGATTATGGACGTCAATCAGCATGTTGAGCGGTTGAAAGAGGAGGTTTTCGAAGCACCCAGAGGTAGACCGGCAATCCGAGCGCAACGAACGCCAAGCCCGTCGTGGCGTTCGCCGCGTCGGCGACGATCTGATTGACTACGATGTACGCCGAGCAAACGATGAAGACGATCGGAACAGCGGGATAACCCCAAACACGGTAGGCCGGAGTATATCCCGTTCGTCCGCGCAGTCGCATGAGTCCCCACGCCATCAGCGCGAAGAAGATCCATTCGGTGTAGACCACTCGAGTGAACAGCGCGCGATAGGTGCCAGTGGAGACGAGGACGACCGCCCACACGCCTTGAAGGAGAATCGCACGGTGCGGCGTGTGGAAGCGCGAGTGAATCGCCGCCGCCCATGACACGAGGAGGCCGTCACGCGCCATGGCGAGATAGGCGCGCGGCCCGGAGAGGATGACCCCGTTGAGGGCACCGAACGTGGACACCGCGACGAGGGCGGACATGAACGCCGCGCCCCCGTGTCCCAACACCGCGTCGGCAGCGTCGGCGGCAACGCGCGTCGACTTGGCGATCTGCTCCGGCAGCAATACGTGAAAGTAGGCGGCGTTGAGTGCCACGTAGCACGCGGTGACGATCAACACACCGAAGAGGAGCGCGCGAGGAATCGTGCGCTCGGGCTCGCGCGTTTCCTCGGCGGCGTACGTGACCATGTGCCATCCGCCGAACGCGAAGAGACCGGCAACGACAGCGAGCGGAAATTGTGAGAACGTGAATGGCGCGGCCGGTGCGGATTGCGGAACGGGCACTGCCAGTGTTGGATACCCGGGTTGGCCACCGCGAGGACCAAGCACGAATGCGACGACGATGATTGCCACGATCGCGCCGACTTTGAGAATCGTTAGCGTCGTCTGCACCAGACTTCCCTGCCGAACCCCGAGGTAATTCACCGTCGTCAGGGCGACGATCGCCAGGCTCGCGAGCGCTCGCAGGCCGACGTCGCCGACTGGATAGAAGAACGAGACGTAGCGCGCGAACACCATGGCGATCACGGCGATGATGCCGGTATGCATCGTCCAGAACATCGCCCAGCCCCACAGGAACGCGACCGCGGGAGAGAACGCTTCGCGCAGAAACACGTACACGCCGCCGGCGTGCGGATACGCCGACGCCAGCTCGGCGGCAATGAGAGCGCCGAACAACGTGAGGATTCCTGAAACAATCCACACGATGTAGACGCCTTCCACCGTGGGAACCGCACCGGTGATGACCGACGGTTGCACGAAGATCGAGGCGCCGATGATGATCCCGACGACGAGCGCCGTAGCGTGCAGCGGAGTGATCGATCGGGAGAGCATGGCGCGACAAAGCTGCGTGGCGCGTCCCATCGTAGCTAGAGGCGAGCGCGGCTGTCTCATGGGTCGGACGCCGAGTTGTCTTATGCCACGGACGATGTGAGCGCACCCAGCCGTGTCGTGTGTCACATCGGCCGGCGGCGGGCCTCGCTTAACGTCAATGCAACTCCGCGCTAGTGCATGAGTTGCGCGGTATTCGCCTTCCTTTTCGCTCGAGGGCACGCCCGCGGCACGCTGGGTGCCTTTTACCAGGCCAGATTCGGTGGCGATGGACGCGACCGGTCTCTCAAGGAGCGACACATGTCAATGCAACGTTGGATTCAGCGTTCGATTCCCTTCGCGGCGGTTGCGCTCGTCGGCAGCGCGCCGATGCTCTTGGCCCAGTGGCAGGGGCAGGGCCAGGGACAGGAATTGTTCGAATGGGATGGACGAGTCGATCGCGAAGTGCAGATCACGATGCGCGGGAACAACCTCCGCACGATCGACATCGGTCAGACAGAGCCGGGTCGCGAGCGGAGCCGCGCGTTCAGCGCGCTCCCGCGCGAGGATGGGCAGGTGTCCGTTCAGGTCTTGAACGGTCGCGGTAACGTCGACGTCATTCAGCAGCCGAGTGCTCAAAATGGCTACGCGACGACGATTCGAATCCAGGACCCACGAGGCGGCGCCGACAACTATCGAGTCGTGGCGTACTGGCAGACGTACTCGAACGGGGAATACATAGGTGGGAACCGAGGTCGCGGTCGCGGCCGGGATCGGGATCGGGATCGGGATGGTGACCGCGACGACGTCAACCGCGGCCGGGACAACGGCGGCTACAACAACCGCGGGCAGAACGGCCAATACGGTCAGTATGGTCAGTACGGGCAATACGGCAATCAGACCGCGCTGCATTGGAGCGGTAATGTCGACGACGAGCTCGAGATCCGAATCCAGAACGGACAGATCGACTATCGCACCATCCGGGGCGCGCAGCCCACGAGCATTCGCGCCGATCGTGGCAACGTGAACATGCCACAGAACAACGCGACGCTGACGGTGGTTCAGAATCAGGGCCGCGGTTCGGTCTCGGTGATCCAGCAGCCGGCGCAGTGGAACGGCTACACGACCGTGATCCGCGTCAAAGACCCGCAGAGTGGGTATGGGTTCTACGATTTCAATCTGATCTGGCAGTAGTTCCGAAATGGTGTGGGCGCTCGCGAGCGCTCGACAAGACGGTGGAACGGTGGAACGGTGGAACGGTGGAACGGTGGAACGAACGGCTCGAGGGATGCCATTCGTTCCACCGTTTCGCGTTCCGCCGTTTCGCGTTCCGCCGTTCCACCGTTCCACCGACCTCGGCCCTGTCAAAGGAGAGGTCCGGCTTGCATTGTTCTGAGAACCCTTCGGTCCAACAATGCCGACGCTTCCACGTATCCATTTCGCCGCTGCGCGAGTCGCCACGCGTTTCGCGCTCGTCGTTGCCGCCTCGCTCTCTGTCGCCGCGCCGACGGTCCGCGCGCAGAATTTTCCGTCGAAGCTCAGCGACGCCGACTTCTGGAAGCTCGTCACCGATTTCTCGGAGGCGAACGGGTACTTTCGCTCGGATAATTTCGTTTCCAACGAGACGACATATCAGTGGGTGATTCCCGATCTGCTGCGCACGACGAAGCCGGGCGGCGTCTACCTGGGCGTCGGACCGGACCAGAACTTCACGTACCTGGTGGCGCTCAAGCCGAAGATCGGGTTCATCTTCGACATCCGTCGGCAGAACATGCTGACGCACTTGATGTACAAGGCCATCATCGAACAATCGTCGGACCGCGCCGATTTTCTTTCGCGCCTGTTTGCGCGACCCCGCCCGGCCGGTCTCGACACGGCGACGAGCACGGAGGCGCTGTTCGGTGCCTATCAAGCGGTCGCGCGCGACACGATCGTGGCTCGCAAGAATCTCGCGTCGATCCGCGACCGGCTGACGAAACACCATGGGTTCGCTCTTTCCGATGAGGACCTGAGCACGATCGCGTACGTCTACGCGGCGTTCGTCGACGCCGGCCCGGACCTGACATACAATTTCTCTCAGGGGCGCATGGGCTTTGGTCGCGGCATGCCGAGCTACGCCCAGCTGCAGATCGAAGCCGACAGCGCCGGAGTGCATCGCAGCTACATGGCGAGCGAGGCCAACTTTCGCGCGCTCAAGGAGCTCGAGGTCAACAACCTCGTCGTGCCCATCGTCGGAGACTTTGCCGGTCCGAAGGCGATCCGCTCGGTGAGCGCGTACCTCAAGGAGCACCACGCGACGGTGACGGCGTTCTACCTGTCGAACGTCGAGCAATATTTGTTCAACCAGGAAGACGACTGGCGCAAGTTCTTCGGCAACGTCGGCTCGTTGCCACTCGACTCCACGAGCACCTTCATTCGTTCGGTGTTCAACGGCATGGGATTCAACCGCGCCGGGCCCGGCATGCGGGCGCAGCAGATGCTCGCGTCCATGTTGACCCAGGTACGCCTGTTCAACGAAGGTCGTCTCTCATCGTACTACGACGTCGTCCAGACGTCGCGATAGCGGCCCGACCGCCCTAGAATCAGGGCATGCCGATCCAGACCGAGCGCCAAGCCGGCGCTGCGCCAAGCTACGATCTCGCGTCGTGGCGCTCGCGCATCCCGCTCCTCACGTCGCTCATCCCGATGAACAACTGCTCGCAGGCGCCGCAGACCAGCGCCACGCGTGCAGCCGCCGAGCGATATCTGGAGTCGTGGAACCAGTCCGGCATGGACTGGGACGCCTGGGTCGAAGAGGTGCAGCTGGCGAAGACCGAATTCGCGCGCCTGATCAATGCGTCGGCCGACGAGATCGCGGTGTTCAGCTCCGTGTCGGAGGCCACGAGCGCGGTCGCGAGCGCCATCGAATTCTCCGGCGCGCGGCGGAAGGTCGTCGTCACCGAAGCCGAGTTTCCGACCATTGGCCACGTGTGGTTGGCGCAGGAGCCGCGCGGCGCGCGCGTCGAGTGGGTCCCGGTACGCGACGGGATGATCGCCGCTGCCGCCTACGACACGTTGGTCGATGAGCAGACGGCCGTGGTGTCGGCGACGCACGGGTATTTTCTCAACGGCTACACGCAGGACCTGCCGCGTCTCGCCAACCTCACGCACGATCACGGCGCCCTGCTCTATGTAGACGCATACCAGACGCTCGGCACGGTTCCGATCGACGTCCGTGCGATTGACGTCGATTTTCTGGCCGCGGGAAATCTGAAATTCCTCATGGGCATTCCCGGGATCGCGTTTCTTTACGTTCGACGCGAGCTCACCGACCGACTGCATCCGCTCACGACCGGCTGGTTCGGTCGTGCCAACCCGTTCGCGTTCCAAGTCAAGCAGCTCGACTGGGCATCCGGCGCGAGTCGATTCGACATGGGGACGCCGCCGGTCGTCAACGCATACGTCGCTCGTGCCGGCATGGCGATCATCAACGAGATCGGCGTCGACGAGATCCGCCGCTGGCTCGAGGTGCTGGGGCAGCGATTGATCGACGGCGGACAGGAGCGCGGATTCACCTTGCACGGTACCGCCGACATGTCGCGCAAAACCGCGACGACCGCGTTCGTCGTCGACGACTCGCATGCCGTCGAGCTCACCATGCGCCGGCGCGGCATCATTCCGTCGGCGCGCGGTCCGGTCATTCGGCTCGCACCGCATTTCTACAACACCGTTGCCGACGTCGACACAGCGCTCGACGTACTCGCCTCCGTGATTCCAGCGAGATGACCGAACGCCGCGAGACTTTCGCGTCCCGATTCGGCACGCTGATGACGATCGTTGGCGTCGCCATCGGGCTCGGGAACGTCTGGCGATTTCCGTACATGGTCGGAAAGTTCGGCGGCGCGGCGTTCGTTCTGTTCTACATTCTCGTCTCGGTCGTGATCGGCGTGCCGGCACTGATGGCCGAGTTTGCGCTCGGGCGCTATTCGCGGCGTGGACCGGTGGGCGCGTTCGCCGCCGCCGGGTTGCCGTTCGGCCGCGCGGTTGGCTGGTTTTTCTTCGTGGTCGTGACGGCGGCGACCGGCTACTACACGGCGGTGATCGGCTGGGTGCTCTACTACGCGATCGGCCAACTCGCGGCCGGCGTGCACATACCCTTCGACGCAGCCGCGGTGTTGCCACCGGACGACGGGTTCGTGCTCAAGTCGTTCGTTCTTCAACTATTCTGCACCGGCGCCGTGATCGTGACGTGCGCGCTGGTGGTGATCAAGGGCCTGCGCGGCGGCATCGAGCGGGCGAGCACGGTCGTGTTGCCACTGCTGCTCGCCGTGATTCTCGTGCTCATGGCGCGATCGCTCACGCTGCCCGGCGCTATGACCGGGGTGCGATGGTACATTCTCAAATTCCGTTTCGTCGACTTGACGCCGGCGGTCATGGTCGCCGCCATCGGACACGCGATCTTTTCGCTCTCGCTCGGCGGGACGTTCATGGTCGTCTATGGATCGTATCTCGCCGCAGATGAGAGTTTGGCACGACCGGCCATCTGGACGGTAATCGGAGACACCGGCTCGGCATTGCTCGCCGGCTTTGCCGTGATCCCCGCCGTGTTCGCGCTCGGCCTCGAGCCCACGTCTGGTCCAGGACTCATCTTCGCCACGCTGCCGAAAGTGTTCGCGGCCATTCCCGGCGGCGCATTCTTTGGGTGTCTGTTCTTCATTGGATTATTCGGCGCCGGATATCTGTCCGACATCGGCGCGTTCGAGGTGCTCGTTGCGGGCATCACCGACAACACGCGAATCGGACGCACGCGTGCGGTGTGGGTCGTGTCGGCGGCGACGTTCCTGATCGCCATTCCGCCGACCATCAACAATCGCATCTTCGTCCCGTGGGATCTGACCTTCGGATCAGGGATGCAGACCTTGGGCTCGCTCGTCGCGGTGCTCACGGTTGGCTGGTGCATCACGCGCTCCGCGGCGCTCCGAGAGCTGGGTGAGCGCGGAGAGCGCCCCGTCCCGATATGGCTCTTCTACTGGATCAAGTTCGGGATTCCGGCGATCATCGGTGGAGTCGGAGTGTGGTGGCTCTTGTCGAGCGTGTTCGGCACGGTGACGGCCGTGTAAAGGGCCGTCATTCCTACGGCAGATTCTGCGCTCCTGAACGTCACGGGCCTGTCATTCTTCGAGAATCTGTATCAATTCCAACGTCATCTTCCGTCACCATTGGAACCCTTTTCGCCGCCGCCCATGACTATTCTTTCACAACTCGTCGATGAGCTGAACGCCGGCTCGCTCAAGATCGTCGATCTCACCCAGCCGCTCGGCCCGGACACGCCCGTGATCGGCTTGCCTCCACAGTTCGGTCAGTCGCCCGGCGTGACGATGGAGGTCATCTCGTGCTTCGATGACAAAGGGCCGGCGTGGTACTGGAACGTGATTCACATGGGGGAACACACGGGAACGCACTTCGACGCGCCGGTGCATTGGATCACGGGCAAGAGTCTGCCCGACAACACGTGCGATCGCATTCCAGTCAAGAGACTCGTGGGGCCAGCCTGCGTGATCGACGTGACGCGGGAGGTCGCGGCCAACGAGGACTTTCTGTTGATGCCCGATCACGTGACGGCGTGGGAACGTCAGCACGGACGCATCCCGCGAAACTCATGGGTCCTGCTGCACACCGGTTGGAGCGCGCGGACCGACGCCGCCTCGTTCCTGAACGTTCGTGCGGACGGCCCACACAGCCCGGGATTCCACAAGAGCACGTCCGAGCTGCTCGCGCGGGATCGGGACATTCTTGGCGTCGGCGTCGAGACGGTTGGGACCGATGCCGGTCAGGCCGGCATGTTCGACCCGCCGTTTCCAAACCACGCGACCATGCACGGCGCCGGCAAGTTCGGGCTCGCGAGTCTGCGAAACCTGGATCAGCTCCCGGCAACGGGGGCGGTTGTCATCGCTGCACCATTGAAGATCGTCGGCGGCAGCGGGAGCCCGCTGCGTGTGCTGGCCATCGCGCCGGCGTAGGGCAGCGACAGGGGCAGGCGGGCACGACCAACATCCATCGCGCGACGGCGCGGCGTCACGTCTCGGTCGACTCGGCGGCGCGCCCGGCGAAGGTGCGCATCAGGTACCTCAGCGAGGGAATGAGGACGAGCGCGCCGCCTGCCAGTCCGATCAGAAGAAGGGTGAGTGTCACTTCCGGCGCCGACGCCTGGCGAATCGTCAGCGTCATTGGAATGACGAACGGGTACTGCGCGAGCACCCAACCCCAGAGAATGAGACTCACTTGCGCCGCAGCCGCCACCCGCGCGAGATGGAAGCTGCGGCGCCAGAGCGCAGCGATCGCCGTG
>DASVYG010000129.1:0-20568 GCA_036392315.1 Gemmatimonadaceae bacterium
GAGCGCGTGGGTCGCGTGGAGTTGGCGGCCTTGGGCCATGGCGGACTTCTCGGACGCGACATGGCGTTTCGGTTCCCGCCCTACCGCGGCGGTGGCGCCGCGCGCGGCGCAGTGAGGGACGAGTGAGCGCGCCGAGTGCACGACGGTCGGGCCGACTCGACAGCCGAGCGCGTTGCTTGACTCTACTGCCGACCCCGTCCATGCTTTTGATCCGCGCCCGGACGGCGCGATGACAGCGCTCTTACCGCGATCGGGGTTTGGCACCATGGAAATCAGCGTCACGGTGAATGGGGAGGCGCAGCGTCACGACGTCGAAGCGCGCACGCTCCTCGTCCATTATCTGCGAGATGTCCTTGGCTTGACGGGCACGCACGTCGGATGCGACACCAGCCAATGCGGCTCGTGCACCGTCCTGTTGGACGGCCGCAGCGTGAAGTCATGCACCGTGCTCGCCGTGCAGGCAGACGGAGCGACGGTCACGACCATCGAAGGGATCGCCAAGAACGGCACGATGCACCCCGTGCAAGAAGGCTTCCGGCAGGAGCACGGCCTCCAGTGCGGATTCTGCACACCGGGCATGATCATCAGTGCAGTCGATCTGCTGTCGCGCAACGCGAATCCGAGCGAGTCGGACATTCGTCACGCCATCGAGGGCAACATGTGCCGCTGTACCGGCTATCACAACATCGTTCGCGCCGTGCAGCACGCCGCGCGATCGATGGCCAGCGCCTCGGGCGATTGAGGGTTCACTCATGACGACCATGGTCACCCCGAACGGTTCCGGCATCGGCTCGAGCCCCAAGCGCAAGGAAGACGCGCGGTTCATCACAGGACAAGGGCGATACACCGACGACATCGTCCTGCCGGGCCAACTGTACGCCGCCTTTGTGCGCAGCCCGCACGCCCACGCGCGCATCAAGAGTGTGGACGTGGCGGGAGCGCGGAAGTCGCCGGGCGTTCGCGCCGTCTATACGGGCGCGGACTTGAAGAGCGCGGGCGTCAACGCGATGCCCGTCGGATGGCTGCACGCCGGCATCGCCATCGGCGAACACATGCCCCTGGCGACCGACAAGGTGCGCTACGTGGGCAACGCGGTCGCGATCGTGATTGCGGATTCGCCGGCGCGCGCGCGCGACGCAGCCGACGTCGTGAACGTGGACTATGAGGTGCTCGACGGCGTCTCCGACGCGACGGCGGCGCTCGCCGCCGGGGCACCAACCATCCACGACAACGCCCCGGGCAACGTCGCCTTCCAGTGGGCGCTGGGCGACGCCGATGCCACGGCCGCGCAGTTCGCCAAGGCGAAGACAGTGGTGAAACAGCATCTCGTCAACCAGCGCCTGATCGCCAACGCCATCGAGCCGCGCGCCTGCAATGCGTCGTACGACAAGGGCGCGGACGAGCTGACGCTGTACGTCACGTCGCAGAACCCGCACGTCCATCGACTCATCATGGGCGCGTTCATCCTCGGGATTCCGGAGAATAAATTCCGTGTGATCTCGCCCGATGTCGGCGGCGGATTCGGGTCCAAGATCTTCATCTATCCCGAAGAAGTCGTGTGTAGCTGGGCGACGCGGAAACTCTCGGCGCCCGTGAAGTGGACGGCGACGCGCAGCGAGAGCTACATGACCGACTCGCAGGGGCGGGACCATGCCACGGACGTGGAGATGGCGTTCGACGCCGGCGGCAAGATCCTCGCGCTCCGCGTGAAGACGATCGCGAACATGGGCGCGTACTTCACGCTATTCGCGCCGGCAGTGCCGACATACCTCTACGGCACCTTGCTGTCCGGCCAATACACGATCGGCGCCATTCACTGCTCGGTCACGGGCGTCTACTCCAATTCGACACCAGTCGACGCGTACCGCGGCGCCGGTCGGCCGGAGGCGTGCTACCTGATCGAGCGCGTGCTCGACGTCGCGGCGCGGCAACTCGGCATCGACCCCGCCGAGCTGCGGCGACGCAACTTCATCCGGAAAGACCAGTTCCCGTATCAGACGCCTGTCGCACTGCAATACGATAGCGGTGACTACGCGCCGGCGCTCGACCGCGCGCTCGCGATGGTCGGCTATGACAGTTTGCGCAAGGAACAGGTGGAGGCGCGCGCGAAGGGTCGCTACATCGGCATTGGGCTCTCGAGTTACATCGAGGCGTGCGGTATCGCCCCGTCGTCCGTCGTCGGATCGCTCGGTGCTCAGGCGGGACTCTACGAATCGGGCACGGTGCGTGTGTACCCGACCGGAAAAGTCACGGTCCTCACCGGATCGCATTCGCACGGTCAGGGGCACGAGACCACGTTCGCGCAGATCGTCTCCAGCCAGCTCGGCGTCCCGCTCGACGATATCGACGTGGTGCACGGTGACACCGGGCGCATCCCCTTCGGCATGGGGACGTACGGTTCGCGCTCGGGCCCGGTGGGTGGGGCGGCGTTGTACATGAGCCTCCAGAAGATCCGCGAGAAGAGCAAGCAGATCGCGGCGCATCTCCTCGAAGCCGCGCCCGAGGACATCGAATTCGAGAATGGCCAGTTCCATGTAAAGGGCTCGCCGG
The DNA here is from genome assembly GCA_036392315.1 of Gemmatimonadaceae bacterium. Lineage (GTDB taxonomy): Bacteria > Gemmatimonadota > Gemmatimonadetes > Gemmatimonadales > Gemmatimonadaceae > JAQBQB01. Next base: position 2,551 of record DASVYG010000129.1, read on the forward strand.
AGCGATCGAAGGCATGGGGCGAAATCACGCTTGCGGCGTATCTCGCACACTCGATTCCTCCGGGCATCGAGCCCGGACTCGAGGCCACGACGTTCTTCGATCCGACGAACTTCGTGTATCCGTTCGGCACGCACATCGCGGTCGTCGAGGTGGACGCCGAGACCGGCGGTGTGTCGTTGAAGCGCTACGTCGCGGTGGACGACGTCGGGAACGTCATCAATCCGATGATCGTGGAAGGCCAGATTCATGGCGGTATCGTGCAGGGCGTCGGCCAGGCACTGTGGGAAGCGGCGTCCTACGATGATGGCGGGCAGCTCCTGAGCGGATCCATGATGACGTACACGATGCCGCGCGCGTCCAACCTGCCGATGTTCGAGCTCGATCGCACCGTGACGCCGACGCCGGTGAATCCGTTGGGTGTGAAGGGTGTGGGTGAGGCGGGCACCATCGCGTCCACGCCTGCCGTCGTCAACGCGGTCGTCGACGCGCTCTCCGGCTTCGGCATCACACACATCGACATGCCGCTCACGCCCGCCAGGGTCTGGCAGGCCATTCACACCGCGAAGGGAGGAGCCTGAGTCATGTATCCATCCTCCTTCGAATACCATCGGGCATCCAGCGTCGCCGACGCACTGGCGATGCTGGAACAGTACGGAGACGACGCGAAAGTGCTGGCCGGCGGGCATTCACTGCTGCCGATCATGAAGCTGCGCTTCGCAACTCCGTCGCACTTGATCGACATCGGCCGCATCGCGGTGCTCGACGGCATCACGGAGTCGGCCGGCACTGTCACGATCGGTGCGATGACTCGGCATGCGGATGTCGCGTCGTCCGCGGGAATCGCGAAGTCTCTCCGGGCCGTGTCCGAGGCCGCGGCGGCGATTGGTGACGCGCAGGTGCGAAATCGCGGCACGATTGGCGGCAGCCTCGCGCACGCCGATCCTGGTGCGGACCTGCCGGCAGTCATGATGGCCATGGGAGCACAGATCGTTGCCACCGGGAAGTCCGGCGATCGGACCATCGCCGCGGAGTCGTTCTTCACGGACACATTCGCCACATCGCTCCGCAAGGGTGAGTTGATCACGCAGATCCGGATTCCCGTGGCCGCGGCCGGCAGCGGGAGCGCGTATGTGAAGTACGCCGATGCGGCGTCGGGCTACGCTGTGGTCGGCGTCGCGGCGCTCGTGACCGTGGCCGGCGGGACCGTGAAGGCCGCACGGGTTGCCATGACCGGGGCGTCGTCACGGGCAATGCGACTTGCCGCGGTGGAAGCAGCGCTGATCGGGAAGCCCGCCAATGCGACGTCCGCTGCGGCAGCAGCGCAGTCGACTAGCGCCGGGCTGGACCTGTACGACGACGCGCGCGGCAGCGCCGCATACAAGGCCAATCTGGCCGCGGTCTATGTGGCGCGCGCAGTGAACACTGCTCTCAGTCGCGCGTAGAGCAGCGTCGCCGCGCTAACGGCTCCGCCGGAACAGTCGGCGGAGCCAGTCGAGGATCGCGCGGAACAACAGCGGGATCGCTTGCAGCTCTCGTGGTGCGCTGACCGTTGGCGGTGGCGGGAGCGGCGTTTCCGTCTCGACGACGTTCGGTGTTGCCTCGCGCTGCTCCAGCGTGGTGCGCGCCGCCTCGGCGAATTGGCGAAAGAGTTGGCGCGACACGGACTCGATGAGCCCTGCGCCGAATTGCATCACACGCCCGGCGATGTCGATCGTTGCGTCCACCTCGACGCGGCTTCCGCCCTCTGGGTCGGCGACGACGACACCGACCATGGTCATCCGCGCCGTTCCAGCCGCGGCGCTCTCGCGCCCTTCGCCGACCATCTGCATCCGATGCGCCTGCTCGTCCAGCTCCGTCAGCGTTGCCGTGCCATCGTACATCGTGCTGATCGGCCCGACTTTCACCTTCACGCGCCCGCGATATGTGCGCGCATCCAGCATTTCGGTGAGCTCCGCGCCAGGCAGACACGCAACGACCTGCGTGGGATCGATCAGGAATTCCCAGACGCGCGCCGGAGGAGCGCCCACCCGAAACGATTCGCGGACTTTGAGGGCCATTGATGCTGGATGAAACGGTAAGAACAGTGATCGCGGCGGCACGCCCGACGACGGCAGGCAGCACGATGCGAGGTGTGGCCTCAGACGAATGCTGCGACGAATGCTGAACTTGCGCCAGCGTCGCAACGTTACGCTATAGCTTTAATGATAGGACGGTGTGCCGCGTCGACTGACGATCGTCGAGATCGGGAACATCGTGCCGCGCAAGCATTTCAGGCCCGCGCCGTCGGGCCTTTTGCGTGTTGCGAGGGTTTGTAGCGCGCGTCACATTACGGAGCGGTTTCCTACCCATGGACGGCGTGGAACAAGAGCTATTCCTCCGACTGCGGTCGGCACTGGCCGAACGATACACTTTCGAGCGCGAGTTAGGGCGGGGCGGCACCGCCGTGGTGTACCTTGCCCGCGACCGCAAGCACGATCGCAGCGTCGCACTCAAGGTGTTGTTGCCGCACGTCGCGGCCGCCATTGGTGCGGAACGGTTCAAGCGCGAGATCACGATCGCCGCCGGTCTCACGCATCCGCATATTCTGCCGCTTCACGATTCAGGCGAGGCGGGCGGTCTTCTGTACTACGTGATGCCGTTCATGCGCGGCGAATCACTGCGCGACCGGATCACGCGCGAGGGGCGCCTGCCGGTCGACGCCGCGGTGCGCATCGCGGTCGAAGTGTTGAGCGCGCTCGACCGTGCCCATCACGAGGGAATCGTCCATCGCGACATCAAACCCGACAACATTCTGATCGAGGGCGGCTTCGCCATCGTCGCGGACTTCGGCATCGCGCGCGTCAAGAACGCGGCGGAGAACCCGTCGATCACGCAGACTGGTATTGCCCTCGGCACGCCGCTGTACATGAGTCCCGAACAGGCTGTCGGCGCGCAGGATATCGACGCGCGGAGCGATTTGTATAGCCTCGGGTGCGTGGTCTACGAGATGCTCGCCGGCAAACCGCCGTACACGGGAGAATCGGCGCGCCAGATGCTCATTCGGCACTCGATGGATCCCGTGCCGAGCGTTCGTGCCGTTCGGCCCGAGGTTCCCGAGTACGTGAGCCGCGCGATCGCCAAGTCGATGGCAAAGGCTCCGACCGAGCGGTTCGCGTCGGCGGGGGATTTTGCCCAGGCGCTCACGAGCGCACCGGCGGCGCTCGCGGCGCCGGCGAGTGAAGGGCTGTGGAGTCGCGTTCGATCGGTCTTCGCGAAACCAACGGCGACGGCGGAGGGGTCGCGGACCCCGGAGGCAGCTACGCCTCCGGCGCCACCGTTCTCCACCGCCGCGTCACTCGCCGCCACGACACCTCGGGCGTCGAGCAGCGTGGCGTCGCCGCTCGGCGTCCCGGAGCCGATTCTCACGACGCCGACCGGGCGGCTCCCGATCGACTCGCTCGCGGTGCTCCCGTTCAGCACGATGGCCGGAGACGCCGACAGCGAGTACCTCGGCGAAGGCATCACGGAGAGCATCATGAATAAGCTCTCCGGTCTCGCCGGGCTGCGCGTCGTCCCGCGCTCGGTCGTGTTCCGGTACAAGGGCCGCGACATGGATCCGAGCGAGATCGCGAGAGAGGTGAACGCCCGCGCCGTCGTGACGGGCCGCATCCTGCATCGCGGCGACATGTTGGTCATCAAGGCGGAGCTGGTCGATTCGTTGACCGAGTCGCAACTGTGGGGCGATCAATACAATCGCAAGTTCTCCGACATCTTCGCGGTGCAGGAAGAGATGGCGGCGGAAATCGTACGGTCGCTTCGGCTCAAGTTGAGCGGCCAAGAGCAGGCCGGACTCGCCAAACGATTTACCGAGAGTACCAAGGCGTACCAGGCGTATCTCCGCGGGCGCCATCACTGGAACAAGCGCACGGTCGAAGGCCTGCGGCAGGCACTCGTGCATTTCCAGGAGGCGATCGATCTCGACCCGAACTACGCGCTGGCGTACACGGGACTCGCGGACACGTTCAATATTCTGGGATACTACAACACGCAGCGGCCGCACGACGCTTATCCGCGCGGCAAGGCCGCAGCGGCGCGGGCCCTCGCGCTCGACGAGTCGCTTGCCGAAGCGCACGCGTCGATGGGTTACATCCAGGTCTTCTATGACCTAGACTGGCCCGGTGCCGCGCGGAGCTTTCAGCGCGCGATCGAACTCAATCCGAAGTACGCGACCGCGCACCAGTGGTACGCCTGGTATCTGTTCGTCATGGAGCGCTTCGATGAGGCGCTTGCGGCGCTCCGGCGGGCGCAGGCGCTCGATCCGTTGTCGCTGATCATCAACGACCACCTGGGATACGCCCTGCTGCTCGCCGGCAAGCCGGATGAAGCGCTGGCGCAGCTCATCAAGACCAAGGAGCTCGATCCGGCGTTTCCGTGGACCTATTGGCGGCTCGGATCGGTCTACCTCAAGCTCGGCCGTTACGACGAGTCGATTGCCGCATTCGATACGGTCGTGCAGATGACCGACGGCGGAGTGGGACTCGGCTACAAGGGGCTCGTCTGCGCGATCGCCGGCCGCGACGACGACGCGCGCTCTGTCCTCGCGCGACTCGAGCAGCTAAGTCGCACGCGCTACGTGTCGCCGCTCGAGTTCGCGCTGGTGTATGCCGGACTGGGGCGCGTGGACGACGCGCTCGCGTCTCTCGAGCGTGCGTACGACGACCGGGTGAGCGATTTCGCGCGCGTCAACTTGCTGCCGTGGCCGGATGCCGTGCGCGCCGACCCGCGTTTCATCGCGCTGCTTCGACGGATCGGTGTCAAGTCCTGAGGCGTGAGCGAGATCGTTGTGCGGTCGGAATTGCGCCCTCGCGTGCGAACGCCGCGATGCGCTCGACGCCGAAGAACTTGACCGCCTTGGGATACCTCCCCTCGAAGAAGCGCGTCCATTGCGTCAGGACGGCCTCCCATGACTCGCTCGCGAGATGGGCCTCGAGTGCGGCGCGGTTGCGGTATCGCTCGTAGAAGTAGAGCACACGCGTCGGCTTGCCCTTCGCGTCGAGGGTGCGATGGACCAGGTAGACGAGCGTGCCGGGTTGTTCAGCCTCGGCCTGTTTCTTCACGGCCCGGATCAGCTTCAGCGCTCCCGGTACTTTGCCCCGGCGCATCGTGAATGTCGCGATCGTCGTGATGACCATTCTTTGTTTTCACCTTGTTAGGGGTTCACCAAGATCGGGTGGCACGAATCGCCTGCGGCGTCGGGCCACGGCACGAAACGCGACGCTACACCGTAGACGCTACGCTGTATACTCGAAGCTCGGCCCCACCGTCGTCCCGTCCTTCCGTCCGGATGGAATCGCCATCAGCGCTTGGGCGCGGTACTTCAACTCGTACATCATCGGGACCGCCTGCATGAGATCCGACGGCGCGCCGTTGAACGCGTTGTGCAGGACCTTCAGCAGCGCGGTGTACTTCCGATTGAACTCCGTCATGAGGCGGTGGATCTCGGGCCGATGCGTGTACTCGCTCGCCTTGGGATTCGGCGACATCGGATAGTGAGCCGACCAATCCACCAGCAGTTCCGCTCCCGTTGGTCCATGACGCGGTACATCGGTGGGAAGAAAGCGGCGGCCGGAGCGGATCTCGTAGAACCGGAAATAGTGCGCGAGCTCGTCGACCTGACCGAATTGGTTGTCGCCGTCGAAGATCGTGTGGTCGAACCCCTCGCCTTGCTCGGAGATCTGCTGTATCGCCGCCCTGGCTGTGTCGAGATCGACGACCTCGATCGGCCGGCCACCGCCGCCGTAGTACGCCGTCACCGCGCTGACTTGGCGGCTCCGTTTTCCGGTGAACAGCGTTCGCGCTTTACTCTTGGTCGATGCGAGACGCTCGAACGCATCGAGAATCGCCTGGTAGAACTGGCCGATCGTACGGTAATTATGACCCTCGGGTCTGGCGTTCGATTTCGCCGGCCGTTCGATGCGCATGAAGGTGTCGATCGCCGCCGTGCTGAATGGGAGAAGCTCCACCTGGAATGCGCGAGCGCTGTGCGGCAGGTACGTCGGATACTCCGGGATGAATTTGGGGGAATCGACTTTGGGCTCGCCACCGATCGCGTTCAACAAATTCGCGGCGAGCACCATGTGCAGCATCTCCTCCATCACGACGCTGCGAATCAACGTGCTCGCACCCGTGTTGACGTCGTCTGGTATGGAGTAGAGAGCGCACAGGTACGGCGGGATCGTGGAGTGCTCGAGCTCGAGCGCCCATTGCAGGTGACGGCGAAGGCTGCCAACGGTGGTGATCGGCATTCGGGGGTTGGGGAAGGGCGTTCGTCTGCGATCCGCAGGTCCTAACGCAACTGCGCGAGCATGTCCTTCACCGACCGCAGCGTCACGGCGATTGCCGTGAGCGTGGGGTTGGCCGTCCCCGTCGTCGGAAAGCTGCCGCAGCCCACGATATACAAATTCTCATGATCCCAGCTTCGCTGATCGCGGTTGACGACGCTGTCCGTCGGGCTCGTACCCATGCGATGCGTGCCGATGTGGTGGCCGGCGCCGATGAACTGCAGTAGGTAATCCTTGCCGTCCTTCGCCCGGAAGTTCCGCTCGTCGGGCAACCCGTCGGGCATCCTGAAGTGCTGGTCCTTCTCGGGAATTCCCATCGCGTTGTACACGAGCTTCGTGAGCTTGATGCCCTCGACCATCGCTTGCCACGTGTAGTCGGAGACGCTGTACGCGATGATCGGCCGGAAGCACCCGATCGCATCCTTGTACTCTCGCGAGATCGTCACGCGGTTCCGCGACTCGGCGAGTTGTTCGATGTCGAAGCCGATGCGCACTTGCCGCGGTAGCGTCTCGCCAAGCTGTTTCCGCAGCTTCTTCCCGAACACGTTGGTGCCGAGTGCCCCAGTCACGTCACCATTCGGCGGGTACGTGACGATGTCCCACCCGGCGTTGCCGAGGTCGACGCGAAATGCGGCAAAGTCTTTTCGGAATGGGCCGTCTCGCAGCGACTCGATCCCCGACGTCTGGATCGGCCCGCGAAAGCTGCCCATCGATTGCGGCGCCAGCGCCCAGGTGAACGAGAACGGATGGTCCATCAGGTTGCGACCGACTTGGTCGCTGCTGTTCGCCGCTCCGGACGCAAGAAGTAGTTTCGCGTTTTCGACGGCGTGCCCCGCGAGGACATAGATGGTCGCCGTCGCCGTTACCGGCTTATCCGGTGGCGCGCCTTCCGTCTCGTAGCGTATGTACTCGACGCCGCTGATGCGGCCATTCGGCCCGATCAGCAGTTTCGTGACCACTGCCTGCGCGAGCAGCGTGACGTACTCCGGGTCGAGCGCCGCGATCGTCTTGAGCGCCGAGTACTTCGCCTGCACCGGACAGATCGGAATGCACGCCGCGTTTCCCTCGCAGCGCTGACCGACGTCGGGATTGCCGACGGCGCTGACTGGCTTGTATCCGCTACGCGGAACGGAATTCCGCGCCTGGGCGAGACTCGACACGAGCACCGGATAGTCGTGGCCCGCGAAGTTGACGGTGAGGCCGCGCGTCTTTTTTGCGATGACCTGGTCGCTGTAGCTTGGCGGAATGCGCTCCATCGGGTAGTCGTACCCGTCGGGAAACCAAACGCCCAGGTGCTCCTGATCCTCGCGATTGGCCGACACGCCGATCGACCACTCGGCCTCGCAGTAGTAGTTCTGGAGCTCATCGTACGTCAGCGGCCAATCGACGCCGACGCCGTACGTCGTGTTGATGTGAAAGTCGTTGGGCACGAACCGGGGTGTCGTGCCGAGCCAGTGCAGGGAGGTGCCGCCGAGTTGGCGCAGATACGTCGAGCCGAATGCGTCCGGTCCGACCTCGACCTGGTAGCCGACGAGGTCGGGCGTCCCCTTCACGATTCTCAAAATGTCCGTGTCGTTGGGAGACGGCGCGCTCGCGTTGTACGGGTACGGCGAGTTGGTGTCCTTCACCACCCGCGTGTAATAGTTCTCGACGTACGATCGATACCCTTCATACGTCAGTCCGCCCGCGCGTCCGGCCTCGAGCAACAGCACGGTCTTCTTCTCCGCGCTCAGCTTCTTGGCGACATGCGCGCCGATCGGGCCGCCGCCGATGACGATGGCGTCGTACTGCGGAGCATCACTCATGGCGCAGCCTCGCCGTCCGGCGGCAGTGCCCACGATCCGTAACCCGGTTGCTTGGCCGCGGGCGGATGCGAATGAATCGCCTTCCAGACGAGGGCTTCGGTGTACGATTTCGGCGAGACGACAAAGGTCGTGTCGTTCGCCCAAGCGCCGTGCACGTTGCGCCACTCGGCGGGCAGTTGGTTCCACATGCCGAGATACCAGAGCGCGGCGAGGTTGCGCGCGAGCGGTCCAAAGTCTGGATCTTCGAAGATCTGGGTCGTCACGAGCTCGTCGAGCAACGCCTCGTCACCCTGGCCGCGGATGTACGTGTCGCGCCATCGTGACATGAAGTCGCCGAATGTCCGGGCGCCGACGATCGACGGCACGAGTTGGTAGTAGGTCTGCACCATGCCCGTGCCCCACAGCTCCGCATCGCTGAATCCGGTGAGCGTGGCGGACAATGACAGAAAGAGCTCGAGCGGAGTTTCGTGCGCGGCGGTCGCCGTTGACGTTCCTGTGTTCACGGAGCGGCTCGTCTAGAGATCGGCGTAATAGCCGGCTGCTTCGCCGATGCACGTCGGGCTCTGGAAGACCTGCAGCGCGGCGGGACGCCGCTTGCCGATCAGGCGTTCCATGTCGTGCCGCATGGGATGTTTGCTCTTTCCGTAGCTGAGCGTGACCGCCTTGGCGACCGCCGATTGCAGATAGGTGTCGAACAACCCGAAATAGTTTCGGCGCGAGCCGACCGGCCGTCTCGACTCCGCATCGAAGCTGAGGTCGATGATCTCGGAGACATTCCCGGGCACCGATGAGAGTCCCGCGAGATCGAGCGACGCCGTATAGATCGTCACCGCATCCTTGTCCGGATCGTGGAGCGTCCAGTCGTAAGTGAATTGGTCGGGCGCCGGCCGCGGATTGTTCGGCCCGGGAACGTTGTAGGTGTACGGAGCGAGAAACTTGTTCTCCATGAACACCTGCCGGCCGGCGGCGACGGCGATCGGGTCGTCGGCCGCGACCCACACGCGATAATTACCGACCCGCTTCGTCGGATCGCCCGACGTCAGGTACTGTTCGAGCGTGATGCCTTGCGGCACGTTCGCCGCGACCTTGGTGGCAAACGCAGCGATGTTCAACTCCGTCTCGCTGAACCCTCCAAGACCCTGGTTGCCCGGCTGACCCTGGCCGTACAGCGCCAGCGCATTGAAGAAGTTGATATTGACCGCGCCGTGTCCGCCAAAGTTGTACGGGGTCATGCCGAGCGGATTCAGGTAGGCACGCAATGTCTCCAGCGGTGCCTCGTACCAGATCCAGATCGCTGATATGCCAGCGTAGTAGAATGACAGCGCCGACGGGACCTCGATATGACCGACCGTCTTCGCCGTGGTCTTGATGTTGGGAAGCTTCGTCTTCTTCGGAAAGTTGGGCAGCGGGCCAGGGGTCTTTGCGGTGGGCATGTTCTTACCTTGGGATGGAGGGCGCCGACCGTCTGACCTTCGCTGGGGCGGCGTAGCCGAAGACGATTCGGCAAGAGAGTGCCGCCGTATCGCGCGTCAACGCGCGCGACACGGCTTCGCCACCATGAGCGCTCCCACGGGAGCGGGAACCGCTGAGCGACGTCGCAGGGCGGTATCGTTGGGACATGTGACGTGAGTGCCGGAGAGGCGGGCGGGCTTTTCTTCGAGGAAGGGAGCGATAGTAGGGCGCTCGGGCTCGAGTCGCAAGTGGGATTGCGGCGCGTAGTCCTGCGTTGACTATCGCGCCAGTGCCACCGCTCGGTCTCGAGCCGCGGCTTCTCGCTGCCCTCGGAGCTGTTCCAGGTCGGCGAGCCAGCCGTACATCTCTCGCAAGTCGGGATGCTCTCGGCCCACCTCCTGTTCCAGATGACTAATCGATTGCCGGAGCAGTGACTCTGCCGATGTGTAGCGGCCTGTCCGCGTGTACAGCGTTCCCAGCATTCCTTCCGCCGTTGCGCTCACCGCGGTGCCCGGCGGCTGACCAATCCGGCGGATCCGAATCGCATCGTGCAACAAGGATTCCGCCTCCGCGTATGCATGCCGGTCGATGAGCAGCCGCGCCAGATTGACCTCGACGCCGGCGACGTGCAGGTCGTCGGGCCCGTGCAGGCGCACGTTCATCGCGATCGCCTGCCGGAACAAAGGCTCCGCTTCCGTCAACCGGCCTGCTTGGTAGAGCGACGTGCCTGAAGCGCTGAGCGCCCCGGCCACGATCGGATGTTCTGCTCCGTACACGCGGCGCATGATTTCCAGATGTTGGCGCGCAAGCGTGATGGCCTCGGCGCTCTTTCCGTGGCGCGAGAGGAATTCGCTGAGATCGCTCATGGCCGCGGCGACCATCGGATGTCCGTTCCCGTACGCACGCTCGCGCAGGGCCAGAGCACGGCGATACCAGAGCTCGGCCTCGCCGTCTCGCTCCGGTCTTCCGTCGAGCACATAGGCAATGTGGGCGACCGCATCGGCAACGCGCGCGAGATCCGGCACAGCGGCGCCCTCGTAGCTGACCAGTGCGCGGCGGTACTCGCGTTCGGCATCGGCTGTGCGGCCTTCGCGTTGCAGGACTCCGCCCAACGACAAGTGGCTGTCCGCGCTGAGCGAGTCGTCCAACCCGAGTGCCCGCTCTCGAATCGCGACGGCGCGGCGTTCGTAAGCCTCGGCGGCGGCCAGGCGATGCCGGTACGCCGAGACGACCGCCATTTGGTGAAACGTCGCGGCAACCGTGGGATTCGCCAATCCAAGGTGTCGTTCCTGAATGCTCAGCGCTTGGTGCACGGCCGAATCGGCCGCCGCGTACCTGCCGAGACCGATGAGTGGATCCGCCAATTGCAGGAGCGTGCCGGCGACTTCGAGGCCGTCGGGCCCGCGTGCTCTTCTGCGCAGGTCGAGTGCGCGCTCGAACGCTGCGTAGGCGTCTTCCGATCGCCCAAGACTCTGGTAGAGCTGACCGATCACCTCGAGCATCCGTGCCTGGTCGGCCGGCTCGGCGTGCAGCGCTTCGACTCGGGTGGCGGCTCGCCGCACCAATTCGCCGGCGGTGAGTGTATCGCCGCGCGTTTCCGCGGGATCGCTCGCCTGAAAGAGTCCCATGAGGAAATTCGTAACTACCTTGGACTCGCGCGAAGCCGCTTCGGCTCGATCTCGCTCCTCGCGTGCGTGGCGCGCCTGCATCGCGGAGAGCGCGAGACCAGCGACGAGCGACGCGGAGATCCCCACCACCGCGACCGTCTCCATGCGGTGTCGCCGGATGAATCGGCGCGCCAGGTAGCCCGCGGTATTTCGACGCGCGAGCACCGGGTGACCAGTCAGATAGCGCCGCAGGTCGTCGCCCATCGCTTCGGCCGACGCGAACCGCTCGTCGGACTGCTTGCGCAGCGCCTTGAGAATGATCGCGTCGAGATCGCCGCGGAGCAGCTTGCTGCGACGCGGATCGGTCGCGGCGACGACGGCCGAGGGCGCAACGGGATCACGGTGGAGAATCGCGTCCTCGAGCGTCTCGAGGGTGTCCTCCACGAATGGCAGCTGGCCGGTCACCAGCTCGTACAACACGACGCCCAGCTGGTACACGTCCGTCAGCGTGGTGACCGGGGCGCGGCGGATCTGCTCGGGCGCCGCGTACTCCGGTGTCATCCAACGCTGGCCGGTGCGTGTGAGGCGAGCATCGCCGCCGAGCCCCGGCTCGAGCAGCTTCGCCAAGCCAAAGTCGAGCAGCTTCACCGCGCCGTCGACGCTGACCAGGATGTTCGACGGCTTGAGGTCGCGGTGCACGATCAGGTTGCGATGAGCGTGTTGCGTCGCCGTGCACACCGTAAGAAAAAGCTCGAGGCGCGCCGCGAGATCGAGACCACGACGTTCGCAGTAGTCGTCGATCGGCTCGCCGTCGATGTGCTCGAGCACCACGTACGGCTGCCCGTCCTCGGTCGCTCCGGCGTCGAGCAGCCGTGCGATGTTCGGATGATTGAGCGTCGCCAGAATCTGACGCTCGGCGCCGAATCGCGCGTGATCGATGTCGCTGTCGAGTCCCGCGCGAAGCAGCTTGACCGCCACCTGCTGCTCGAACTCGGCGTCGGCGCGCTCGGCGAGGAATACGCGCGACATGCCGCCGCGGCCGATCTCGCGCACGAGCCGGTACGCGCCGAGTCGCCGCCCGTCGTCATTCGCGGCCGCGCGGTCGCTCGCCTCGTCGACCTCGGCGATGAGCGATTCCGCCGCGAGTCTCGGCGGCACGTCGAGGAATCGCTGGATTGTGCCAACGCGCCGCAGCAGCGACTCGACCTCAGCGCGGAGCGCGGGATCGCCGGCACACGCGTCGTCGAGCACAGCGGGCCAGTGTTCCGGCTCGCGCTCGAGCGCAATGTCGAGCACGTGCTCGATGCGTTGCCAGCGATCGGCGTCGAGGTTCGCGGCCATGCGTTCGAGGCGCAGTGAGAATTCCCGGTGCGCCGGCTCCACGGCGCGCTGACAAACATGCGGGCGGGCGCACGGTCGGCAAGGGCGTGTGGCGACGATATAACGACCGTGTCGGGTGGAGCGCGCGTTTGGCGTATGGGGAGAGTGGTCCCTGTCGCTCCTCCTTCTCGAGACTCCGGTACGCAGCTTCCTGAGCATGGTGAACACGCTGCTCGGCGGCGGCTCCGGTACATATTCGATCTCCGACCTCGACCCGATCACTCTCGACGTGAACGACGCCTTCAGTGGCGGGACCGTGAGCTCATTCGCGCAGGCTCACCTCGTTAACGGTGCCTGCCCGTAGCAGTTCGCTTCCATCGAGATCGCGGCGGCCCGTCAACTGTTTGCCGCTGCAGAGCGGGACGCCGGCGATGAACCGGTGCTACGCATCCTCCGGCGCCAACTCACGTAGCAGGAACAGCCGCGCCTTGATCCAGTCCCGCTCGACCGTCCGCGGCGACACGCCGAGCATCTTCGCGATCTCGTCCTCGGACACACCGCCGAAGAAGCGGAGCTCGACCACCTGTCGAAGCCGCTGACTCACCGCGTCCAATCGATGCAGCGCCTCGTCGATGGCCAGGATCTGATCGAGCTCGATCTCGAGCGCGCGCTCGGTGTCCGACAGAGACAACATTGCGCGCTCCGCGTCGGCCAGCGATAACTTGGTCGGCGCGCCGCCGCGCTTCGCCGCGCCACGGCGCCGTGCGAACGCCACCAACACCTGTCGCATCGCGCGAGACGCGGACCCGAAGAAGTGGGCGCGACTCTCCCACGACGCCTCGCCGCCCCCCGTCAGACGGAGGAAGGCCTCGTGCACCAACTCCGTCGTGCAGATGGTGTCGCGCCCATTCGACCGGCGCAGATGTGACCGCGCCAGTCGCTTGAGCTCTTGATACACCACCGGAAAGAGCTCGTCGGTGCTTCTCGAGGCTTCGAATGCTCCATCGGCCATTCGCTGTTTCCCGGGGTTCGGCGTCGCGCACGCATCGGCCAAGGCCGAGAGTCGTCCGAGCGCGTGACCGGAATGAGGACGATCCAGCTGACGTTTCGTGTCTTTCGCTCGAGGAAATCCATCAGTATCGACTGATCCAACGTCGTCGTCCAGTCCGTTCGGCGCAATTCAAGATTGCTCACAACGTCTTCTCTTGCTGCGGGCCCGTGACGCGCACAGCGCATACTTTACGTCCTACCGCCAAGCGAGCACGACAGGATTGCCTCGCCCTCCAGCCCGCGCGATCGCAGACATCGCGCGCTTGACACGCTTGACCAACCAGCGAATTATCCGGAGCCCGCCGTTGGGCTGCTGACATTTTTCACGTACGACCGTCAGGAGCCGCGGCATGGCCGACACGCCCGCCCCGGAATTTCTCCGCTTCGTCGCGGATGAGCGTCGCGCCAACCGACTTCCGGCCGCCGCGCCAGCGATGGCGGCCGGCGCCGTCTCCCAGCCAATCTTCGTCAGCGGGGAGCAGGCGACCGCGCTATTGCGCGTTGCGGCGAAACGCGCCGCGGGTCTGATCCGACCGACAAAGCGCACGGAGGCGGTGTGGGTTCGCGGCGACAGCGAGATCGCCGTCAACCTCGTCGCGATCACGGTGAAGATCGCGGCGGGAGTGATCGTCGTCACGATTCCGGTCCGCTGCGACCAAGTCGGCAATGCATCGGTCGACGTCTTCTTCGCCGTCGGATCGCCGGATCAACCGGCGGGACTGTACGCGTCAACGCTGCGACGGCCGAGCGGGCCGCCACTCATCGTCGGCGTTTGGGGAGAAGCGCTGGTTGCGTTCGCGTGGCAGTGCGTGCTCGGCATGGTCAGCGGGCTCGCCGGCGCAACCGGTAAAGACGCTCGCGGCAATGTGCTCGTCCCCGTCGAGATGGCCGCATCCGACAAGGGGCTTCAGATCGTGCCGATGGCGCGATATCGCTTCGCGGGATCGAGCGGTCTCAAGGCCGCGGCCCCGACGCGTACGCCGATCACGAGGCCGACAAAATGAGCGTCGCGAAGTCGGACCTCGGCGTTCTTGGCAACCTGGCAGTTGCGCTCGGGCTGTTCACTCCTTCGGGCGATCCAAACCCGAGCTGGTTCGGTCATCCTGAGGACTCTCTAAAGAACATTCTCGCGGACGACGACCAGCGCGCGGCGATCATCGCGTTCGTCGACGAGGCAATGGGCGGCGCGGACCGCACTACCGATCCGCACGGCGTCGTGTGGCTTCCGATCGTCTCGCTCCAAGATCCCGACCTCACCGTCGCGATCACCGTCGACGACAAGCAGTCGGACGGAATCCACATCGGCGTCGGACTCTTGGTGCGCACGACGAATCCGACGTCGCAGACGTCGCTCGGCGTGCCGCTCTTTCGCGCGAAGAAAGCCGGTGGCCCGAGCAATCCGCCGTTCCTGCTCGGGACGCCGGGCGGACGGATCCACATCGCGACGTCGATCACCATCGATAGCGCTCCGCCAACGCCGGGAACCGCGCGCCTCGGCGCGATAGGCCTCGACGTCGACGTACCGACCTCGCCGAGCGACCCCGTCGCGCCGGTGTTCGGTCTCAGCTTGACGGGATTCCAGCTCCCCGGCGCGACAAGCCCGCGCGACATCCGCGTCGCGGCCGATGGGCTCAACGAGCTCGATGACGCGGTGCTCGATCTCGTGTTGTCGCTCGTTCGCTCGCAAGCCGACGCGGCGGCGCCCACGTCGATCATTGGCGCGCTCGGTGGTCTGCTCGGACTTCGCAGCGCCGATTCGATTCCAGATTTCCCGATCACGCAGCTTCCGTCGCAAGGCGCGCACGCCATTGCCGCGTGGCTGCACGGCGTCATCACGACGCCGGCGAGCCGCAGCGATTGGATCGGCTATCTCGCTTCCTTGCTCGGCGGCACACACGCCGGCGATGCGGTGTCGTTCGCGCTCGGCAGCGCGACGCTTACAATAACTCTAAAGGTCGACACCGGACCGACCGGCAACGCGCGCCTCTCGCCGGCGCTCGGCGTCACGCTCGGCGGTACGACGGCGCGCGTCGAGGCACAGGCCGATCTCTTCCAGATCGATCTCGTGACGGGATCGGCCGTCGCACTGCCGCGGTTCGGTATGTGGGCGGCGGCCGGCAAACCCGGCGTCGGCAATCGCGTGCTCGACGTCGCGGGGCCGCCCGCCGCGCAAGCCGACACATTGCGCTTGGGCTTCGCGCTCGACGCGGCGCGCAAGCTCAACTTCGTGCTGGCGGCCGACGGCGTCGTCCTCGGTTCGCACACGTACCCGACGCTCGATTTGACATCGCCGGACGCGGTGATGGATGCGGTGGGGAACACCGTCTCGGACGTCGCCAACCAACTGTTGTCCAGCGTCGGTCCCGCGCTCCCGGTCGTGCGAGCGCTGTTGGGTCTCGACGCGCCGGCTGGTGTGACGGGGGTGACCCTGCCCGCGCTGATGACCGATCCGGTCGGCGCGGTCGGCGCCTACTGGCAGGCGCTCGTCGCCGTGCCCGCGGCCGCGACCTCGGTGCTCGGCACGCTGCGCGACGCGCTCGCCGACGCCGGCTCGGTATCGGCATCGATCACCGGCACGGGAGCGCTACTCGATCCGTGGCTCGTTCCACTCGTTGGCCCGCTTGCATTAGAGATCTCTATCGACGGCTCGACGCTTCGCGTCGGCGTCGCGGTGGCGACGAGCGTCGATTCCCTCGGCCAGCGGTGCACGGTCGTCGAGACGCGACTCGCGGCGACGATCGCCGAGATCGATCTCACAGCGAAGCACGGCAAGCTCTTGCCGGGCGTGGAAGGAGTGCTCTCCGCGCGTGAACGCGGCGTCAACCCGCCCCGCGTGCTGCTCCCGCTCGACGACACGGCAACACTCAGCGCGAGTGGTGTTGGCTTGAGGCTCGGCTGGACGCCGGCCGGCGGAATGAGCGCGGGAATCGAGGCGCCGAACCTCACGCTCACCCTCGGCGGCACCGACATCCCGATCACGCTGCCGGTGATTGCCGCCGACGGAACGGTCACGCTCCCCGCGACGGCGTGGGACGGCATCGAAGCGCTCGTCGGCTATTTCGGCGGCATCGTCGGTGGCGTGGTTGGAGACATTGTCTCCGCGCTTGGGTGGGCGCCGAGCGTGGACGTCGCCGGCGGATTGGCCCTCAGTGGTGCTCGACTGCGCCTCGCCGATCTCGTGGGCGATCCGGCCACCGCGCTGCGCGGCTGGCTGCCGCAGTTGCTGCTCAGCGATCTCGGACCGGAGGCGCTCAGCCTCGTCGCCGATTTGTTCGGCGGCTCCGGGGCGCTGCACGGCGTGTTGATTGGCACCGGACATCCCGACGATCCATACCGGTTGCCGCTCGCGGACGGCATACCGAACATTGCCGTCTGGTTCCCGCCGGAAGGTCTCGAGCGTCCGCTCGTTCTCGCTCCTGAAGCGCTGCGACGTTGGAGACCGGGCGACCCCGGACTGAGCGCGCTCGCGCTCGCCACGGCGCTCTCGGAAGAAGCAAAGGTCGCCGCCGATGTACGCGCGCTCGTCGAGTCGCGCGATGTCGCCGCTGGAATCGACGCGATCGCAGGTCGTTGGACCGGCGGCGACGGCCGCATCGTGCCGCCCGCGACCGATCCTGGCGGCGTTACAGTCATTCGCGCTGGCGTCGCCGTTGGCCAACTCGTTGGACAGCTCGACCTCGAGGATCTCACCGGTCGCATTCCGACGACCACGGTGTATGTCGCGCTCGGCGCGAGCGCGTGGCCCGACGCACCGGCCGATCGACGCGTCGATCTCACGACGGCGCACCTCGACGCGTCGATGTTCGCTGCGCCGGTGGCCGCAACCGGCGACTGGTTCGTCGCGCTGGGCACTCGCGCGGACTCGCTGCTCGCCGGCAGCACCACCGACGGCACACCTGAGCAGGCGGCGCGGTTGGCGCGCGTGCTCGACGCGCTCGCCGGCGTGAGCAGTGACATCTGCGTCGTCGCGGTCGCGGGCGCGGGACACGCTGCGCGACTCGCCGCCGAAGCGCAGGCGGCGGTGACCGACCTGGTGACGCTGGGCACTCCGCTGTCCACGGTCTCGCTTACTGCGATTTCGACGCAACCCACTGCGGACGCGCTGCGACTGCTCAATCGCTTGCTTCCAACGCAACTCGTCGCCGATCCGAGCGATCCCGACTCGGCGGGCGAAGATCCGGATCTCGCGCTCGGGCGCGCGCTCGTCGGCGCGATGATGGAATTGACCGATCGCGCGGATCCGAGCGCCGACCTGCGACCGCCGATCGTTCCGCCGGCCACGCCGCGCGCCGGACTCGCGGTGACGGCGGTGTTCGGTGTAGTGAACGACAGTCAGATTCGGCGCGCGATCACGGCGATCGTCGCCGCCGGACTCGCGGAGCGGGCGCGCATCCGCGCGTTGACGCCGCTCCCGCCGGCCACCGGTGTGAACGCGGGTCTCCGGCTCGTCGTCGATCCGACGTC
>DASVYG010000130.1:0-14870 GCA_036392315.1 Gemmatimonadaceae bacterium
TGCTTCTTCGCCAGCTCCCAGCGTGGGCTCACGGCTAATGACGCTGCGATTCATCGGCGACTATTGCCACGGTCTGAAAACTCACAACTCGACGCACGCCAGGTCTGACGCCAACATCACCGGCCCGTCATACTCGCGCCGAAAATCAGCCAGTAGGCTCTCGACGTCGGCCAACGACCAGAGCGAGGCTTGTGCCGACGTTCCTGGCTGTCCCATCAAGTGACTGAGCACGACACGTTTCGCTCGAGTAGCGCGCGCCAATGATCCGAATCGACCGGGCAGGCCGACGATGGTCGCCAATCGATCGTCTTTGGCGCGTTCAGTGAGCATCGTGTGCAGGACCAGCACCCCTGCATCCGAGGCGAAGTCGACAAAGTTTGGATTCAGACCAGACTGATCCCCAGCGAACACGATGCTGGAGCGCCGTGTATCGACTCGATAAGCGAGCGCGGGTGCCTTGCCGTGGCGAACTGACAGTGCGGTGACCGCAACGTCTTTGTGCTTCAACACGTGTTGGGGTGTTGAACGAGACGCGTCGAGCGTTGTCACTCGGATGGCGAAGGGATCGTCCGCGCACAACGTCCGCATTGCGGGAAATGCTCCGCCTTCGCCGATCAGCCGGTTCAGAAAATCCTCAGTGCTTGGGAAGTCTGGTTCAAGACCGTTCGGACCCGCGATGATCAGGCCTTCTCGTCGCTCGGCGGTCGTTTCTCCCCAGAGAAAGTCTGCCAGGCCGGAGACGTGATCGGCGTGCAGATGACTGATGAGGATGACATCGACGTCTGCCGGAACCGCGCCGGCGCGTGCGAGCGCCAACGGCGTATCTCCGCCCATATCGACGACAATCGCCGGGCGGCCGGACACCCAGATTGCATACGCGGCGCAACCGCGTCCTTCCGCGTGCATCGGACCGCCAGATCCGAGCACCTGAAGGTAATAGTCGCCGCTCGCGCGCTGTCCCCGACTCCAATGGTCTGGCGAGCGGTGCGTCATTTTGTGAGCCGAGCCGATGGTTGCGTCGCGACCGGCGCGGCGGCGTCCGCCGAGCGGCTCGCCCCTTCTGGTTGTTCCATGCCAGAACTTGCATCCACAATCTGGCGAATGTCCATACGGCGAAGATGATGGCGCGCGCGACAACGGTCGGGGCCGAGCGGTCATGGAGGGTTCGTCGATCGTGGTCCGATCGGTCAGCAGGAGTATCGACAACGGAACGGCGGGGCGCATCTAGGAAACGTTGTTGGTCGTCACGCCGAAGTGCCGGCCATCACTTGTTTCGCGCGGTGTGCTGGCTCCGGCGCCGCGGGAGGCGCATTCTGTGGGCGTCTCGCTCACTCTGCCGCGTTCGTGAGTTCAACTCGGGCAACGGGTGGCGGCGTCATCTCGAACGGCAAACAGCACATGCGAGACAAAAATCCGATCCTGCGTCGAACCTTCGTCCCAGCTTGTACGTAGCCGTGCAAACACGTCGCGACGCTCATGCCCAGGCCATTCCGTCCCTGTTATCACTCGGCGCGACCCACACGCTGCTGGTCGTGGCGGCCGTGGTGGCGCTCGTATTCCTTCGACACGATGCAGCCCTGAGCGACATGTCCGCGCTAAATCCATTTGGCCCACCCGAGATCGCGCGTCGCTTCTTTTCGACAGACCCGGAAGCAAGCCGCGTCGCCGGCTTCTTCTGCTTTGCCTCGGCAATGCCGTTGGCGATTTACGGCGCAACGATCGTCGCGCGTCTCCAATTTTTGGGGGCGCGGCACGATGGAGCGTACATGGCATTCGCTGGCGGAATCGCGGCGTCGGGCGGCCTCGCAGCCGCGGGCCTCTTTTTATGGATGCTGTCGGTTCCCGAGGCCGCGACTTCGATTCCGATCACGCATGCGCTGCATCTCCTGGTCTTTCTCTGCGGGGGACCCGCGTTCGCCGTTGGACTGGGGTTGTTGGCCGCGGGCGTCTCGGTTTCTGGTCATTTCGCGCGTCTGCTGCCGACGTGGGTCGTCTGGCTTGGTTTCTTGATTGCGACCACCGGCGTGCTCTCCATGTTCGGTCTGCTGAGCCTACCCATGACCGTCGCGATTCCCATCACGCGCGTGGGCGGGTTCGGCTGGTTGCTGGCGGTGGGGACCACCATACGTAAGCAGCCGGCGGGAATTCGTACGGACGTGCGTTGAACACCACGAACGGAATGAGGACAATGCCTTATCGTCTTGCGCATATCGCGGCGGTGGCGGCGCTTCTCCCCGTCGGTGCGTGCATCCATGCGAGGCCTGTGTCCGTGCGAGTCGCTGACGCGAACGATCCCGTCGTCGACGAGGGATTGCGACGGATACGCGCCGCGACGGCGGCGTACACGCAGCTCACCGCCGCCGCTGCAGCTGGATATGACACCGTCGCCAGCTGCATCATCGACGAGCACCACGGCGCGATGGGCTATCATCACGTCAATCACGAGTACGTCGACGACGGAAAACTCGATTTGGCGAAGCCACAGATCCTGCTCTACGAACGGATGCCCGACCGCAGTTACAAGCTCAACGGCGTGGAGTTCATCCTGCCGTACCGATACTGGTCGCGCGATTCGGTGGCCCCAGTGCTCATGGGGCAGAAGCTACACCATGAGAATAATCTAAACTATTGGTATCTTCACGTCTGGGCGTGGACCGACAACACCGACGGTCTGTTCGCGAACATGAACCCGGACGTGCACTGTCCCGGCGGCGGCAAGGTCTACAAAGCGAGTGCGGACTCGCTCTAGCCGCGTTCGGTTCCGTCGGAAAAACGCCCGCGAGCGGGGAACTCATCCCGCGCATCCGTGACGATAGTCCTTGGTGTCGAAGGCGCGGCCGTCGGTGCCTTGCTTGGTTCGGCGGTTAGCTGGATACGGTCATCCCGATACTAGTCGTCATCGGCCTCGGAGCGCCCGGTGGGGGGCGAGCGACGGTCTTAGGCTACGTGGCAGACTCCGCAACGGGACTCGGACTTTCTTCCGCTATCATTTCGCTCACGCCTTCCCTGCCCGACGTACGCGATTCCGCCTCGACCTATTCGGACTCCGCCGGCGGTTTCTCGATTGCCAATCTGCGACCGGGTCGATATCGCTATTCCGTTCGAAGCCAGAATTTCAGAATGAGGCGCGACTCGATCGATCTCGCGCCAGGATTCGACACACTCCGTGTCGCGCTGACGAGGGGAGCGCCGCTCTGCTCCGGCGAGCGGCATTGCTCGCCGGACTCGCGAGGCGTGCAGGTCGCGGCGGGTCAGTTGCATTGGGTGGATTGCGCGCGGCGTTGCTTAAGTGGAACAAAGTGTCATTTAGCCCGTTCGCGCCTCGCCATGCCGACGCACCCCGGGTCGTAGCCGGCAAAACGTGGCCGGGATGCATATCGAACGGTTTGGCCACGTTCAACGCCGGCTCGGAATCTGCTCCGCCTTTGGCAGAGGCGAATCGTCGGGCAGTCTAGCGACGCGCGCCGGCTGCACGATCTACGATTGGGGGCACGCGCAGCTCGTGTACACGAAGGCCGGGTAATGCTTGATGTGGATGGTCGCGAATACTCTGTGTTCGGCCTGGCTCCGACGATCCGAGCTCGGTACGCGCCGAATTGCCGACAACGATCGATCCAAAGACTCGTCCTCATCACACGACATCAAACCGCGCCATCATGCTGTGATCCTCGTGCTCGAGGTTATGGCAGTGGATGAGGTACCGGCCGCGGAAACCGTCGAAGCGCATGGCGATACGCACGTCATC
The DNA here is from genome assembly GCA_036392315.1 of Gemmatimonadaceae bacterium. Taxonomy (GTDB): domain Bacteria; phylum Gemmatimonadota; class Gemmatimonadetes; order Gemmatimonadales; family Gemmatimonadaceae; genus JAQBQB01. Next base: position 3,746 of record DASVYG010000130.1, read on the forward strand.
TCCTTTCTCGAGTGCCACGGTGTCCTTCCAGCCGCGTTCGTGGGCGAGCGGCGGTCGGCCGTTCCGCTCGAGGATCTGAAAATGAACGAGATGGACGTGAACAGGATGCAGACGTCCAAGGAACCCGAATCGTTTGTGGTTGATGAAACGCCACACCTCGATATCGCCGAACTTTGGCGATGCGACCACGCGCTCTGGATCGAAACCGTTGCCGTTGATCGCCCAATGTGCAACCGGAGGGAACCCTGACGGGCCGCCGTCGAACACGAAGGTTCGCGCTGGTGGTGCGGTCGGCGGCGCGATCGGGCTGATGGGTCGAAGCGTGGACGGCACGTCGCTGTCGTCAGCCTCGGCGCGCACGACATCGAATCGCATGATCGCTCCCTGTGGACCGTCGCCCGCGAGATTCTGGAGCAGCACGGTCGTACCGATCGGGTAGCCGGAAAAATCGATGACTACCTCGACGCGCTCCGCCATGGCGAGCGGAATGCTGGCGGACGCGAGCGGCCCAGGCAGCAGTCCGCCGTCGGTCGCGATCTGGACGAGCGGCCGGCCGTTCGATAGTGCCAATTCGTATTTCGTGGAGTTGGATGCATTGAGCACCCGAAATCGGTACTTCCGCGCAGCGACGTCGAATCGCGGCCAAGGGGTGCCGTTCACGAGGAGCACGTCTCCGCCGGCTCCGAGAAATCTCTCGGTGTCGTAGACAAGTGCGCCGGCCGAATCCAGCGATCGGTTCTGAATCATCAGCGGCACGTCGTACGCGCCCGACGGGAGGCGCAGCGCACTTTCCTCATCGTCATGAATGAGGTAGAAGCCAGCCAATCCCATGTACAGGTTGCGGCCCGTGTGGTCCATCGCGTGATCATGATACCACAACGTCGCAGCTGATTGACCGTTGCCGTACTTGTACGTTCGCGACTCGCCAGGCTGGACGAGATCCGTAGGGAATCCGTCCGAGTCGGGCTCGGTGTGCCCACCGTGGAGATGCACGACCGTTGGGACCGGCAAGCGGTTCGTTTGTCGCACGACGACACCTCGTCCCGCGCGCGCGTGGAGTGTGGGTCCGGGAACGCGACCGGCGTATCCCCACACGGACGTTCGCTCTTGGGGAACAATGTCCATCACGCTTTCGCGTTGTTCGATCTCGTAGTAGTCCGTCGTGGCATCCGTGCGAGTCGGTCGGAGCGTCGGCGGAATGGACAGTGGAATAACGAACCGTGGAACATGCGGTTCGACGCGCGGCATGCGCCGCCGCGGCCCGAGAGAGGCCCCAGCAATGAGCCCCGCACAGACCACCATGGCGCCGCGACGGTCGACGACCAGGGAATCGAGTGGACCTGCAGCGGCAGTGTCGAAGACGTCGGTCGTGCGATTGGCGGAAAGGCGCTTCATCGGCTCACACCTTGCATTACGAGGTATTGTAACGATACAATACATCGTGTACCGATGTACACCCCCCTAACGGAGACCCAATCGTGGCCGCCATCCCCGAACCCCAGTCCAACTAATGGATATCGATCGCGAGTTGTTGAAAGGGAGCATCTCGCTTCTGCTCCTCACGCTTTTGTCGGAACGCGACATGTATGGCTACGAAATCATTCAAGAATCCGCACGACGGAGCGATGACGCGTTCGCGTTCAAGGAAGGAACGCTCTACCCTGCCCTTCATCAACTGGAACGGCGAGGGCTCCTGGTGGCCGACTGGCGCGTGGCGGACAACGGACGGGAACGCAAGTACTACTCGCTGACAGCCAAGGGAAAGAAGGCGGCCCGCGACAGCAAACGCGGCTGGGTGGTGTTCACCAACGCCGTGAATGCAATTCTTGCCGGAGGATGATCGGATGGCGGTCACAGACGATTTGGTCGCCCAAGTCATGGCGCGCGCCGGCATCGTGAGCGCCGCACGACGTCGTGAGGTCGAGCGCGAACTGCGCGGTCACGTCGAGGATGTCGCCACCGAACTTCGGGCCGTCGGGTGCAGCGAAGATGAAGTTATCTCCAGGCTTCGCGACCGATTCGGCGAGCCCTCGGACGTCGCGGAAGCTTTTGCAGACGTCTATAAAGGCTATCGCGTGGCGGCCTATGCAGCATTTCGATCAGCCCAGCTCGCGGCATCGTTTGCCGCCGTCGCGCTCGTGATTTCGAGCGTCCAGCTCGTCGTCGCCCTCAGCGATCATGTGGTTGTGGCGTCGGCATTTTCGAAGATCCGAGTCGAGCTGTTCGGGTTTGCGGCACTCGCATGCGGCTATGTTGCATCGAGCTTCGCCGACGCTCATCTCGAGAGACAGTCGGTGACGAAGCGTGCCGCACTGAGTATCGCGCTGGCGCTCGTCCTCGGCGCGGGCCTAACCGCGATCGTGCCCGGGCATGTCCTCGTCCCTGCCGTCGCGTGCGGATGTGCCGTGATCGTGCGCTTCCTCGAGCGATCCCACGTTCGCTTCGCGCCCTTGATTGGAGCTGCTGGACCAATGGTGTTGGCGTGGGCCTTCGTAGGACCCGTGGTGACGGGCAATGGACGCGTCCCGACGACCGTCGCGCCGTTCATCGTCATCCTCGATGTCGCGATGGCGTGCCAGGTGATGAGTTGGGTGGCCGCTCTCGTCGAGCGGCGCATGATGCTTTCTCCACGGGCCACATCTACTGAAGTCGGCTCCTAAGGAAGACTCGACAACGGACTCCGAAACATGAACGGCAGGTCCGAATCCTTGATGTCGTTGATCGTCAGGAACCCGGCCATCTGTCCGACCTTCTTGCCACGCTCGCGCTGCTCCGGCGTGAGCAGCCCGATCACCATCCGTGCCTCGGTCAGGTAGGCGCGATAGCTGGCAATTCCGGCCGCGTGCCAGCGTTGCCGAACCTCTTCCCCGTCGTAATCGCCCCGACGCGCGACGAGGTAGCGCGCCATTGCGGTCACGATCGAGTCCCGGGTCGTCGCGTAGTGTTTAGAGATTGCCGACAAGCTGTCGAGCTGGGGTTGCATCAGCTTGAGGCTATCCTTGACCAAGAGGATCTGATCGATCGGGTTGAAGCCGCGCGCGATGCGTGTCTTGATCTGTTGCTCGGTGAGCGCCGCACCCTCGTTGGCCCGCGGACGGAGAAGAGACGAGAGGAACTGCGTCTCACGATCGGGGCCCACCTCCAAGCGCACGTCGAGCGTGAGCATGAACGGCGAGCGGAACGTGTTGCGGAATTGCGTGGAGCTGCCGAACAACGGATTGACCGTGTACTTGAACTGGTTCGATGCCGGGTCGAAGCCGCGCACAGTGAGTAGTGTCGGATCGGCGAAGGCGAACTGTCCCCAGCCGTGCAGCTTGCTCGATCCGTGCAACGCTTGATCGAGGCCGCTCAGCACGTTCGTCACCTGGAGCTGCACGGAACCGCGGTTGCGGAAGCCGAGTCGGTAGGGGTCGGGCGAGATTGAGAGATTCAGCATGGGCATCGACCACGGACCAACGCAGCTATTCCGACCGGCGATCGCGCCCAACTGACGCTCGAGGCATTTGCGCGTGTTGGACGGAGCGGAACGAAGCAGTTGTGCCATCGCGTTCGACACGGACGAATCAGTCGCGGCGAGCGGGTTGAAGATGAAAGCGCGGTCGTTGGTGTAGCCGTCGCCGTTCACGTCGCCGGCAATGATGGGCGTGAAGGGAGTGCCCGATTGCAGGCGGGCTTGGAGACCGATCGATCCCCATCGCGGGGTGTTCCGTGTGAGTGACGCGGTGATGACATGCTTCGAGATGGCGCCACGCGACCACGCGACGGAGCGTGGATCGCCGGCGGTCGTACCACCGAATCCGCGGAACTGCTCGCGCGCGTCGTTGAAGGTGTACGTGAGCGTGCCGAACATGAAGCTTCCGCCAGGAGTGATGACGAACGGTGAGTAGTTGAGGCTCGCGCTCGCCGATCGGGTCTCCCCACGCAGATCGGATCGCGATTCGGTGACATGGGCGAATCGCGACGATTGCCGCGACTCCGTCCACGCTTCCGCGCCGGTCGTCGGCACGATGCTGCTGGGCGATACGAACACCGGTCGCCCTCCCTCCGCGGCGAGCGCGAACCGCTGGGCCGGATTGAAATTCAGATCGTAGATCGCCGGCGTATTGCGATTGATCGCGTAGGTACCCCCGAGAGACGCGCGAAGCGTCGCGCCGAGTGCGTAGTTGAACGTCATGGTTGGGCGCCAACTCTCATACGTCTCGTAATCGGGTGCGAAGAGCGAGACGGGAGGCGTCGTCTGCGCGAGCGGCGTCGAGGCGGTGCCATCGGCGCACGTGGTGGGAACGAAGGATGCGCCCTGCTCGTAGGCGCGCCAATCGGGGATCGGTGTCGCCGCGCCGACGCAGTACAACTGCTGAATCGCGCTCGGCAGCCCGGTCTGCCGCGTATACGCGTCGATCGCGCGCGTGGAGAGCGAGCCGCGGTATTCGCGGACGCCGCCACTGAGCGACCCGCGCCGGCCGAACACGAATCCATTGTCCGGTCTGAGCACATTGAACAAGGGCCAGTTGAAGCCAAGCATGGGCATGACGCGTACGCCGCCCGGCACGTGATCGGTGCGCACGCCGAACAATGAATCGACCGCTGCGTTGTAGGCGGGCTCGAACCCGTAGTGGCTGCCCTCGAGCCGCACGCCGTATTGCACCGTCGGTCGCGATGGCGGAGTGACTCCTGGCGCGGTCGAGCCGGGCGGAGTCGGGTTGTACGTCTCGCCGAGTCCAATCGACCCGGAGAATCCACTGCCGCTGGTGTGCAACGCCGTGAGCGTTCTCGAATAGCTCGCCGGCGAGCCATTGCCGAAGTCGGCGAGCGAATTGAAGAAGAAGCTCCCGAAGCCGGCGTCTTGACGGATGGCATAGCCGTCCACCGTGCCGTCGAGCGTGAGCGCGAACGAATGCCGCCGGTCCCAGGTGTTCCAGGTAGCTTGATTTCGGAGCTCCGTTGCCCACGTCGTCGAATTGTTCCGCGGGGTGCTGTTTCCGCCGACTTGCAGCGCCGAGATCCCGACGCCGCCCTCGGTCAATCCCGATGCGACGAGCACCCGCGCGGACGGGAGGTCGAGGTACGGCGCGCTCCGATCTTCGCCGCCATTCAAGCTGATGGTCGTCTCGTTCAAGATGTTCTTTGGCAGATACTTGGCGGACGTGAACTGAATCCATTCATCGTGGTGCGAGAGCTCGCCACCCGACGACGGGATGGACGTCGGGCCGATCATCGCGCCGTCATTCTTTCGCAGCGTCCCGCCAAACTCGAGGTAGTAGTCGTCGACGGTCGCGTTGTTGAGGAAGAAGGACCCGGGCTGTGACGCCGGGAGGTTTGGCTCGAAGTCGAGCCGCGCCGCGAATCGACCTTCCGTGTTTTGCCGCCCGCTCGGCACTTGATCGGTCCACTCCGGAATGCCGATGGGTCCGAGCAACGCGCGCAGCTTCGATACGGAGTCGGGGCTGACATGCAACGCCAGAAGTGACGCAGGGTCGGCTGAGGACAGGCTCGTGAGTCCACTCGCTCGACGGGAGAACTGGTACGAGGTGGAGTAGAATGCCTTGTCGGTCGTGATCGGTCCGCTGACGATGCCGCTCACAACCTGTTGTCCATAGCGATTCCCGAGTTGCGAGGCGACCGGCGACGTCCACTGGAGCGCCGGCGCATCGAAGGTAAGGTGCGTGGACCGGCTGATCGTGTTGTTCCCCGGCTGCATGCGCAGCGACAGCTGGACCCCGGCGAAGCCACCGCGACCCGGGTCGTACGACGACGAAATGACGGCGAGGCGGAATCCGTCGCGCGGCACCTGCGCGCCGAATCCCATGCCGTTCAAGAGCAGTCCATTCTGATCGCTGCCGATGCCGAACGCCGAGACGGTCGGCGTCCCGCCGGTGGCGCTCGGGGTGACGGTAATGCCTGGCAGCGTGGAGAGTATCGAGGTGAAATCGCCGGTGACGTCGCCGGTGAGTCCGCTCGACAAGCTCTGATACGACGTTGTTCCGGCGATGCTGTAATCCCCAAGGATGTCCGACCGCATTGTTTTCGGACGTTCCCCGACGGAGCGAACGGCGCCAAGCTGAGCGGCAACGGGGGTCATCTTGAAGTCGACTTGCGAAAGCGTTCCGTCGGCCCGCCTGGTGATTGTCCGCCGCTGGGGTGCGTACCCGAGCATGGTCACCGCTACCATGTACTTGCCACTGCCGGCGTCGAATGTGATCGAGAAGGCGCCATTGGCGTCGGTGCGAACCTGCTTCGGTACTCTGGCGACGGAGTCGATTGCCGTGACCGTGGCGTTCTGAATGGGCGTGCTATCGGCCGCAAGCACTCGGCCGCGGACGATGTCCGTCTGCGGTGCTTGCGCCGCCACACGCGCGCCCAGGAGAGGTGCGAGTACGGTCAGGAGTGTGCGCGCGAAACGACGCGAGGGTGTGCCGACAGCCATGGGCGACTCGTGGTCACGATTTGACTGCAGTGCACCGCGGCGGCGCGGTTCTGAGATGCCGCGCCGACTAACGCGCGGGCTCGAGTCATCACTATTGGATGAGAGATCAGGAATCGCAATGGCTTCAGCGCCGATACGGCCTCGGTGCTGAGCCGAGGTCGGCTTTTGGAGATTAAGAATTCATAATGTTGCAGGTCAGGCCGGGACGCGCGCTTCGTCGGCCATGCCGGCATCCCGCCTCTCGCGCGAACTCGCCAGATCCAGAAGAGCAGCATCACGAGCAGGGCCAGCGCGGCATTCCCGACCCTTCCGGTTACCGCGTCGCTTATGCAACGACTCAGCTCTCGCGCATCGCACCAACTGGGTCGATCTTCGCCGCGCGCCGCGCCGGCACGAGCGTGGCGACACTCGCCGTCACACCGAGCACGGCGACCGCGCCGACCAGCGTCGCCGGATCGAGTGGCGCAACGCCGAAAACCACCGCGCGAAGCTGTCGCTGGGCGATCACGGTGAATAACAGTCCGCCTGCCGCGCCGCCGACGACAAGCCAGCCCACGCGCTTCGCCAACTCCCACACCACGCGCCGCGGATCCGCTCCGAGTGCGATGCGAATGCCGATCTCCCGCCGGCGTGCCGTTACCGCGAGCGCGACGAGGCCGTAAAGACCGATCGCCGCCAGCGCCACCGCGGCGACTCCGAATGCCGAGAGCAGCTCGGTTTGCAGCCGTGTTTGCCCGATTGTCGCACCAAGGTTCTGCTCGAGGGGCATCAGCCCGAACACGGCGCGGGTCGGCGCGATCTGGCGCACCATCGATCGAATCGCCGGCAACAACGCCTGCGGATTGCCGGTGGTCCGCACGACGTACTCGGGATCAGGCCAGTCCCCGGCGCCGAGACACGCATAGAGATAGGGTACCGCGGCAGTGCGCAGGTTGTCCTCGCGAATGTCGTCGACCACGCCGACAATCTCCATCGGCGCACCGGACTGTCCTTGCGCCCAACTCACGTATCGCCCGACCACGGCCTGCCCGTCGGCGTACGTCGTCACGAAGCGCCGGTTCACGAGCGCCTTGGGCGGGCCGCCGTGAACGCTCGCGAGGTCGGGACACGATTGCCCCGCCGAAACACGAGCGCCGAGCGCCTTGAAGTAGCCGCTGGTCACGCTACGTTCGCCCACGGTCACCTGTTCGTTGTTCGATGAAGCACCGCTGCCCCCATCGTTCTGCAGCCGGACCTGATAACGGATCGTGGCGTTCGACGCGGGGAGAAAATTGCTGAAGCCCGCCGCGGTCACGCCGGGCATATTGCCGAGCGCCGCGAGGAATTGCTGCTGCATCAATCCGACCGATACACGGTCTTCGTCCCAGGCAGCTCCCACATGGAACGTCGCTACGTGCGACGGATCGAAGCCCGGATCGACGTGGGACAGTGCGTAGTAGCTCCGAAGCATGAGACCCGTCGTACAGAGGAGCAGCGTCGCGATGGCGATCTGGCCGCCCACGAGCACGCGTTGCGACCGGCTATCGTGCGACGTGCCACGACCGCTCCGTGTCAGCGCGGCCGCTACGCCGCGCCGCGTTGCGCGCCAGGCCGGCACCGCGCCGCAGACGAGCGTTGCGGCCGTGCCGCTCAATGCCGCCACCGCGAACGCGCGCCAGTCGATGATGAGACCCGCGGTGCGAGGCAGTGACTTCAACGCCGCTGACGCAACGCGGAGCAGCAGGACATCGGCGAGCAGCGCGGCAAGCGTCGCGACCAACGCGAGAATGAGAACCTCCTGCATCACGCCGAGCACCACCTGGCCCCGCGTCGCGCCGAGGAAGCCGCGAATCGCCAGCTCGCCTTCCCGGCGCTGGAGTTGCGTGAGCGTAAGGCCCGCGGTATTAGCGAGCGCGATCAGCAGGAGCAACCCGACCGCGCCCAGAACGAAGAGCAGCGGCTCGCGATACTGGCCGAGCCGACTGGTCGCGAGATCCGTCACCTGCGCCGACCAATCCCTGTCCGTCTTCGGATACTGCCGTCCCAGCTCGGCCTGCACACGCGACAGATCGCTCTGCGCCGCCGCCGCGGTGACGCCGCGCCGCAGGCGACCGACGCCCGTGTAGAATCGTGCGTCGCGGATCTGCATCAACGACGGCGGTGTCTGGGCGGGAATCCAAAGATCGAGCGCGGGCCCGGCGAATTCCGGCGGCATGACGCCGACAATCGCGTAGCTCTTTCCGGCGAGCGTGAGCCGGCGGCTGCTGACGTCACGGCTCCGTTGGAAGCGGCGCGCCCAGAGTCCATCGCTGATGACGACGGCGGCCGGCCCGCCGTTCGCCTCTTCTTCCGGCAGGAACGTTCGCCCGACGACAGGCCGAACGCCGAACACCGTGAAGTACCGCGGCGAGACGCGAAAGGCCGCCAGCCGCTCTGGCGTATCACCGCTCGTCTCCGTGACGTTCTCGCCATAGCTCCCGGCGATCGCATCGAAAGTTCGATTCAGCCCGTTCCAGTCTTCGATCCGTGCCGGCGCGAGCAGAGCAGCCGCCTCCTTCTTCGCCGAGTTGGCCTCGAGCACGAGTACGAGCCGGTCAGGATTTGGATACGGCAGCGGTTTCAGCACCGCGGCGTCGACGATCGAGAACACACCAGTTGTCGCGGCGACGCCCGCGCCGAGGATGAAAATGGCGCTGATGGCGAATGCGGGGCGGCGAGCAAGCGCTCGCACGGCCTGACCCCAGGGTCGGAGCATGACGGAAAGGGTGAGGGACCGGCGCCGTGCCAGTCTACCACTCGAGAGACACGTTGAGCGCGGGAAAGGTTGTGTGGGCGCCTTTTAATGAGCCGCCGCGGGTGCGGCAAGCTGGCGTAACGCTATAAGGATCGTCATCGTCATGTCCTCATCTGAGGGCATGACGCACGCATGACGCCCGCCGCCGAGATTGTGCCATCCCCGCCCTGGACGGCTGTCCCATGATCTTCGTTCATACGTGCGGCACCGCCCTCATCCAGGCGGGCAGCACGCGGCTCACTCCGAAATCGGTTCTGAAGTTCGCGCTGCTGTTGTACTTATCGGCGGAACGCGGGCGGTGGGTGTCTCGCGCGGTACTACGAAACCTCATTTTTCCCGACCAAGACGAGAAGAATGCCAAGCATTCGCTGAGAGAGCTCGTGTATCAGCTCCGGCAGCGAGGCGCGGTCGTGGAAACCGATTCGTATGGCCTCCTTCTGCCCGTCGAGGCCGTACGCGCGGACTACGACGAGCTCCTGCACGGTGACCGGCCTGACGTTCGAATCCTCAAGGCAATCGGGGCGTCGGGCTTCCTGCCCGGGTATGCGCCGGATCATTCGGAAGCGTACACGGAATGGTTCGAAGGCTACCGTGCACGCATGGCGTTCGAGCTCTGTAAGTGTTTCCTGAACACGATCGACCAGGCGCGCATCGACAGTGATTGGCTGATGATGGAGCACGCGGCGCGAGCGTGTCTCGCGGTCGATTCCGTGAATGAGGACGCCACGATGGCATTGGCCGAGATCCTCGCCGTGGGCGGAGCCAGGGCGCAGGCGATCGGGGTTCTCGACCGATACGTGGAGGAAGTTGGGCCAAGCGCTCACGGATTGACTTTACCAGCCGCGGTGCTTCGCCGGCGCATTCGCGACCATCTGCAGGACGGATATTCGGTCAACGTCGACTTTCCACTCGTCGGCAGACAGCGAGAGATGACCGTGCTCCGACAACGGCTCGCCATGGCCAAGACCGGCGAGAGCCAGTGTGTGGTGCTCTACGGTCAGCCCGGGATTGGTAAGAGTCGCTTGGCCGCAGACTGCTGCGCGTGGGCGACTCTGGCGGGGTGGCGGGTCGAGCGCGTGGCGGTGCAGCCACACGATCGCGACCGTCCGATGGCTGCGTTCGTCGAAGCTATTCCAGGAATTCTCAAGCTTCCCGGCGCACTTGGCGCTTCTCCGGAATCTTTGAGCGCGCTGACGCGCTTGACGAAGCATGAACTTCGCGAGCCCAGAGTGGAGCTGGAGTCGGCCGAGTCGAGCGACGCCGTATCGGCCGCGATCGTTCGGGCGATTGGTGATGTGATCGACGCCGTAACGAATGAATCGCCGCTCATCCTCCTGGTGGAGGATGTCCAGTGGCTCGATGTGGAGTCGCTTCGAACGCTTGCGGGTCTCGTGTCGCCGCGACGCCCGCGTCCGTTCCTGCTTCTTCTCACGAGCCGGGAACGGGATTCAGTGCGGTATTTTGCCCGTCATGCGGAGCGGCTCGCGAGCGTCGAGATCGGCGAGCTCGCCGCCGACAATTGCGCGATGCTGGTCCGAGAGACGATCGGCGACGGGACATCGGAGGCTGATCGATCGTTTCGCGAGTGGCTTGTCAACGCATCGGGTGGCAATCCGTTCTTTCTGCACTCGCTGGTGCGGCATTACCAGACCACTGGTGAGGAGTTCTGCGTCTCGCCGACGATCAATGCGCTTCTCGACCAGCGCTTGGCGACGTTGACGCCGGAGGCGATGACGGTTTTGTGGACGTCGGTAGCGCTCGGCAATCACTCGACACTCGAGCGACTGATTGCGGCGTTAGAGATGCCGCATATGGAGTTGGTAACGACGATTCGCGAGCTCGAGGTGGCGCGATTGATTGGGCAGGCGGGGAGTCTGGTCACGCCGGTGCATTGGTTGATTTCCGATGCCGTAACGCGAAACGCGAGC
>DASVYG010000131.1:0-21158 GCA_036392315.1 Gemmatimonadaceae bacterium
GTCGTCGCTCGTGATTCCTCCCTGATTCGTGATCGCGCCCACCAGATCGCCCGGCTTCGCGTTGTCGCGGGCGCCGACACTGACGAACAGCCGGACCATGGGACCGGCGCTCTTTTCGCGCGGAGCACCGGCCGCAGCTGACGCACTCGCCCGCGGCGCGGTGGCAGATCGCGCGCGCTCTCGCTCGACGAGCTGCAGCGCGGCCGCGGCGATCTCGATGCCATCGAAATCCTCGAGCAGCGGCTCGAGCGCGATCAACTCGCGTCCGAAATGCCCTTCGTCGAGCAGTTCGCGCAATTCGGTCCGAACCCGCGCATCGCGGTCGCGGGCACGCGCGCCCGAGTCGGTCAGCGTGAACGGTTTGGCCGGCCCGCCGGCGGTGAGCGATCGCAGGCTCGCCAACTGACGCGGCTGAATGAGAGCGATCACTCGCTTGGCGGCGCCGGCGGCTTCGCGAAGCTCCTCGCGCGACGCCGGTACGTCGAACAAGACCACGAGCTCCGTGCCCGGTGCCGCGGTGAGGCCGGCGCGAATGGGCGCATCGTCGCCAGTATAGCCAAGCGAGCGAAGGAGATCGCGAACGCGAACGTCGCTGTCGCGGTCGCGAACGAACACGACGGCCGACGCCGGGTCGATCGCGTCCAACGTACGACGCAAGGCGCCGAGTCTCGATTCCGCCGCCGTCGTCACGAACTCGACCGGCATCGGCTGATCGGTCGTACTCGTGGGCGCGACCACGCGCCGTGCACGCCGCGCGTACCGTTCGAGCAGCTCCTCGACGGCCGGCGTGATCTCCGCGGCGACCACGGTCCGGGCCGACTCCTTGGGCACTTCCGTCATGAGGTTCTCGAGCGACGTCGTCGCGCCCTGCGCGATGAGCTCATCGAGCCAGGCGATGGCGACCGTCCGTACGGTCTCGAGCTTGAGCGCAGCGGCCTTGAGCAACTCGGCGATCGAGTCTGGCGTCGCGGCGATGACTTGCGGCGGACGAAGGCGTATCAGGCGCGCGGCACGACCCGCCGAGGTGGCCGCCATGATGCCGACGTTGCGCCCTTCGGTGAGCTTGACCGCCGACGCGGCGAGCGCCGCCGCAAGCTCGACGTCCGAGCTGACGAGCAGGAGTTGGACGTCGCGATTCTGGTCGTCGACCCGATCGAGCATCGGTCCGAGAAACTGGCCAATAGACGCCCAATCGTGGGGCATGACGTACACCACATTCTGGCCCCGTGAGACCGCTGCTACCTCGCGTGCATCCCGTTCCACAGCACTCCCTTCGTCAACCAACGTTGTGGCGTGGCCTTGTCACCGCCCGTAAGATTGCCACAGCCGTCGTGAAGTATAGCCCGCGGCGGTTCCGGTCTCCAATCGACGCAATGACCAGCTTCGCACCGTCCACGAACATTTCGGAGCTTCGCGAATCGGCAACAATCGCCGCCTCGGCGCGCGCGAAGGCGTTGCGCGCCGCCGGCCGCCCCGTGATCGACCTCGGCGCCGGCGAGCCGGACTTTCCGACGCCGGCGTTCGTAATGGCCGCGGCGCAGCGCGCGCTCGATGGCGGGGCGACCAGATACACGCAGGTCGAAGGCATTCTTCCGCTGCGAGAGGTCATCGCCGAGCGCGCGAGCGCGCTCAATGACGGTCCACCCATCACCGCCGACCAAATCGTCGTCGCGGCGGGGACGAAGCAAGCTCTGTTCAACGCGTGCTTCTCGCTGTTCGGCAGCGGCGACGAAGTGCTCGTCCCGACGCCCGGCTGGACCAGCTACTACGAGATGATCGCGCTCGCGCGGGCGATGCCGATCGCGGTGCGCGGCGCTCGGGAGCGACAGCTCAAGGTGACGCCGGCCGATCTGGCGCGCGCATCCACGCCTAGAACTCGTGGGCTGATACTCAACTCTCCCTGTAACCCGACCGGCGCCGTGTATTCGCGCGCCGAGCTGCGCGACATCATGGCGGTCGCCGCCGAGCGCGACTGGTGGATTCTAAGCGACGAGATCTATCGGGCGATTTCGTACGACGGCGAGGCGCCTTCGCTCCTCTCCATCGGGAAACCGTTGGATCGATTGGTGGTCGTTGATGGTGTCGCGAAATCGTTCGCTATGACGGGATGGCGGATCGGTTGGTCCATCGCGCCGCGCCCCCTCTCGCGCTCGATGGCCGCACTGCAATCGCACACCACGTCGAACGCGGCGACGATCTCGCAGCACGCTGCGCTTGCCGCGCTGTCGGATCGGTCAGCCGGGGCGGAGGCGATCGCTCGAATGGTCGGCGAGTTCAGACGCCGACGCGATGCGGCCCTCGAGTTATTGAAACGGGCGTCGATCGAGGTGATCGAGCCGCAGGGCGCGTTCTACCTCTACATCAGAATCGCCGATGCGACATCGGATGACCCGGAGCCCGGAACGACCTTTGCGCGGCGGCTTCTCGAAGAGCACGACGTGGCAGTCGTTCCGGGTGCGGCCTTCCGGTCGCCCGAATGGATTCGCGTGTCGTACGCAGCGCCGGCAGACCAGGTGTTGGAGGGGGTGCGGCGAATCATCGCGGCACGTATATCTTGGGGACAATTAGCGGTGGAACGAACGCTCGGTTGAACGGTTGAATGGTGGCACGGCCGCTCGCTCCCGGTGGAACGGTCGTACGGCCGCTCGCTGGCGCTCGCTTGAACGGTGGAACGTGACCTCAGTTTCGTTCCACCGTTCCACCGTTCCACCGCTCCACCGTTCATGGCAACACGGGGCCACGCCTCGCACGGATTTGAGGACGCGCGACGCGGCGCGACAGACAAGATTCGTCAGTCGATTCAAGGAGAATCTCGTGAAGATCGCGGTTGAGGTTCAGCCAGTGGGGCATGCACCGCCAGAGGTCGAGTACCGGTGGGATGCCGACACCGACATCCTCTCGGCCCAAGTGTCGCCGCGCGCGGTCGGTGAGGGCATGTCCGGCTCCGTCGGGCTCGAGGGCGCGGACGGGTCATGGCTGATCCTCGACGTCGCGGCGGGGCGCATCAACGGGGTCGAAGTCGCGGTCTGGCCGGACGTTCGGAAGCTTCCCGTCCTGAGTCCACCAGGGCAGGTCGAGGACGCGCACGTCGTCGTGCAGTCGCGACAGTCGCAACCCGATATCGCGTCGCTCGAGATGGACACCCGCCTGGTGGCGGAAGCCGATCACGAGCAGCGTACCTTTCATTTCCGCCTTGGGAAACGGCGCAACACGCGAACGATCCGACTCGCGAGAAATCTGTTGGTCGACGTCGACGACAAAAACCGGATCTCCGGCCTGTGGCTGCTCAACGTTCCACCCTGTCCAACCGATTCGTGATCACTACCATCGTGCTCATACGCGTCGATCCGACGCTGATCCCAACCGCAGCCAACATGCTCGCCGGCGTGGACGGCGTGGCCGAGGTCTACTCCGTTTCAGGCGACTGGGACCTGGTCGCCATCGTTCGAGTGCCGCAGTACGATCAGATTGCTCATGTCGTGACAGAGGTATTCCCGACCGTGCCGGGAATCCAGCGGACGCAGACGCTCACCGCCTTCCGCGCCTATTCTCGGAAAGATCTGCAGCAGGCGTGGGACATCGGCGTCGAATAACGATGGCGGATCGAGCCGGCGATTACATCGCGGGACTGTTCGGCGCCGAGGACGAGCTGCTCGCCTCGCTGCGTGAAGAGGCCGATCGCACCGGTCTTCCACCGATCGCGATCTCGGCCGATGAAGGACGCTTGCTGCAGGTCTTGCTCACGGCAATCAACGCCCGGCACGTCCTCGAGGTCGGAACGCTCGGTGGCTACTCGGCCATCTGTATGGCGCGAGCACTGCCGCCCGGCGGACGCTTGTTGTCGATCGAGATCGAGGAGACGCACGCCGCGTTCGCTCGCAAATACATCGAGCGCGCAGCGCTCACCGAGCGAATCGAGGTGCGCGTCGGGCGAGCGCTCGATGTGCTGCCGTCACTCGACGGCGAACGATTCGACGCCATCTTCCTCGACGCCGACAAGGAGCCGCTGCCGACGTACTTCGAGTGGGCGCTCCGGCTCGTGCGGCCCGGCGGGCTCATCATCGGCGACAACGCGCTGTGGGGCGGCCGCGTCTACGACGGCGACGAGTCGGACGAGCGCACGCGCGGCGTCCGCGAGTTCAATCGGCGAATGGCCACGGATCCGCGGGTGCTCGGCATCATCGTTCCGACGCACGACGGAGTCGCGGTCGCGGTCGTGCGGTGAGCTCGGGTCGCGCGCCGGGCGATCATTTCTCGACGATCTCGGCGAGCTATTCGGCGTTTCGTCCGCGGTATCCGCGCGCGCTGTTCGAGTTCCTCGCGTCGATTGCGCCGCGACACCGGTTGGCTTGGGACTGCGGTGCCGGTACAGGGCAGGCGACGGTCGATCTCGCCGAATACTTCGATCAGGTGATCGGCACGGACGTCAGCGCGGAGCAGATCGCGCGCGCGCCGAAGCATCCCAAGATCACCTGGCTCGTGGCGCCCGCCGAATCGGCGCCGATCGAGCCGGGCTCGGTCGACCTGATCACCGTCGCCCAAGCGTTGCACTGGTTCGATCACGAGCGGTTCAACGCCGAGGTGCGTCGCGTCGCGGCGCCTGGCGCAGCGATCGCCGCGTGGACGTACGGCGCTCCGCAAATGGACGGCGCGGTGGGCGAAGTGTTGCGGCGCGCAATGTTCGAGGCGCTTGGCGACTATTGGCCGCCCGAGCGGCGGCACGTCTACGACGGCTACGCCTCGATCCCGTTTCCGTTCGAGCGCATGGCGGCGCCGTCCTTGTCACTCGTCGAGGAGTGGGGTCCGGCGCAGCTCGCCGGCTACATGCGAACGTGGTCGGCCGCGACCCAATATCGCGCGACCCACGAGGACGACCCGATCGCGGCCGTCGAGCGCGAGCTAGGCGAGACGTGGGCCGACGCGGCCCAGCGGAAACGAATCACCTGGCCGCTGATCGTCATCGCGGGCCGCGTTGCTCCGTGAGCCCGCCCGATTTGCTTGTCGCTCTGATGCGCGCGCGTTAGAGTGCTCTCGATGTCAGCGGTCTCGATCAACTCACCCACTTCGTCCCACGCGTCGTTCTCAGCGGTCGCTCGCGTATTGGCCGCGCTGCTGCCGAACTCGCAGTCGGTCGACAGCGGCGCGGCGCTCGAACTGACGACGGCAAGCACGCAGCCGGCGCGGCTCATCAGCGCAACGGTGATCGAAGGACGCGCGCTGCGAGCGCGCCGGGTGTTCGACCCGCCGGTCGTCGGTTTCGCCGCCTTCCTCGACGGGACGCAACAGAGCTACGTCGCGTGCTATCTGCCGGGTGGAATTCCGATCGTTTACGGCACCGTCGGCGCAGTGATTCGCGATCGCAGAAATCAGCGACTGTTCACGTGGCGTCACGCGGTCGAGCACCGGCTGTATGCGCCGCGCGCCAACGTGTCTCCCGCGGTGTGGCGCAGCCTCGCGGAGACTGGTATCGCGGTGCACGACACGAGTGAGACCGATACGGCCGACGCGGCGTCCGAGCATCCGCACGCGCTCCGCGAGGCGGCGGTGCATCGAGTGCAGAAGGACCGCGAAATCGCCGAGCAGGCACTCGCGCTCGACTGGTGTTCGCGCGAGGACCGAGCGCTACTGATCGACGGCGGGATCAGCGGCGCTGAGCACGTGGCACGCGCGGCCTGCGCCATCGGCGTGATCAAGAGTCATCGAACGCTGTACGCGAGCGGCGAGCCCCTCACCACCGTGCTCGGCCTTGGCTACGGCGAGCGATCGAGCGTGTTCCTCGTGACGTCGCCCAAGCGGGCCAGCGTGGCGAGCTGGTATTTGCGCATTCGCGACCCGCGCGGCCATGATCCGATGTGGGGATTGGTGCGCGTCGAGGTGGCGCCGCCGGGTGCCGCGAGCGACGACGACGTTGGTCGTCGCGCCGACGAGGTGTCGCGCTGGATACTCGCCGAGGTTGCGCCGGTAGCGCTGCCCGATGGACGTTGGGACAAGATGGTGTACGGCGTACGCGACTGCGAGGAATTTCTTCGGGCGGTCATGTGAAACGATGAGGATTCTATGAACACTCGCGCGCGCCGCCAATGATCGACTCGCCAGTCTCACCCGAAGCGTCGAACGCGCCGCTGGGCCGCGTCGTCGCCACCGAGCGCAAGCCGAACACGCCGCACGAATTCCATTTCTGGACGGCGCTCGATTCACCCGTCGGCATTGGAACGATCGTGCGCGTCGAGGGCGCGCTGCCGGTCAACGGCCAGATCCCGTCGATTTACGGCATCGTGGTCGAAGGCTTCAGTTACACGGATCTGCAGACGCCGATCCACGACATGCTCGGACACGACGGCACGCCGGGTGGCGCGTCGTTCGGCGCCACGCAGCGCGCGGAGATCCGGCTCTACACGGCGGCCGTGCTGCGCCAGCTGCCGGAAGAGCCGCTGCAGCCCGTGCCGATGGGTCGCGTCTTCCTCGCCGACAACGACGACGTCGCCGTCGCGCTCCGCATGGACGGGTATCTGCGCGAGGGTGCGAACACCGGCATTCCGATCGGCGTCTACCGCGCGGGCGGAACCGACGCACCGATCTATCTCGATGCCGATTTTCTCATCGGACCTGAAGCAGCGCACTTGAACATCACCGGCGTGTCGGGGCTGGCGACGAAGACGAGCGCGATCGAGTGGATCCTGTCGTCGATCTTCACGCATTTCCCGGCGCAGAAGGGATCCGTGGCCGCAGTGTGCTTCAACGTGAAGGGGCCGGACCTCTGCTTCCTCGATCAGCCGGGAGCAATCGACGACGCCGACGTCGCGCTCTACGAGAAATGCGGCGTGCCGGTCAAGCCGTTCGAGAACGTGCAATACTTCGCGCCCTACAAGTCGGACGGCTACTCGCTCAACACGCTCCGCTCGAACGACGCGCTGCTCCACAATGTGTCGTCGCTCACGTGGGGATTGCGCGAGGTGTTGCAGTACGCCGAGGTGCTGCTCAACAAAGACGACGTCGACGCGAAGGCCGACGCGCTCATCGACTTCATTCGCGAGCGGGTCGTCGACCGCGACTTCAGCGATCCGATGCTCGGCAACAAGCGCTACCTCGTGCGCTCGTTCGCCGACCTGGAACAATGGTTCCGCGACGTGCTCTCCGGCATGGAGGGCAAGAACGGCGAGTCGTGGCGTACGCACCACGTGGCGACCATCCGCAAGGTGCGGAATCGGCTGTCCAACATCTCCACACGGTGCGCGGGCCTCGTGACCGACGACGGCGCCGTGAGCGACCTGCCGTTCGGGAGCTTTCAGGACCGCACGGTGTATGTGATCGACGTCGCTTCGCTCGAGGAAGATGCGCAGGACCTCATCTTCGCACGCGTGGTCACGCGACTTCGGGAACACCTGGAAAAGCGCGACCTCGGCGTGAATCACGTGGTCGTATTCGTCGACGAGCTGAACAAATACGCACCCAACGATGGACCGGAAACCTACGTTCGAAAAATGCTGCTCGATCTCGCCGAGCGTGGCCGATACCTCGGCCTCGTGCTGTTCAGCGCGCAGCAATTCCGATCGCAGGTGCACCGGCGGGTCGTTGGCAATTCGGGCACGGCGTTGTACGGACGCATGGACGCCGACGAGCTCGCGACGCCGGGATACGCGGTGCTGAGTCCGGCCGTGAAGATCAAGCTTGCCACACTGGAGAAAGGCCAGCTCATGGTGCGGCACCCGCACTTCACGCAGCCCATCTTCGTGCGCTTTCCGCGACCGGCGGTGATGCGCGGTCGTGACGGCGCCGAGCGGTATCCGCAAGCGGTGGACATCGATCTCGAGGCCGCCGTGGTCCGCAGTCTTCGCACGCTCGACCCCACGATCACGCTCGGCTGGGTGCAGGAAGCGGTCGGGATTCGCGAAGAGGACGAGATCATTCGCGCGCGAAACGCGACGGTGCGCGAGCGCCCAGCCGACGTCCGCAGGTTCTTTCTCTCACAGCTCCGGCCGGTCGTCGCGACGCAAACGGTCTCGCGACCGGCCACTGCCGCGCTTCGCTCGGCGCCAGCCGACGACCCGTACGGCTTCTAGACGTCCCATGCCCGCGATGCGGTTTCGTTTTCTCATCGCGGTGCTCGCGATCGGTGCGCTGACGCCCGTCGTGGCGAGCGCGGCACCACTGCAGACGGTCACGCTTCAGGTCAAGCCGCACCTTGGCGACACGTTGCGCATGCGACTCGATCAGGAAAGCGAAATGACGGGCATTCGCCGCACCAGCACCGGCGAGGCGAGCGCCATGGTCGTCAACAACATGAAGATGTTCTCGCGTGCCATCGTCGAGGGCAGCGCGGACAATGGAACCACGCTGCTCGCCGTCACCGATTCGCTGATTGTGACGACGAGCGACGAACGCTCCCGCCCGGCCGCTGCTCAGGTCGCGGAGCAGATGCGTGGCCAGCGTCTCCGCTTCCGCGTGGCGCCCGACGGCACCGTGTCCATGGCCGAGTCGAACGATGGAGCGTCGCGCGAGGTGGCGCAGGTCGTTTCGCTCATGCCGGCGGCGTTCCCCAAGGGCGCCATCCGCGTCGGCGAAAGTTGGATCCGCGAGATGGCGTTGCCCGTCGGCTCGCAGCTCGGCGCCCAGCTCTCGGGCAAGCTTCACGTCACCTTCCGGCTCGACTCGCTCACGCACAATCGCGAATGGGCGTTCGTCTCGATGCGCGGCGAAGTGCGGCCGGCCACCGGACCAGCGGCGGCCTTTGGCGCGACGCTCGAGAAAGGGTACGTGAACGGGACGATGTTGGTCGATCAGCGCCGCGGTTGGCTCACCGAGTCGTGGTTCAACATTGTCGTAAGCTCGACGATGAACGGTCCGGCGGTGAGCGGCATCTTGTCGATGCACATGCAGATGCGTATCACACAGCACATGCACACCATGGACAGGCGTTAGATTACAGCGGAGGTTTCACGCCGCATGCGCCTGGTCCATCTCTCCGATCTTCACCTTGGCTACCGGCAGTATCAGCGGCTCACTCCCGGCGGGGTCAACCAGCGGGAGGCGGACGTCGCTGCGACGTTTCGCACGGCCATCGATCGCATCATCGCGCTCGAGCCGGACCTGATCGTCGTCGCCGGCGACATCTTCCACGCGGTGCGGCCGCCCAACCAGGCGATCCTGCACGCGTTCCTGCAATTCGGCCGACTCGTCCACGCGCTGCCCGACGCCGTCGTCGTTCTCGTCGCCGGCAACCACGATTCACCGCGGTCGGCGGAGACCGGAGGAATTCTCCAGCTGTTCGCGCAAATCGGCGTCCATGTCGTCGATCGCGAGCCGCGACGTCTGTCATTTCCCGACCGCGAGTTGTCTGTGCTCGCCGTGCCCGATGTGCCCGGGCTCGTTCGGCCGTCGCTCACGCCCGACCCCGACGCGCGGTACAACGTGATGGTCATCCACGGTGAAGTGCAGGGAATGCTGCCCGCGACCGCGGCGACGGGCGATCGCGCGGCGGTCGAGATCACTCACGAGGAGCTCGGCGCGGCGCGTTGGAGTTATGTGGCGCTCGGGCACTATCACGTGTTCCGCGAGATGGCGCCCAACGCGTTCTATAGCGGGTCGATCGAGTATACGAGCGCGAATCCTTGGGGCGAGTTGTACGAGGAGCGCGTGGCCGGTATCAGCGGCAAAGGGTTCATCGAGCGGGACTTGGAGACCGGCGTCATGCAGTTCCACTCGCTGCCGCCGGCGCGTCCCTTCCTCGATCTGCCTCCGGTGAGCGCGCGCAACCTGACCGCGGCCGAAACCGACGAGCGCATTCGATCCACCATCGAAGCGTGCGTCGGCGGAATCGACGACAAGATCGTACGCCTCATCGTCCGCGAGGTGCCGCGGCACGTGGCCCGCGAGCTCGATCACAAGGCAATCCGCGAATACAAGCGACGAGCGCTCAACTTCCATCTCGACGTCCGCCGCCCCGAGGCGCTGCGGTTGCACGGCACGGGTGCGCCCGGGCGCCGGCCGTCACTCAACGAGATCGTCCGTGAGAAGCTGCTCGCGCGCCCGCTCGACTCCGATGTCGATCGCACGGCGCTCGTCGAGCGGGCGATCGCGTATCTCGACGAGGCGCAGCTCATCGCCGTGCCATCGGGATTGCTCGATACATAAATGCGGCTCAACAGCCTGCACCTCTGCAATTTTCGCCAGCACATCGATACCCGCATCGATTTCGAGATGGGGATCACCGGCATCATCGGCCCCAACGGGTCGGGTAAGTCGACGATCCTCGAAGCGATCGCATGGGCGTTGTACGGAATGCCCGCCGCGCGAGGCACGCGCGAATCCATTCGCTCGTACCGGGCGGGGCCACGTGCCGCGGTCACGGTCGAGTTGGACTTCGAGCTCGGCGGTCACCGCTATTTCGTGTCGCGTGGGCTGACGAACGCCGAGCTCTATCTCGACGGGGCTACGGCGCCGATCGCGACGTCCATCACCGGCGTGACCGAGTTGTTGCGCCGCCGGCTCGGCATGAGCCACGACGAGTTCTTCAACACGTACTTCACGGGACAGAAAGAGCTCAGCATCATGGCGGCGATGGCGCCCGCCGAGCGTGCTCAGTTTCTGTCGCGCGTGTTGGGCTATGAGCGAATTCGAACGGCGCAGGGTCTGGTCCGCGAGCGACGCAAGGCCATCGTCTCGGAGACGGCGGGGCTTCGGGCCGGCATGTCCGACCCCGAGGCAGTCGCTCGAGCGCTGGCCGACGCCACGTCGCGCGTGGCCGAGTCGCGCGCGCGCGCCAACACGGCCGGGCTCCGACGCGTCGCGGCGCATCGCGCGCTCGATGAGATCACACCGCGATGGGAATCGATGCAGCGCGAGCGTGACACGTTGCAGGCGCTCGTCTCGGAGATGCGTGTCGTCGAGGGCGAGCGCGCGGCGCTCGAGCGTGATGCGGCACGCGTCGATCGCGAGCTGGCCGACGCCGCGTTGGCGCGCGACGAAGTCAACCGGCTGACCGCCGCGCTCGCGGAATTTCCAGCGCTGCAGGCCGAACTGCGTGAGCTGGAGCGGGCCTGCAACGAAGCGGCGCGCCGGCGAACGCTCGAGGAAACCGAGCGGTCGCTGGCCGACGAGCTGGCGAAACTTCGCGAGCGCCGTGCAAAGATCGAGGCCGCGCCGAGTCTCGAGCTCGAGGTCACGACGCAACTGACCCAGGCCCGCGCCGATCTCGAGCGAGCGCAGCTCGAGTTCGAGCGGGTGCAGACAGATTGGGTGCGCGACAAACAGGAAGCGGAGACGAAGCGCCAGTCGCTGCTCGATCAGCTGCGCGACGTCGAGCGCCAGCGCGAACAGATCGTGGACCTCGGCGAGAACGGGACGTGCCCCATCTGCGCCCGGCCGCTCCAGACGCATTTCCGCACGGTGCTCGAGTTCCTCGACAACCAGATCGAAGCGATCACGATCGACGGCAAATACTTTCGCGCACGCATCGAGCAGCTCGAGGCAATGCCGCCGGAGGTCAAGGACTTCGACGAGCAGCGCCGCCAATTGTTCGACGGCGTCGGGAAGCTCGAGCGACGTCTCGCCAAGGTGCAGGCCGCAGTCCAAGAGCTTGCCGGACTCACGCGCGACATCGCGAGCAAGGAGGAGCGTCACGTCGTGGTGCGGCGCGAGATGGAGACCATCGCCGTGGCATACGACGCCGCGCGCCACGAACACGTGCGGGGCCTCATCGATCGATTGACGCCGCTCTCGGTGCGCGCGGCAAAGCTCACGGCGCAGCTTGAGCGCGAGCCGCAGGTCGTAGCCGAGCGCGAGCGAGTCCGCGCGAATCTCGCGCAGGTCGTCGCGCGGCTCGCCGAGTTGGCGGCACGGCGCGAGCGTCTCGATTTCTCCGAGACGTCGTTCGCCGAATTGCGCGAGCGATACGAGCAGGCCGCCGCCGAGCTCCGAGACGCCGAGCTCAGTGCCGTCGGCGCCGAGGGGGAGCTGGTGTCGGCGCAGGGCGCGCTCGAGTCGGCCGAACAGGTGAGGGCGGAGCTGGCGAAGAACGAGCAGCATCTTGGGCTGCTCGTCCGCGAGCGCCGGCTGCACGAAGAGCTCGATCGCGCGTTCTCCGATCTGCGCACCGATTTGAACCAGGCGCTGCGGCCCGAGATCTCCGATTTGGCGAGCCGCTACATCCGCGATCTGACCGACGGGCGCTACTCGGAGCTCGAGCTCGATGATCTGTACAACATCATCGTGCTCGAGGACGCGATCCCCAAGCCGGTCATCTCGGGCGGCGAAGAGGATCTAGCGAACTTGGTCCTGAGACTGGCAATCTCCGAGATGATCGCCGAACGTGCAGGGCACACGTTTTCCCTGTTGATCCTGGACGAGGTCTTCGGGTCGCTCGACGAGGCTCGCCGACACAACGTCGTCGACCTGTTGCGCCGCCTCCAAGATCGTTTCGAGCAGGTGATTCTCATCACGCACATCGAGTCGGTGCGCGAAGGGCTGGATCGCGTCATCACGGTTCGCTACGACGAGGAGACGGGTAGCTCGCGCTTGGAGACGGAGCTGGCGGGCGCCGGTGCGGAGCTCGACGTCCAGGCGGGAGCCGCCGACTAATGGCCACCTCGCGATCGTGGCGCCAACACACCATCGAGGGCCCGTACCGCGCGCAGCTCGGCGAAATCGGTGAGCTGAACCAGATCTTCAGCGACTCCTTCACGGAGCGCTATCGGCGCGACGGCATGGTCGGCGTGCGCGTCCCGTTTCTCAATCCTACGATTTGGCGCTACGCGATCGAGGACGCGGACGACGGCGCGCTGCTGTGGCGCGATGAACGCGGACACATCGTGGCGTTCAACATGGTGCACCAGTCGGGAAAAGAGGGCTGGATGGGACCACTCGCCGTGCGCACGGAGTATCAGGGCGCGGGCACCGGGAAAGAGATCGTCCTGCGTGGGATCGAGTGGCTCAAGGCTCGAGGCACGAGCGTCATCGGGCTCGAGACGATGCCCCGCACGATGGACAACATCGGCTTCTACTCGCGGCTGGGCTTTCTCCCCGGCAAGCTGACGATCACGACGACCCTCGAAGCGGCATACGGCGATCCTCCGGCGGCCCTGATTGGCCGCCTGTCGACGCGCGATCGTGACGACGTACTCGCCGAGTGCCGCGCGTTGGTGCAGCGGCTGCTGCCCGGCTATGACTACACGCGGGAAATCAGTCTCACTCACGAACTTTCTCTGGGCGACACGGTATTGCTCTACGACGGTGACACGCTGGTGGGGTTCGCGCTCGCGCACACGGCGCCGCTGGTCGAGGGGCGCGCGCGCGAAGAGCTGCGGGTGCTCAAGCTCGTGCTCGAGGATGAATCGCGGTTCGGGGACCTGGTGCGCGCCATCACGGATTTTGCGCGCCGCAACGGTACCCGGCGCGTCGCGTTGCGATTGCAGGGCGAATTCCTGAATGCTTACCGCCAGGTGATCGCGCTCGGCGGTCACGTCCGATGGACCGATCTGCGCATGTCGCTGGCGGAATACGAGGAGCGGCGGCCGGACCGCGGTTTGGTGTTGTCTAATTGGGAAATTTGATGTTCCCGTGACATCGAGGTCCGCGGATTCCGGGTCGTTCCGCGGCCGAGCAGTAAGGAAGTAGTTTGGAGGTAACCAGAACGTGCTCGCCACGATATCTTGAGTCGTGTCCTCGCCGGCGGCCACCCCTCACCTCCCGCCGGCAGGAACAGAAAGCCGTTCAATCGGAGTACTGCAATGACCAACCAAACCCGGCGAGCCATGCGCCGTCGCGTACGATTCTGCGCGGTCGCGATGACGCTGGCGGCGCTCGCAGGCTGCTCGCGCAACAAAGTCGATACGGGCGAGGACTACCGTCCCGATCCCATTCCGGTTCACGTCCAGAATGAGAATTTTCTCGACATGAATGTCTACGTCGTCGTCAGCGGCGTTGCGAGACGGCTCGGAATGGTCACCGGAAACGGCAAGGGCGATTTCAAGATCGATTGGAACGTCGCGTACGGACAGTCGATCGTGCTGCGGGCCGTTCCGATCGGCGGCAGCGGCAGCATCACGTCGCCGGCGTTGAGCGTCGGCGAGGGCCAGGAAATCGAGTTCAGGATCGCGTCAACGCTTCGACAAAGCACGGCGGTCGTTCGCGAGCCGTAACGACCGTCATCGACGTTGGCGCGACTCGTCATCCTGCTCGCGACGTACCTGCTGATCGCCGTCCGGCAGGTCCCGTTCTTCCGTCTCAACCGACCTGCCGCCGCGCTCCTCGGCGCGGTCGCCATGGTGACGATCGGCGGACTGCCTCTTCACGACGCCTACGCGGCGATCGATCTCGACGTCATGGTGTTCCTGCTCGGCGTCCTGCTGCTGACAGGGCACCTCGAGGCGGGCGGCTTCTTCGAGTGGGCGGCGCGCCACATCGTCGTGCGGGCGCGATCGGCGCGCACGCTGCTCGGCGCGGTGGTCGCCATGAGCGGGATCCTGTCGGCGTTCTTCGTCAACGACACGATCTGTCTCGTGGTCACGCCGCTGATGCTCGCGGTTCTGCGGCCGCTTGGCCTGCGCCCGTTGCCGTTTCTACTCGCGATCGCGCTCGGATCCAACGTCGGCAGCGCGATGACGCCGACCGGCAACCCGCAGAACATGTTGATCGCCGTTGCCAGCGGGATCCACTTCGCACGGTTCATCGCCTCGCTCGCGCTGCCGTCGCTCGGCGGGCTCGTCATCGTGTTCGCTGTGCTGCTGATCGTGCATCGGGACGATCTGAATGCCGAGTTGCCGCGCGCCATCGAGATTCCCGACGCGCCGTTCGATCGCGCGCTCGCCGT
The DNA here is from genome assembly GCA_036392315.1 of Gemmatimonadaceae bacterium. Classification (GTDB taxonomy): domain Bacteria; phylum Gemmatimonadota; class Gemmatimonadetes; order Gemmatimonadales; family Gemmatimonadaceae; genus JAQBQB01. The sequence continues at coordinate 14,807 of DASVYG010000131.1, forward strand.
TCGATCACTGATCGTGTTCGGTGGCGCGCTGGCGGGTTGGCTCGCCGGTGCGTCGCTGCCGCTCGTCGCGATCAGCGCGGCGGCGATCTTGCTCGCGATCGCGCAGCGCGACCCCGCCGAAGCATTCGCCAAGGTCGAGTGGTCGTTGTTGCTGTTCTTCGGCGCGCTGTTCGTCGTCATGCGCGGCGCGCGCGACCTTCCGCTCATTGCGTCTATGACGTCGGCGGCCGGCGCGCAGCTTCACGGGGCGCCGCTGCACGACGCGGTCGTCACGTCGGTGGCAATGGCCGGTTTGTCGAATCTCGTCTCGAACGTGCCGGCGGTGATTCTATGGTTACCCGTCGTGCCGCGAGTCGTCGATCCAACGTTCACGTGGCTCGTGATGGCGATGAGCTCGACATTCGCCGGCAACCTGACGCTGCTCGGCTCCATGGCGAACTTGATCGTCGCCGAGCGCGCCGAGGCGCGCGGCGCGCGGATCGGCTTCGTGGATTATTTGAAAGTTGGTGTCCCCGTGACGCTGCTCACGGTGTGTTGGGGCATCGCGACGTTGATTGCCGTTGCCGGTCAGCGTTGATTCTTCGGCGGCACGGGATGTCGTCGGTCACCACGCACGACGATGCGCCAGATGACGACGAAGACGCCGACGGTGAGTAGCAGATGGACCCAACCCGGTCCGTTGAACATGAGTGCGCCAATTGCCCAGACGATAATCAGCGCTATCCCTACAACTATGCCGAGATCCATGAATTGACCGGTTGTGCGATGGCCTTTAAGTTGCCAATGTAGAGTCGAGAAGCAACACTCGGGACGGAGAACTCCGTTTTTGAGCCAACAAGTCCTTCGGGTGGGTTCGATAATCTATCACCGACGTCATGCCCCCAGTGCGGGGGAAGGCGAAAGGTTGGTGGTGAGGACCTCATACATTCGACCGGGCTTCACAAAACCCTCTCCGGACCGAACCTTCGAGCCCCGTGGTTGATGCCACGGGGCTCGTTCGTTGTTCGATCGCGAGGCCCATTTCCACCGACCATCCATGCTACAGGTGCCACCCGTGCCACAGGTGACGATCACCCGGCGGTTGCTGTTCAATGCCGCGCATCGCGTGCACAACCCGGCGTTGTCCGACGAAGAGAACCGGGCGATCTTCGGCAAATGCAACAACCCGAATTGGCATGGACACAATTACACGCTCGACGTCTCCGTCACCGGGCCGATCGATGAGCGCACGGGGTACGTGATCGACTTGGCGCAGATCAAAGCGGTCGTCGGACGCGAAGTCATCGACAAGGTCGACCACAAGAACTTCAACCTCGACGTCGACTTCATGCGCGGCGTGATTCCGACGACGGAGAACATCGTCGTCGCGATGTGGCGCGTCATCGAGCCGGCGATTGCGCCCGCGCGTCTGACGCGCCTCGTGCTCTGGGAGACGCCGAACAACTACGTCGAGTACGACGGGAAGTGACGCCTCCGCGCACGGCCCTCGTGACCGGCGCGTCACGCGGAATTGGGCTTGCCATCGCGCAAGCGCTCGCCGACCACGGCATGCGCGTCGCGATGCTCGCGCGCGACCGCAACGCGTTGCGCGCCGCCGCCGCGTCGCTCGGCGAGGCCGCGCTGCCGATGCCGTGTGACGTTGCGGACCCGCGATCGCTCGACGCGGCGATCGGCCGCGTTCGCGCGGAGTTGGGTGACGCGCCCGACGTTCTCGTCAACAACGCGGGATCGTTCAAGCTGGCAACCGCGGACCTCGCCGACCCGCGCGACTTCGCCGAGGCGATCGAGGTCAATCTGGTGGCGCCGTTCCGGCTCGTGCACGCGTTTCTTCCCGCCATGCGCGCCCGCCGTCGCGGGCACATCGTGTCGATCGGATCCATCGCCGATCACGTTGCACTTCCGGAAAACGCCGGGTACGCCGCGAGCAAGTTCGGCCTTCGCGGACTGCACGAGGTGATCCGTCTCGAGGTGGCGAACACGGGCGTGCGGGCGACGCTCGTTTCTCCCGGGCCCGTGAACACGGCGATGTGGGACGACATCAACCCGGACGAACGGTCCGGGTTCACGCCACGCGCCTCGATGCTCTCCTCCGATGCTGTTGCGGCAGTCGTCGCCTTTGTCGTCATGCAACCGGCGGACGTCAACATCGACGAAATCCGGTTGTCACACGCCTGACCGACGAATGTTCATTCCTCTCGTCGACATGCTGCGCTGCGTTCGGCCCCACGAGGAGACATGGCTCGTCGCCTCGATCGACCGCGCCGAGGATCGCGATATTATCGAAGGAACCCTGGGCTGCCCGTCGTGCTTAGCCGAATATCCGATTCACGATGGCGTCGTGCAGTTCGAGCCGCGGGTGGCGCGGCCGGACTACCGCCGACCGTTGGAGGACGATGTCGTCCGGCTGGCCGCCGCCCTCGACTTGGTCGATCCACGCAGCACGGCTGTGCTCCAAGGTGCTTGGGGCGCGTATGCGCCGATGATACGGGGCCTCTCGCCCGTGCCGCTCTTGCTGGTGAATCCGCCCGAGGGAATCACGAGCGGCGACGGCATCTCGATCGTTCTGTGCCCGGTCGCACCGATTGCGGCGGCGTCGGCCAACGCCGTCGCGGTCGACGCGGGCGCCGACGGCGCAATGCTCGCGTCGCTCATTCGGTGTCTCCGGGGAGGCGGACGCATGGTTGGACCAGCCTCCATGGCGTTGCCGCAAGATCTAGTCGAGCTTGCACGGGATCACGAGCTTTGGGTTGCGAGGCGCGATGCCGCGACGATCGTCAGCGCGCCCATTCTTCCGACGCGACGCTCTCGCTGACTTGACTATGTTCATTACGATTCGGCGGGGGAGGAACCAACCTTGATGCTGCGCATCTTCGTCGCGGGGGGAACCGGCGTGATCGGGCGCCGGGTCGTGCCGGCACTCGTCGGCGCGGGGCACCACGTGTCCGTGGCAAGTCGGTCCGTGCAAGGCGACGCCCGGCTGGTGGCGTGGGGCGCGTCTCCGGTCACGGTCGACCTGTACGATCCCAACGACGTTCTTCGCGCGGTCGGCCACCAAGACGTGGTGATCAATCTCGCCACGCACATCCCGCCGAGCACGACCAAGATGCTGTTGCCCTGGTCGTGGCGAGAGAACGATCGCGTTCGGCGGGTGGTGTCGGCGAATCTCGCCGAGGCGGCGCGTGCCGGCGGCGCCGACTGCTTCATTCAAGAGTCGTACGCCGGGATCTACGAGGACGCCGGTGACCAGTGGATCGACGAGTCTTGGACGGTGCGACCCGCCAACTACAATCGCTCGGTGATCGACGCCGAACGTGCCGCCAACAAATTCACCAAGCACGGCGGCCGCGGCATCGTGCTGCGCTTCGCGAATTTCTATGGGCCCGACAGCTTTGCCACGCGTGAGATGATCGGCATGGTGAAGAAAGGGGTCAGCCCGCTGCCTGGCGCCCCCGACGCGTTCATCTCGAGCGTGTCGCACGACGACGCGGCTGCCGCCGCGGTCGTCGCGATTCATTTGCCTGCAGGGACCTACAACGTTTCGGACGACGAGCCGTTGAGACGTCGCGAGTGGGTCGAGTCGCTGGCGAAAACGCTCGGCGTCAAACCGCCGAAGGCGGTTCCCGGCTGGCTCGTCAAAATCGGCGGCTCCATCGCCGAGCTGCTCTCGCGCTCACAGCGACTCTCGAGCCGCAAGCTGCGCGACAACAGCGACTGGCACCCGGCGGTGCCGAGCATCCGCGACGCCTGGCCCGCACTCGTCGAGAGCGCATCCTCTTAAAGCGATTGGCGCGGCGGATTCAAGCCCACCGAATCTCAGCGCGGAGATGACTGCGCCGCGTGAACCGTCTCCTCGTGCGACTCTCCGCTCTCGTATAGCGAATCGATCAGCGGCTTGTACGTCCTGTCGATGATCCGCCGTTTGACTTTGAGCGTCGGTGTGAGCTCTCCGCGCTCGACCGAGAAGTCGTGCTCGAGCAATCCGATCTTCTTCGGCATTTCGAAGTGCGCGAGACCCTCGACTTCCGCCATCACTTCCTTCTCCATCTTGGCGCGGATCGTGGGCATCGCGAGGAGCTGCGCGCGCTCGGTCCAGAGAATGTTGTGCAGCTTGGCCCACTTTTCGAGCGACTCCCAGTTCGGCACCACGAGCACGATCGGGAACTTGCGCTTGTCGCCGATCATCACGGCCTGCGACACGTACTTGTTGGTCTTGATCTTGTTCTCGATCGGCTGCGGCGCGATGTTCTTGCCGCCCGCGGTGACGATGATGTCCTTCTTGCGGTCGGTGATCGCGACGAACCCGTCGCGGAGCTCGCCGATGTCGCCGGTGTGGAACCATCCCTCGGCGTCGATCGCTTCGGCCGTCGCGTCCGGCTTGTTGTAATAGCCCTTCATGACGTGCGGCCCGCGTGTGAGGATCTCGCCGTCCGAGGCGATCGCCACCTCGACGCCGAGGATCGGTCGGCCCACGGTGCCGATGCGGAAGCCTGCCGGTGTGTTCACGGCGATGACCGGCGACGTCTCCGTGAGTCCGTAGCCTTCGAGAATGACGAGGCCCGCCGCGTAGAAGAACTTGTTGATCTCCGGGGCGAGCGGCGCGCCACCCGAGACCATGTAGCGCAGCCGGCCGCCGGTTCGCGCCTTGAGCTTCGAGAACACGAGCTTCTGCGCGAGACGGTATTGCAGCGCCAAGGCGCCGCGCGGCGTTTCGCCGGCCAGGGTCGCGTCGGCCCATCGGTCGGCCACGCGTCGCGCCCAGAAGAAGATGCGCTTCTTCACCGCGCCACCGGCCAACGCATTGTCGAGAATGCGCGCGTACATCTTTTCGTAGAGTCGCGGTACCGACATCAGCAGCGTCGGCCGCACTTCGCTCATGTTGATCGGCACCGTGTCGATCGATTCGGCGTAGGCGATGCTCGTGCCGGTATGGAACATCAGATAGTGGCCGCCCGTTCGCTCGAAGATGTGCGACAGCGGCAGGAAGCTGAGACACACGTCGTCGCCGGCGAACGGGATCGCGGACGCGCTCGCCATCACGTTCGAGTAGATGTTGTCGTGCGTCAGCATCACGCCCTTCGGCTCGCCGGTCGTGCCCGAGGTGTAGATGAGGGTCGCGAGATCGCCCGGCCGAACGGCCAACGCGCGGGCGCGATAGGCAACTCGGCGCGCATCGGTGTCGACGACCTCTCCACGTTCCTCGAGCGCGCCGAGCGTCATCTCCGCGTTCTCGGCCGACGGTGCGAACGTGATCACGTGGCGAAGCGCCGGGCACTCGCCGCGGATCGGCGCGATCTTCGCCGCCTGGGTGGCGTTCGAGACGAAGATCGCGACGGCGCCGGAATCGCGCAGGATGTAGGCGACCTGCTCGCTGGGGAGATTCGGATAGATCGGGACGTCGGTCACGCCGGCGGTGAGACAGGCGTAATCCGCGATGGCCCACTCGGGACGATTCTCCGAGAGAATCGCGACGCGATCGCCGGCGTGAACGCCCAGCTCGGCGAGGCCGAGCGCTGCGTGTCGCACGCGTTCGGCCAGCATCTCGTGCGAGATCGGTTCGTAGCGTCCGTCGCGCTTGACTTGCAGCGCATCGGGCCGGCGAAACTTGGCGACCGCGTCGAGGAAGAGCTGGTTCAGCGTGCCCGGCGTGGAGTTGCGAGCGCCACCCGTCGCGATCATCGGAGTCCTCTGTGGTGAGCCGGAGGTCCAGTATACCGCGCGACGACGAATGCGGTAACTCGCCGGCGCGGATCGGCGATTGTGCGGGACTACCGTACGAGACTACGGAAGCTTGAGTCGCACGACGATGGGAATGACGATCCGGATTGGCGACGGCGAGATCAACGCGCCCTTGTACGACGCCTGCGCCGTCACCACGGCGCTGTCGACTTTATGCCCGGCCAGAAGTTCCGCATCGCCCAAGAACGCGCTGATCACGACGACGCTGCGGCTGGCATTGCCCGACGCGTCCGTGGTGTCGACGTTCGAAACGTTCCCTTGGTCGTCCGCGAGGAATACCGCGGGTGACTTCGATGTCGAGGACGTGAAGGGCGCGTACACGAGCGCGTATTTCACTATGAAGCCAGCCGCGCCGAGGCTGCTGTCCCCCGACACCGTAACCGCGGCGCTGTCGTGCCCGCGCTGCGTCGAGTCGGTCGAGAGCGGAGCTATGAGCGTGTCGGCGGTCGCGCTCCTACGCGCGATGAGTTTCGGTGCCACGGTGACCGGAATGGCCTCCACCGGCGTCTGCAACGCACCGATCTGGCCGACGACGTGCACCGTTCCCACCCTGGTACCCGTGAGTGTGCCGGAAGCGTCGAGCGTGGCGGGCGCGCCGGTGTCGGTGACGAAGAAC
>DASVYG010000132.1:0-1897 GCA_036392315.1 Gemmatimonadaceae bacterium
AAACCGAACTCGGCGACGTTACCGATGTTCACCGCCTCGCTCGTCGCGAGCCGATACAGAATGAGATCCGTTCCCTGAGGCCGGGCGGTCGTTGCGCCACCGGCACCGCGCCCGCCCCGACCGGCGGTGGTGTCGGTCGGAGTGTCCGCGAAAGTCTGCATCGCGATCGACGTCGGCTTGTCACCGTTGAACGCGAAGCGGCGAATTCGATCGAACTCCTTCTTCTCGCCGGTGGTGAGATTGATCAACCCGAGCTTGTTCTGCGCCGGCGTGGCCGGTGTGGCTTGGGCTGTCGCACCTTGCCGAGCGCCGCCGCGTCCGGCACCCCGCCCTGCGCCGCCGCGACCAGCGCTGGCCCCTGGATAGATCGTGTACGCCACCCATTTCGAGTCGCCGCTGATCGCAAGCGTGCTGCTCGCACCGTCGCCGCCGGGAGCGCCGCCGCGCCCGCCGGCCGCGCTCGGAATCTCGCCGATCGGAAACTTGAGCTCCTTCCCGTCGGCGCCCGTGGATCGGACGACCAGGGTCGCGTCGCCTTCGTTCGGCGCCACGACGTAGGCGAACCAGGCGCCGTCGTTCGAGAGCGCCGATTGCCGAATGCTCTTCCAGGCTTTGAGATCGGAGGGCTCCAGCTGCTTGGTCCCGCTCGCTGGGCGGACAGTGGCGGTCTGCTGTGAGGCCAGCGCGGGTGCGAACGAAGCGGTGGCGAGGACGGTCAGCAGGGCGACGGGCAACGAACCACGCCGCCATTGGTGAGCGAGACGCATGAGAACTCCCCGTCCGTTGGGGACGGCGCGACAATGTGGGATGAACCGAAGAACCTACGGGCGTGTCGGTTACCTGTCCATCGGCGCTCGCCGCTGAAGCCTTGCCGACCTCCGTCCGATACTCGGGCCCGGTCGTCACTCGATGCTTGCCAACTATGTCCGTTACGGATATAGTCGGAGCATGGTCCAGACCGACCCGCATAGTCAGCTTCCGCTGACTGCCGTCGTTCTCCACATCCTGCTCGCTCTCGCCGACGGCGAGCGCCACGGGTACGCGATCGCGCAGGAGATCGAGGAGACCACCGACGGCCACATTCGCATGGGGCCCGGCACGCTCTACGGCTCCATCCAGCGCATGCTCGGCGCATCGCTCATCGAAGAGGCGCCGCAGCGCCGACGCTCGGCTGACGACGACGAGCGACGACGCTACTACCGCATGACATCGTTCGGCCGGCGAGTGCTCGAGGTCGAGCTCCAGCGACTGGCCCAGGTCGTTCGCGTCGCGCGACAGAAACGGCTCGTGCGCGATCCGGGGGTCGCGTGAGATCGCGTCGCCCAAGATTGGAGCGAGCGTACCGAAGCGCACTCGCGCTCTATCCGCGCGAATTCCGCGACCGCTTCGGCGACGAGATGCTCGACTTCGCCCGGCTCCGCATTCATACCGCGCGGCGCGGCGGGCGGGTGGCGTGTACGCGCGCGACGATCGGGCTCTTCGCCGACCTCATGGCTGGTGCATCGAGACAATGGTTCGACGCGCTCCGTGAACGGCGCCGCATCGCCCAAGAATCAGAGATCATTGACGCTCTTCCGAGAGACAACATGGACATCGTTCTCCAGGATCTTCGGTTCGCCGTACGCGCGTTGACCCGCCGGCCCGCGTTCACCATGGTGGCCGCGCTCACGCTGGCGTTGGGGATCGGCGCGAACACCGCGATCTTCTCGGTCGTAAACGCGGTGCTCATTCGCCCGTTGCCCTACGACCATCCGGATCAGCTCGTGCTCATCTGGGGAACGCAGGGATCACAAAAGGGCCAAGGCGTCGTCTACCCCGACTACCTGGACTGGCGCGCGCGCAACCACACGTTCGCCGAGATGGGCGCTCTGCGCGGGCAGAGCGTCAACCTCACTGG
>DASVYG010000133.1:0-1736 GCA_036392315.1 Gemmatimonadaceae bacterium
TTTCATCGTGCAGCCCGTTGTCGAGCATCGGACTTCTTGAAACGATCATCGCCACCTGCGTGTGTCTCATCGCCGCCCGCGTGGTTGCCATCGCCACCCGATTTTGTCTCGTCTGCACCCGATTTTGTCTCGTCGGCACCCGATTTTGCCTCATCGCCACCCAGCGGCTCGAGAATGCACATCTACCACGCTCCTAGGCTGCAGCGCGGGTCAACCGAATCCCACCCGGCCAGTCGGCGATCGACGAGCGTCGAGTGCCGGGCGAACCAATCCGTTACGCGGTGTACCGCCGCCAGGTTTCGAGATCCTTCGCTTCGCTCAGGATGACCCACGTGTGCGACGCCGACTACACCTGAGCGAGATCGAGCTTGGCGGCGATCGTGCCTAGTTGCCGATCCTTCGTCCAAAGCTTCGTCGGAGCGGCGAGCGAGGTGGATGCCAACAAATGCACGTCGACATATCCAAGGCCAATGCCCATCAGCTTGTGGCGTTCGATGAATAGCAGTGCCTCACGATCGGTGACGCTGGGAGCGACGGTCGACCGACCAGAATCAGTGGCTGCGACTATGCCGCCGCGGGATTGCTTTCAGCGCGGGCTCGCTCCCGCCGAGGCGCGCGAGCCGTCGGGCGCTCTCTCGAGAGATCAACGCGCGAAGCGCCTCGTGAAGCAGCGCCGTTCGCTCCTGAAGACCTGAGAGCCTGCGCGCCTCTTCGAGTAGCGCGTCGTCCAGATTGATCGTCGTTCGCATGCTCTACCCGGTGAAACGTGTGCATCAAATATAGGATCATTCGATGTCGCCACGCCTGCGCAGACCGACCTACTTGCCGCGCGTGAGCGTGAACACCGTGAGCTCGGGCGCCGCGTGCACCCGAGCGGGAACGAAGCTGAACCCGATCCCGCGGTTGACGTACAGATGATTGCCCGGCTCGCCGTAGTGGCCGATCCATCCTTCCACGCCCGATCCTTCGTCGCTGAACCGGTGACGCCAGAGCCAATCGGTGACATATGGAACGCCCACCTGCAACCCGTGCGTGTGCGCGGCGATCGCGAGCGGCGCCTCACCCGCGGGCAAATGTGCGTACGAATCGGGGTCGTGCATGAACACGACGCGGGCCGACCCGGCCGGGACTTTGGCCAACGTCTCGGCACCGTGATCGTTCTTCGCCCACTTCTCGCCGATTCCGACGATGTAGAGCGGCGGAGACGGAGCCGCTGACGCATCGCCGCCATCTCCGACACCGTCGTCGTCAGGCGCTGCGGCGACCGTGTCGGCCGGCGACCGGAGCGACGTGACGCGATTATCCATCATATGGATGCCGGCGCTGTCGAGCGCGATCCGGACGCGCCGCGCGACGGCGTTCTCCTGGTCGGAGTGCTCGTTCATCAGCGAGTAGTCGTGGTTGCCGAGCACGGCGTACGTCGGGATGTGAGAGTCGATGATCGGGTGGAGAATCGCCAGCACCTCGCGCATCTGATCGTCGACGCTGCTGTCCGCGTTGTAGACGAAATCACCCGCAATCAACACCGCCGCCGGCCTGAGCTCGACGACCTCTCGCACCACGCGCCGCGCCGCATCGGTGTTCGCCCACCACATGCCGACCTGCAGGTCCGCGAACACGGCGATGCGCTGCCCTTCCCACACCGCGGGGAGATTCGGAATCGTCCCCGTTTCATTGTTGCGGACCACGAAGCGCGGCTCGATGGCCGATCCGTACACGAACAATCCGGTGAGCAC
>DASVYG010000134.1:0-2655 GCA_036392315.1 Gemmatimonadaceae bacterium
ACCAGAACAGCGCGTTCGGTACGAACTTCCAGCGTGTGTATTACCCCAAGGCCAGCCTCTCGTGGGTGATCTCCGACGAGGACTTCTTCCCGAAAGGCAAGGTCTTCAGCGCAATCAGCAACCTGCGCCTCCGACTGGCCAACGGCGCGTCGGGTGTCCAGCCCGGACCGACCGACGCATTGAAGACGTTCGCTGCAAACTCAGCCAGCATCAAGAACACCGATGCACCGATCGAGACGTTCAACGCGATCGGTAACGACAGCTTGCGACCGGAGCGATCGGTCGAGTGGGAAGGCGGGTTCGATTCGCGTCTGTTCGGCAACCGTATCCAGTTCGACGTCACCTACTACTCCAAGCTCACGCACGACGCACTCATCGGCGCGATCATCGCCCCGTCGCTCGGCGCTGGCGCAACGAGACAGAATGAGAACCTCGGCGCGGTCAAGAACGCCGGGTTCGAGTTCACGCTCGGCGGCCAGCTGCTCGACCGCCCGATGCTCGGCATCGACTTTCACTTGAGCAGCTCGCTCAACTCCAACAAGGTCGTGAGCCTGGGCACGACACCGCCGCAGATCAACGTCACGAACTGGGTCGTGGCCGGGTATCCAATCGGCGGCATTTGGGCGAAGCCGATCACGGGCTGGAACGACAAGAACGGCGACGGCATCCTTACGGTTGATGAAGTCACCATCAAGTTAGATACGTTGTTCGACTCAAAGCACAACGTCATCGGCGTCGGCACGTTCCGCGGATATTCGGAGCCTCGTTATCTCACGACGTTCACTCCGGGCATCGATCTGATCAACCATCGGTTGCGCATCCAGAGCTTGTTCGACTGGCGCGGCGGCAACACGTACTACAACAATACCGAGCGCATTCGTTGCACCCGTCCGAACTGCAACGGTCTGTTCAACCCGAAGGCCTCGTTCCAGGAACAGGCCATGGTCGTTGCCGCGATTTACTCGCCGGAGAAGACGCTCGACGGCTACTACCAACCTGGCGCGTTCGTGAAGTGGCGCGAGCTGTCGGCGACGTTGGAGCTCCCGCCGCGGATGTTCTCCAAGCTCGGCGCACGCAACGCAAACCTGGTGTTCTCAGGCCGCAACCTGCACCTGTGGACGAAGTACCGCGGAACGGACCCGGAAAGCGACTACCAGGCGACGCAGACTCCGCCGGGCGGCACCGATACACCGAGCGAATTCCAAACGTTCGCCGCGCCGACGATTTTCCAGCTCCGTCTCAACTTTGGCTTCTGACCTTTCGACCACTACTGATATGAGACTTCTATTGAACAGTGGCCGAGCGGTCGCAACGACGCTCGTGCTCACCGCCGCGACAGCGCTCGCGGGGTGCGATACCGTGAAGACGAATTTGCTCGAGGCGGTCAACCCGACGGTCATCGATCCGTCGTCGGTGCAATCGGCCGCCGGCGCGACCGCGGTTCGCAATGGCGCGCTGTCACGTTTGCGTACCGCGACCGCCGACGGCGAGAGCACGTGGATGTTCGGCGGTCTGCTGGTTGACGAATGGGCAACCAGCTCTACGTTCGTGCAAAACCAGGAGACCGATCAGCGCTCGATCCAGTTGAACAACTCGACGGTCACCAACGAGCTGCGCGCGTTGTACCGTGTGATTACCGATGCGAACCAGGCAGTCGTGCTGCTCAACAAGTACAAGCCGACGCCAGCGGCGGATATCGCGGAGATGTATTTCGCGCGCGGCTTCGCCCAGTTCCAGCTGGCATCCGATTTCTGCAACGGCATTCCGATGAGCGACGGCGCCGGCGACCAAGTCACCTTCGGCAATCCGCTTCCCGTGAAGGACGTGTTCAACATCGCGATCGCATCGTTCGACACCGCGCTCAGCATCGCCAGTGGCACGGACGCCGCGAGCGTCGCGATCAATCGCGCCGCGCGGATTGCCAAAGCGCGTGCGCTGTTGGGAGTCGGGTTGTCCAATGCGCCCGCCGCGGCGGCGCTCGTGACCGCCATCCCGACAACGTACCGGTACGACGTTACGGCGTCGCTTACGGGTGGCTTCAACACGCTGTGGGATCAGGCGGCGAGCCAGAACCGATACACAGTGGGCGACAGCTTGCAGGGAAATTCCCGAAGCATCGTCGTGAAGAACGCCGTTCCATTCTTCTCGGCGCACGATCCGCGCGTCCCTGCGCATTACAAGATCGCGAGCAACGGCAAGGATACGGTTAAGTCGCAGGACGGCAACACGTTCGTGATTCAGGTCGACAGCCTTTGGGGACAGACGTCGGCGGTCGCGGTGGTCGCGGGACTCGATGCGCGCTTGATCGAGGCCGAAGCGGCGCTGCAGGCGGGTAACGCCGCGGGCATGATGTCCATTCTCAACGCGCTGCGCGCGACGCCGTACCAGATCACGGCGCCGAGCCCGACGGCGAGTGGTACGCATCCCGGGTGGACGACGCCGGTGATGCCGGCTCTCGCCGATCCTGGGACGCAGGCAGGCCGCGTGGCGCTTCTGTTCCGAGAAAAGGCCTTTTGGCAATTCGGTCGCGGTCATCGCCTCGGTGATCTCCGTCGGTTGATTCGTGACTACGGTCGCGCGGCCGATGGTTCGGACACGTACCCGGTCGGAGTGCATTTTCAAGGCGGGAACTACGGGGCCGACCTGAACTTGCCG
>DASVYG010000135.1:0-3989 GCA_036392315.1 Gemmatimonadaceae bacterium
GCGGATACGCGAAGACGCTGCTCGAACGCCAGGCGTACCCCAACCTGTTCGACTATCCGGGCGGTCCGCCAAAGCGCCCCTACGATGTCACCGCGCACACGCTCCCGCTCATCTTCGGCGTAGACGTTGCGCACGTGATGACCGCCGCCCCGCCGACCGGCTCCGTGCTGAAGGAAATTCCCGAGCCGGCGTATACGTCGCCCCTCACGGGAAAATCGGCGAAGCGGATTGCTCTGTTCCGTCCGAGCGCCACGGAGCCGATCGACGAAGGATGGACGCACTGGTTGCTCGACACCTACAAGATTCCGTTCACGACGATCACCGAGAAAGACGTGGCCGGCGGACCCCTGAACGATCGGTTCGACGCCATCATTTTCCCCGAGGGTGTGTTGGGCGGTGGTCGCGGTGGTCGCGGCGGAGCTCCGACCACTTCGACGGCTGAGGTGTTCGCGGCACTCGACACCTTTGTCAAGAACGGCGGCAACGTACTGGCGTTCAATACGGCGTCGACCGCGATGATCGACGGACTCAAGCTGCCGGTGAAGAATGTGCTCGCCGGCGTCCGCCCCAACGATTTTTACGCGCCGGGATCGATCCTCGGCGTCGAGATCAAGCGAGACCACCCGATCGCGCGCGGCTTCACGGCGACGGTCCCGGCAGTCTGGTTCGAGAATGGACCGGCGTTCGAGATCTCTGATTCCACCCTGGCCACGGCCGTCGCCTCGTACCCCGCGACGGGAAATCCCCTGCTCTCCGGATGGCTGCTCGGCGGATCGAAGCTGAATGGAAAGGCCGCGCTGGTCGACGTGCGTCATGGACGAGGACACGTCGTTCTCTACGGATTTCGACCGCAGTACCGCGGTCAGGCAATGGCGACCTATCCGTTGATCTGGGACGCCATTCTTCAGTGACGTACGACCATCGGTCGGTGGCGAGCGCGAGCGTTGTTGCATCGTCGTTGCTCGCCACCGGCATTGTTCGTCTGAACCTTAGGAACGACCGCGGGTAACAGGGCTCTCCTGCCGCTGTGCCAAATCGTTCCATCGAACGTACGTCCCGCCTTCGACCGTCCCTCCTTCCTCCCTCAGCAGTCCGACAATGTGGTTTCGTAGCCCTCCTCCCAATCCGGGACGCGCGCTCACCATTGTTGCGGCAGTCGTCGCCGTGGCAGGCATCGTCAATTGCGCCACGTATCCGTCGCCGGGCCGCGACGGAATCCTCGGCGGAACGCTGTCGCCCACGTCGATGCGCGTCGCGTCACGCACGCACGCCACGCTGATCGAGATCATGTCCAGCGCGCCGGGCACCTACATTGACCGGCTGCTGGCCGACCGCGACTCGACCATCGAGCGGTGGTCGGATCATGGCGTGAATCATCCGCTGCGGATCTGGATCGATTCGTCGGCGACGATCTCCGGCGCCCAGGCGGCCTACCCCGCCGCCGTCCGCGACGCGTTCTCCGAGTGGTCGACCACCGGAATTCCGCTCCGCTTCACCTACGTGACGTCGTCGCGCGACGCCGACGTTCGCGTCAAATGGACGGACCATCTCGACCACAAGACCGGCTCGACGACTTGGCGTACCGATCGGAATGGCTGGCTGATCGGTGGGGACATCACGCTGGCCACGCATATCAGCGACGGACACTCGCTCGACGCCCGTGGAATGCGGGCCATCGCGCTGCACGAAGTTGGACATGCCCTGGGACTGAGTCATAGTATAGATTCCCACGACATCATGGCCCCGCTCGTGCGCGTCGACGGCTTGAGCGTTCCGGATCGGAACACGGTCAAGCTGCTCTACACCTTGCCGGCGGGGCACATTCGGTAGCCCCCTTCTTCCCCGTCCGGCCCATGCGTGTTATTCGTCTGTTCGTTCCATGCGTCGTGCTCCTTGCCGCCTGCGACACCAAGGCCAAGGACCAGCTCCGCACCCTCGCGCACGCCGATTCCGTGCGCACCGACTCGCTCGTCTCGATCAAGAATGATCTGCTCAACGAGGTTATGACCTCGACGCAGTTCGTCAACGATCTCAACGACGAGATGGCCAAGCTCAAGTCCCACACCAGAGCCAAGCTCAGTACCAAGCTGACCACCGAGTCGGACATCTCGGCGATCAAGGAGGAGCGCACGGCTGTCGTCGAGCGCATCCGCGAGCTCGTCGCCCGGCTCGATTCGAGCGAAGCTCGCGTCGCCTCGCTGCGCCGCCGCGCGTCCAGCCTCTCGCGTCATGACTCGACGCTCGTCGCGCAGGTAGCCGAGTATGAGAAGACCATCGCCGACCTGCGACAAACGGTGAATCAGCAGAAGGCCGACTACGAGCAGATGATCGGGACGCAGAAGCTCCAGATCGCGTCGCTCACGTCCAAGGTCGACACCATGACGCAGGAGAATGTCCGCCTCGCCGGTGAGAAGACCGCCCTGACCGATACCGTGCACGAGCTCACGAGCGAGAAGAACACGGCGTACTACGTGATCGGCACCAAGGACGAGCTGGTGAAGCAAGGCATCCTGGTCGAAGAAGGACACAAGCGCCTGCTGCTCATCGGCGGCCGTCCGACTTCGCCGGCACGCGAGCTCGACCCGTCGAAGTTCACGAAGATCGATCGCCTCAAGGATCGCGTCATCGACTTCCCGGCCGGCGAGTACATGATCTTCTCGCGCCAGAATCCGGCGTACGCCTCGCCGCTGGCGACGAAAGACGGCAAGATGGCCGGTGGCCTTCGAATCGATCAGCCCGAACGCTTCTGGGAACCCTCGAAGTTCCTGATCATCGTCAAGAGCTGATCGTCCCGCAGGCTAGTCTCTGGCCACCGGGTCATTCCGCGGCCAGAGACTAGCCCACCGCATCCAAGATCCATTCCTTCGAGCACGTCGACGCTTCCGATCGAGTCCGTTCTCGACACGGTTCGCACCGCGCTCGCGACGCAGCGATCGCTCGTACTCCAAGCGCCTCCCGGCGCCGGTAAGACCACGCTCGTACCGCCGGCGCTGCTCGGCGCTTCCTGGCTCGGCGCGCGATCCATCGTCATGCTCGAGCCGCGGCGCATCGCCACGCGCGCGGCCGCCGAGCGCATCGCCCAACTCCTGGGCGAACGTGTCGGCGAGACGGTCGGCTACCGCATGCGCGGCGAGAGCCGCGTCGGTCGCAACACGCGCATCGAGATCGTGACGGAGGGAATTCTCGCGCGCCGGCTTCAACGCGACCCCACGCTCGAGGGCGTCGGCGTCGTGATCTTCGACGAGTTTCACGAGCGCAGCCTCGACGCCGATCTCGGGCTCGCGCTCACGCTCCGCACACAGGCGCTCGTGCGCGACGACCTGCGCATCGTCGTCATGTCGGCGACGCTCGATGTCGAGTCCGTGGCCCAGCTCCTCGGCGACGCCCCAATTGTCAGCAGCACGGGACAGGTCTTTCCGGTAGAGACCAAGTACGTCGCGCCGCGCCCCGACGCGCGACTCGAGGCGTCGGTCGTCGCGGCGATCGCTGACGCGCTGGCGACGACGCACGGCGATATTCTGGTGTTCCTGCCGGGCGCCGGCGAGATCCGTCGCGTCGCTACGATCTTGGAAGCACGCGACCTGCGCGATGCGATCGTCGCGCCGCTCTTCGGCGCGCTGCCGTACGACGCCCAGGACCGCGCACTTCGTCCGGATCCCTCGCGCCGCCGAAAGATCGTGCTGGCGACCTCGATCGCCGAAACCAGCCTCACCATCGAGGGCGTCCGGGTGGTGATCGACTGCGGCTTCTCGCGTCAACCCCGCTTCTCACCGCGCACCGGAATGACGCGCCTCGAGACGACGCGCGTCTCGCGCGCCTCGGCAGATCAGCGACGCGGACGCGCCGGACGACTCGGGCCGGGCGTGTGCTACCGACTGTGGCCCGAATACGAGAACTCTCATCTTTTGGCGAACACGCCGCCGGAGATCATGAGCGCGGACCTCGCGCCGCTCGCCCTCGAGCTGGCGGCAGCAGGCGTCTCCGACCCG
>DASVYG010000136.1:0-9706 GCA_036392315.1 Gemmatimonadaceae bacterium
CATTGGCGCTCGCAGCTCCCCGCAACAACCTGCTCGGGGCGCAAGCGACTGCCGAGGCCGATACATCAATGCCCGCGACCGGGATCGACTTTTCCGGAATCGACCAGTTCTGGAAGATCGTGGACATCCTCTCGCGAGACATCGAGCCGACCGAGGCGCAATGGCGGACGCTGCTCACCACGCCAGGCTACCGCCTGGCGCAGGTCAACCTCGGACCCGGGCTGCGCGACGACATCGATCTCGCATTCAAACCATCGCGTCGCGCCGAATTCGAGTCCCTCGCCAAGGGCGACGACGGCCACAGCCTGCAGCTCAAGCACTTGGCGCTCGCGGGAACGCGACGTTCGGAGCTGGTCGCGTATCGCGATTCCCTCGCCCGTTCCGCTCCGATCGCCGACGCGATTGCGATCGCGGCTCGCTTCCTCCCGCCCGGGGCCACCAGGAATGGCGCACCTCCGCTCGTCGCGTTTGCCTTCTTCCGCGACGACGGATACTCGTTGCCCCAAGGCATCGTGGTCGACCTCTTGTACGCGCGCGTTCTGAGCGTGGGAGGAATTCCGATCACCAAGAACCTCGCACACGAGTTTCATCATTCGTACATCAACCGGGCCGCCAGACCTCTACCTCCGGGGAGCGCTGCGGCCCCCGACGCCGGTCTTCGCAAGGCGCTGTATGACTTGAGAAACGAGGGAATCGCCGATCAAATCGACAAGCCGTATCCGTTCTCCTCCCCGAATCCCGGATCGGCAGGGCATGTCACCCGCTACAACGCCGAGTACGCGCGTACTCCCGGACTACTCCGCCAGCTAGACTCGCTGCTCACAGTCGCGGCTGATGATTCGACACAGATGGCGGCAGTCAGTCGCCGCGCACTCGGCCTCTTCTGGTCAAACGGTCATCCGAACGGAGCGTACGTCGCGCGTGAGATCCTCGAGACGTTCGGCGTCGACTCACTCTTTCCCGCGGCCCGCAGTCCCGCTGCATTTCTCCGGATCTATTCTTCCGCCGAGTTGAAGCACGGGCGACCGAATCCGTTTTCGCCGAAGGCACGGCACGTTCTCGATGGGTTGGACTCCAGGTATTGGCGACAAATCGCCGAATCGCAAGATCCGACGGATACCCTTCTCCCCCGGCGATCATACTTCGGCGCGCGCCTCCCCGCCGTCCCCGATTCACTCCTCGCACGTGGCACTCCGCAGGGTGCGCCCTTCGCGGGCTTCACTCCCAACTCTCCGGCCGAGCGCGCCGGCCTGCGTGTTGGGGGACGTCGTGGTCAGCATCGGTGAGCGACGGGTGAGTGACCCCACTGACGCACCCCCGATCGTCGGCATGGTTGGATCGATTGGCGGCCACTCCCATCCTAACCGAACGCCGTCCGCGGGGGAGGTCGGTCCGACGACTGGCCTCGACGCGCTTCGGGAATTGCACGATGCCGACGCGTGTTAATTGAAACCGACCTTCGCGTGCGCGATCAGCCCAACTCTTCTTCTGCAATGGTGACCCAATGAAGCTGCAAGGACGCCTTCTGATCCTCGCCGTCGCGCTGTGCACCACAGCGTCGCGCCTGCGGCCGCTGGGTGCGCAGGGTGCGGCGCAGTCGTCAAATGTTACGACATTCATCATCGTCCAGGGCCAGGATACCGTGTCGCTCGAGCAGTATTCGCGCGTTGGAAACACTGTCACCGGTGTCTGGATCAGCAATCAAAACGGCCAGATACAAGTGCACGACTACGTGCTGACCCTCGGCGGCGACGGCCTGCCCGTGCACTATGACATGGCGGTCAGCTTTCCCGATGGCGCGGGAAACCTTCCGCCTAGTGAAGCCAAGTACGCCATGGACTTCGGGCCCGATAGCGTCACACTGGTCACGGGACGGAGCAGACTGGTCACGCAGCACATTGCCATGAAGGGTGGAGCGTATCCGACGTTTGGCGCCTCCCGCGTGGGCCAGGATCTTGGATTGGCACGCTTGCGGGCTGCCCACGCCGACTCCGGCGCCATCCCCCTCACCACGCTTGGTTCGGGTCGCGCCACGCCCCTTGAACCCGTTTCGGTAACGTTCGTCGGCCGCGATTCGGCGATCCTCGGAACCGCGCGCGTGAAGGTGGACAACGACGGTCACCTGCTAGGCTGGCGCACGGCGGCGGGCGGGGAAATACGGCGCGTCGCACCGATCGACGTGAAGAAATTCTTGGCCGGTCTCCTGGCCGCCGACGCGGCGACTGAGAAGGCGGCTCGCGCGGCGCACGTCATCACGCTTCCGGCGGCAACACTCGAACGGCTCGTTGGCCAGTATGCGTTCAACGCGACGACGAACATCACGATCGCGCGAGACAACGACAAGCTCACGATGCGACTCGGTAATGGGCCACCGGCAGACCTGCTCGCTGAATCAGCCACAAGGTTCTTTCTGCGGCGGGCTACATCCGGGCAGAGCGTCGAGTTCGAGACCGACGGAGCGGGCAACGCCACGGCATTGTTGCTGCCGCAGCCTGGCGGGGCGAAGCAGCGGATGCCCAAGCTGGCGAAATAGCGAAGTGGTCCTGCGCGGAGCGCAACTCGCGCACAACTCCGCGGCGATCGGATACCCGCGCTATTCCTCTCGCAGCGTCCTCGCCGGGTCGGCGCGCGTCGCTCGCAGCGCGGGCGCCGAGCTCGCGAGCGCCGCGACGGCGAGAAAGAGGATTGGCACGAACAGGAACGTCACGGGGTCCATCGGCGACACGCCGTAGAGCCATTGGCGAAGCGATCGCGTCGCGACCATGGCGCCCGCGATTCCAATCGCGGCGCCGACGCCGGCCAACCACGCGGCGCGCCGCAGCACGAGCCGCATCACGCTCGCTCGCGACGCGCCGAGCGCGATGCGAATGCCCATCTCATGACGTCGCTCGCCGACCAGGTACGACATCACGCCGTAGATCCCGACCGCGCCCAGGGCGAGCGCCAGCAGCGCGAACGCAGCCACGAGCAGTGTCGTGAAGCGAGACTTGGTCACGGAGTCCGAAATCACCGCGTCCATGGTGCGCACGTCGCTCACCGGCACGGCGCGGTCGATGTCGTGCACGAGTCGGCGAATTGCCGCACCGGTCTCGGCGGGATCGCTCGCGGTTCTCGCCACGAGCCACAACTCGCCGGTGAAGCGCCGGGACGCTTGTGCCCACGGAACGTACATGCTCGCGTTGGTCGTGTCGCGCAGGCTGTCCTGCTTCGTGTCGGGCACGATTCCCACGATCGTCATCCACGGACTGGCATATGGAAATCCTATCCGCTGCCCGATCGCGTCGCCATTCGGCCAAAACCGTCGCGCCACACTCTGGCTCACGACCGCGACCCACGGCGCGCCGCCACGATCGCGGTCGTCGAACCCGCGGCCGCGGACGACGCGAACGCCCATCGTCGCGAAGTATCCGGGCGTCACGATCTGCATGTGATCGATCATCGGCAGCGTGCGCGTGAAGTCCTCGAACTGCCCCTGCACGCGCGCCGCAATTCCCCAGACCGGTTCGGCGAGGGGGAGGTGGTCCACCAGCGCCGCGCCACGCACCCCCGGAAGCGCTTGCGTCCGATTCAGCACGTTCTCATAGAACGCGAGCACCCCTTGCGTGTCCGCGGTGAAGCGCGCGCCGGGAACGGAGACGCGCGCCGCGACAACGTGCGACGTCTCGAACCCGGGCGCGATCGCTCGCAGGGCGGCAAAACTGCGCACGAGCAGCAGCGACGCCGTGACGAGCATGACGGCGAGCGCGACTTCGCCCATGACCAGCGCACCGGAGACCCGCAGATGTGAGCCGCCGGCGGTGGCGCGCCGGCCTGCCCCGGCGACCCACGATTGCGATCCGCCGGCGCTCGTGGCGCGAAGCGCCGGAATGAGACCGAACAGCAGCCCCGTGCCGATCGAAATCGCGAGCGCGAATGCGAGCGCGCTGCCGCTCATCGAGATCTCGTCGGCGCGCGGAATGCCGGCCGGCATGGCCGCGACCAGGCTGCGCACAGCGAGCCACCCGAGCACCACGCCCGCTATTGCGCCCAAGGCGGCGAGCACGAGACTCTCGGTGACGAGCTGCCGGACGAGTCGCCCGCGCCCGCCTCCCAGTGCCGCACGCACGGCGAGCTCACGTTCGCGTGTGACGGCGCGCGCGAGCTGGAGGTTGGCGACGTTCACACACGCGATGAACAGCACGAGCAGCGTTGCGCCGAAGAGCATCCAAAGCAGCGCGCGCGCCGATCCCACCAGCTGGGTTTGAAGCGGCGTGACCGTCGCGTGCACGCGGTAATCGGGACCCGGATCCCACAGCGGATTGGTCCGGCGCAGCGAAGGCCACACGCGCAGCAATTCCGTGCGCGCTTGCGCGAGCGTTGCGTTCGGCGCGAGACGCCCGATCATCTGTCTCCCGCCCAGGCCCCAGACGAGGCCCAGGTTGTTCGGGTTGATGATAAACGGCTGCCAGTACTCGACGTCGGCGCTCGGGTAGTGGAACGACGGCGCCATGACGCCAACGATCGTGAACGGCGATCCCTCGATGAAGATCTTCCGTCCGAGGACATCGGAAGCGCCAGCGAACTCGCGCCGCCAGAAACCGTCGCTGATCAGCACGACGTTGCCATTTCCGTAGGTGCCGTCGGCTGTGGTGAATCCGTGACCGATGATGGGTGAGACCCCGAGTAGGCGAAGAAGGTTGGTCGTGATCGCCGCGCCGTTGAGACGCACCGCATCGCCGCCGACATCGATGGGATGAGTGGCCGGTACCCACGCGGCCAAATCGACGATGGCGCGCAGCCGTTCGCGGAGGGCGAGGTATTCGCCGGTCGACCCGTTGCCAATCGTCACCAGCCCATCCGGCTGTTTGTACGGGAGCGGCTGCAACACCACGCCGTCGAGGACGGAGAAGATCGCGGTGTTCGCGCCGATGCCCAGCGCGAGAGTCAGTGCCGCCGCGATCGTGAACGCCGGCGAGCGACGCAGCGCGCGCACTCCGAACCTGAGGTCTTGCACGAAGTCGGCGACGTACTCGGCGCGCTGTCGCGTGGTGTGCTTGCGACGATCGTGATCCACGAGCGCCGTGCGCACGGCGCCGACGTCGCCAAAGCGCTCGGTCGCTTCGCGACGCGCGTCCTCCGGCGACATGCCGAGCGCGATGTTGCGCTCGACCCGCATCTCGAGATGGAACGCGAGCTCGGCGTCGACGTCGGCTGGCACATCGGCCCGGACGAACCGGAGATAGCGCCGCCACCTCGGCGTGCGCTCGAGCGTCATGCGATCGCCGGATCGGCGCGCAGCACGCGCGTCACCGCCTGCGAGTAGCGGAGCCAGATCGACGCTTCGTTGCGCAGATGCTTACGGCCGGCGGTGGTGATCGTGTAGAACCGCGCGCGGCGGTTGTTCTCGGACAGGCCCCACTCCGACGTGACCCACCCCCGATCCTCGAGCCGTCGCAAGCCCGGGTAAAGCGAGCCTTCTTCGATGCGGAGCACGTCGCCGGTGGCGTCCTCGATCCAGCGCGAGATGGCGTACCCGTGCGCTGGGCCGAGCAGGAGAGATTTGAGAATCAGAATCCCGAGCGTGCCCTGGAGGAGGTCGCCTGCTTCGCGTTGTGCCGGCATCGTGCTTCCCTAGGCAAGGTTATGCATATCGTACGGCTCGTGCGTTCCCTTGTCAAGACTATGGGGCCGACTGCCTCCGAGCGTGTGGGCCATTCGTTGTCGGTTTCGAGGGGTCTGCTTACGGTCGCCGTCTACTCCGACCGTAGCGCGACCACCGGGTCGACGCGCATTGCGCGCCGCGCGGGAACGTAGCATGCCGCGACGGCCACGAACATGATGAGACCGGCAACGCCGGTGAACGTCAGCGGGTCGTGCGCCGTCACGCCGAACAGCTCGTTCGCCATGAGCCTCGTGAGGCCAAGCGCCGCAACGCCTCCGATCGCGACGCCGATCGCTGCCATGCGCGCGCCCTGCCCTAGTATCAGACGCAAAACCTCGGAGCGCTGCGCGCCGAGCGCCATGCGTACACCGATTTCGTGCGTGCGCTGCGCGACCAGGTACGAGATCACGCCGTAGATGCCGGCGCACGCGAGGACCAACGCCAGTGTCGCGAACACGCTGAGCAGAACCATGGACAGGCGTCGCGCGGCAAGCGAGCTCGCGACGATGTCATCCATGGTTTGCACGCGGTAGATCACATCGCCGGGTTCCAGTTCGGCGACGGCGCGACGCACCGCATCCATCAGCGCGGTCGGATCGCTCCGCGTGCGCAGGACGACGGCGACCGCATCCGCGACCATCGGCATGAGCTTTTCCGGAAGTTGCATGAACGGATAGTAGATCTGCGCTTCGATCGCCGACGTCGGATCGGCGCCGAGCCCCCACTGCTTGATGTGGTGTACGACGCCGACGATCTCCACCTGCACGTCGAACCCGGCGAGGTTGATGCGTTTCCCGATCGGATTCTCGTTGGGGAAATACGTGCGCGCGAAAACGTCGTCGATGTCGACGACGAGCGGTGAACGCTCGTCATCCTGCGCCGTGACGAAGCGACCGCGCTCGAGACGAACGCCCATGGCTTGGCGGAATCCTCCCTCGACGAGATAGCACATCGTCTGTGGCATGTCGTGGAGGTTTGCCGGCTTGGGCCGGCCTTCGATCCAGAATGGCAGCGACGTGTCGTGAACCATGGGGCGCGAGCCGAGCGTCACCGAGACGGCGTCGACGCCTGGCACCGACTGCATCGTCGCGTCGAACCGCCGCAACTGGGCGCGCGTCTCGGCGGACGTCGTGTTGGGCGACGACGGCATGGACAGGCTGAAGGTGATCGCGTGGTCCGGCACGAACCCGGGGTCCACGCGCCACAACGCCTGCAGGCTGCGCAGCATGAGTCCTGCCCCGACGAGCAGCACGAGAGCGAGCGCGACCTCCGCGGCGATGAACGTTCGTTGCAGGGCGTGTCGCCGACCGCTCGAGCCGCGGCCCGCTTCCTTGAGCACGTCTTGCAGGTTCACCCGCGACGTTTTGAGCGCTGGAGCGAGACCGAACAAGATACCGGCGCCGACCGACGCGCAGATCGCGAACAGCAGGACGTGCGAATCCAGCGCGACGTCGCCCGCTCGCGGTAGTTGGCCGGGAAGCATCTTGACGACGAGCTTCGTCCCCCACGCGGCGAGCAACAGCCCAGACAATCCGCCGAGGCCGGCGAGCAGCATGCTCTCGGTGAGCAACTGTCGAATGACGCGCGTCTGGCTCGCGCCCAGCGCGGCACGAATGGCGAACTCCCGCGAGCGTCCCATCGAGCGCGCGAGTAAGAGATTGGCCACGTTCGCGCACGCGATCAGCAGGAGAAACCCGACCGCGGCCAGCAGCACCAAGAGGAACGGCTGCACGTTGCCGACGATATCCTGCTTCATGGAAACGATGCCGATGCCGATGTTCTTGTCGGCAACAGGATAGGTCGCCGCGAGATTGCGCGCGACGATGCGCATGTCAGCGTTGGCCTGCGCGAGCGTCACGCCGGGCTTGAGTCGACCGAATGCATGCGTGCTGACCTCGATGCCCCGGTCGCGAAACGACGGATCGTTCCACTGGCCGATCGCGGTGTAGACGTCGCGCTGCTGTCCATAAAACGTGAAGCCCGAGGGAATGACGCCGACCACGGTGTAGAGAGCGCCGTTGAGCGTGATCGTGCTGTTCAGAACGGAACGCGATCCACCGAAGCGTCGCTGCCAAAAACCACCGCTCAGGATCGCGACCGGCGACGCGCCCACGCGATCGTCGTCGGTTGTGAGGTCGCGGCCGAGGATGGGAGCTTGGCCGAGCGTTCGGAAGAAGTCGGCTGAGACCATGAAGCCGGTGAGGCGTTCCGCTTGACCAGCGCCGGTCAAGCTGTAGTCCTGGTAGCGGTAGATCGACATCGACGAGAACGTCCGCGACATTCGCTGCCAGTCGAGGAAATTCAAATAGCTCATCGAAGCCTTGCTCACCCCCGGCGCGTCCTCGTAGATCGTGACCAGCTCGCTCGCGCGCGGGTAAGGCAGCGGATTGAGGAGTACGCCGTTGACGACGGAGAAGAGCGCCGTGCTGGCGCCTATTCCCAAGGCCAGCGTGAGAGCGGCGATGACGGCGAACGCGCGCGCCCTGAGCAACATTCGCGTCGCGTACCGTAGGTCGTGCAGCAATGTGTTCATCTGATTTCCTCGAACCCGCTGATCACGAAGCGCTCGGGGCTCATTCAGCCGACGCCCTTTCGCAGCAGCTCACGCAATCGTCCGCTGTGCGCCCGACTCGAACGGAGGCGCGTCCCCCCTGCCACGACGACCACATATTCGCCGTGCGTGAAGGGCTCGACTCTCACCAGACGGTCCAGATTGACGATGGCCGACCGGTGGACCCGCACAAATTGGCGGGGATCGAGCCGCGAGTCTACGTCCGCCATCGTCGCGCGGACCATGTACGCAGTGCCTGCGACATGAAGCCGCACGTAGTTGCCCGCAGCTTCGATCCAGTCGATATCGCTCGGCCGCACGAAGTGCGAGATATCGCCCCGCTGCACGACGAAACGCGTGGCGTAGGTGTGCGCCGTCGTTGGCGCGATTTCAGCTACCGGCTGGTCCGGTGCCCGGTCAGCGGCTCGCGCCGAATCGCGCAGGTCTAACTGGTTGATGGCGCGCGAGACCGCCACGCCCAGTCGCCTTCGGGATACCGGCTTTCGCAAGTAGTCCAGCGCGGCGACCTCAAAGGCCTTCGTCGCGTATTCGTCGAATGCGGTGACGAAGATGATCAGTGGCATCTCGACAACGTCCACTCGGTCGTCGAGCGCTGCGAGCACATCGAACCCGTCTACCCGGGGCATCTGCACGTCGAGAAAGACGATGTCCGGATTGAGCGCGGCCACCGCGTCGATCGCCGCTGTGCCGTTGGCGCACTCCCCGGCAATGACCAATTGATCGAATGCTGCGAGCAGTTGACACATTCGCTCGCGAGCCAACGCCTCGTCATCGACGATCAAGACTCTACGTCTCATACGTTCGCACGGCGACGCGATGGGGAATCTCGATCGTCACCGTGGTGCCAGTGACCCCGTTCGTTCCCGACTCGATGTGGAATCGGTGACCGGCGCCATACAGTTGTTCGAGCCGTCGTCGAGTGTTGTCGAGACCGACGCCGTTCCGTCGGCGCTCGCTCTGGAGAAACCCGACGCCGTCATCGGTGACAACGATCTGCACGCATCCGTCGACTGCCGACGCGTGGATCACAACTCGGCCCTTCCCCGCGCTGGCGGCCAACCCATGCTCTATGGCGTTCTCGACGATCGGCTGCAGGAGGAGCTTCGGCACCAGCGCGTTACGCACGTCCGACTCGACCTCGATCACGGTGGACAGAGCGTCGCTGAACCGTCGCTGCATGATTCGCAGATACGAGTCGAGGTACTTCAGCTCGCGTGCGAGCGGCACCTCGTGACCGTCATCGTGGAGCGTGTCCTGCAGCAGCTCGCTCAGATCAGTGAGCATGTCCTCGCCCGCATCGGGATCGCGTCCGATGAGCGCAATGGCGCTGTTCAGTGTGTTGAAGAGAAAATGCGGCCGGAGCTGAAGGGACAGCGCGCTCAGCCGAGCTTCGGCGAGGTCGCGCGCGAGGCGGACTCGCTCCACCTGGCCTTGCTGGACGCGTCGATTCAGCTCGAGAGCATAAATCGCCAGCGCGATGCCGCCAAGAAACA
>DASVYG010000137.1:0-3174 GCA_036392315.1 Gemmatimonadaceae bacterium
CGGCAGTGGCAACCAGTCCGACTGGGCGGCGATGTTCCCGCGCCGGCCGGCGCGTACTCGCCGGCGGTCAAGGCCGGCGGATTCGTATTCATCTCGGGACAGATCCCGCGCGACCCCGTCTCGGGCGACATCGTCGGCGACCACGTCGAGTCGCAAACGCGGCAGGTCATTGCCAACGTGCGCCGCGCGCTCGAAGCCGCCGGTGCGTCGCTCTCCGATGTGGTTTCGATGGTCGTGTACCTTGCCGACGTCGACGATTGGGGCCGGTTCAATACGGTCTACAAGGAGTTGATGCCGACGCCCTATCCTACGCGGACCGCCGTGGGGGCGAATCTTCGTGGAATTACCGTCGAGATAAGCGCCGTGGCGTACGTGGGCAGCGGGGCCTAGCGG
This sequence comes from Gemmatimonadaceae bacterium, assembly GCA_036392315.1. GTDB lineage: Bacteria > Gemmatimonadota > Gemmatimonadetes > Gemmatimonadales > Gemmatimonadaceae > JAQBQB01. Next base: position 394 of record DASVYG010000137.1, read on the forward strand.
GCCTGCCGGGGCGGCCCGTCCAATCCAAGCGGCCTCACGCATTCGGGGCGAATTAACGTCCGTTGTACCACAGCGTCTACCAGTTCGACGGCGCAATGGCGCCGCGACTCTTCATAACTGGTGGAGGATCACCATGACCCATATTCGTACTGCGCTTGCTGCCGCGATGCTTGTGGTCGGCGGTGCCGCGGTCGCTGCGGCGCAACAGGCGCCCCCGGCGACTGCTCAGCGAGCGCACGGCCAACGCATGCGCCAAGGCTTTGGCCCGGGAATGCGTGGACAGCTGTTCAAGGGCATCACGCTCAGTGACGCCGAGAAGTCAAACGTCAAGAACGTGCAGGCCAAGTATGCGCCACAGATGAAGGCGCTTCGCGAGCAGTTCAAGCCGCAGATGGAGGCGGCGCGCCAGGCCCGCCAGCGTGGCGATACGGCCGCGCTCAAGGCAATGTGGCAGAACTCCGCCGCACAGCGCGAGCAGACTAAGAAGTTGCTCGAGGCAGAGCGCGCAGATCTCCGCGCGGCGTTGACGCCTGAGAACCAAGTCAAGTTCGATGCGAACGTGAAGCAGTTCGAGCAGCGGGTTGCTCAGCGCGCCGGCAAGGCGTGGAAGAAGGGTGGCCACGCGGCGTCACCAGGCGCGTAAGTCAGAGGGGATTCACAAGCGAGAGCGAGTGCGAGCGTGCGGGTGGGCACGTTCCCTCCTCCGCGAGTCAACGGTCTGGAGCTTCGGCTTCAGGCCGTTGCCTTTTTCTGCCGGCCTGCAGGCTGGACTCGACCACGCTCCGTCCGCAAGTTTGGGCGCCTTCCGTTCCAGATCAGCGCTCCAACTGGAGAATTCGATGCGTGTGCAGAAACTCGTCGCCGTCATCTTGCTGGCACATGGCCCGTTCGCGCATAGCCCGTTCGCGGTTGCGCAACAGCCAACGTCCGCACAGCATGCGTTTCGTCCGGCCGACTGGTACAAGCTGACCACCGTGGGTACTCCGGCGCTGTCGCCGGACGGTTCAAAGATCGCCTTTACGGTGACCACCGTCCGCGAGGCCGAAAACAAACGCCACTCGGAGGTCTGGGTCGTTCCCGCGCAGGGTGGAGATCCGGTGCGCTACACCGCGCCGGCGTTCGAGAGCAGCAACCCGCGCTTCTCCGACGACGGCAAGATTCTGTATTTCACTTCGCAGCGACCCGGGGGACGCGGCACGACATGGGCGCTGCGCATGGACCAACCGTCCGGCGAGGCGTTTCAACCCGACGGGCCGCCGCGCATTCAATCCGGATCACTTCCAGCGGACCGTAGCTTCGCCATCGTGACGACTGAGCAGGGGGGCGGCCGTGGTGGACGTGGGGGCGGACGGGGCGGCGCGCCGAGCGATTCGTCGAGCGACACGACGGCGGCGAACGATCCATTCGCGCGCATGCAGCCGATGGCGCGCCCGCCCTTCAACGCCATCACGAAACCCGAGAACGCGGCGCGCTTCGACGGGCGACAGATTGTCGACATGACGTACAAGGGCAACGGCCGGGGCTATCTGCCTGGTCCGCGCGTCGCACCGCGGGTCGATACACTCAAGCCGTCACAACTCTACATCGAACGAACGGGCCAACCGCGAAAGCAGCTCACCAACACCAATTACTCGCATCGCAACGCGGTCGTGTCGCCCGACGGCAAATGGGTCGCGTTCATCGCAGACGCGAAGCTGCGCTCCGACTCGGCCGTGAACGCCGAGCGCGATTCGATCGGCAAGCTCGCCCCCGATCGGAAGCGCGACGAGCAGCCGCGGAACGATACCGAGATTTTTCTTCTGCCCGTCGCGGGGTGCGAGGCGCAGGCGCCCGACTGTAAGCCGCGCGCACTCGAGTACCCGGGAAACGAGTCGCAGATCGCATGGTCGCCGGACAGCAAGCGAATCGCGTTCGTTGGGCAGACCGGCCGATTCAAGAATCAGCGCCTCTTCGTAGAGAGCGCGGCCGGCGGCAAGCCGCAAGACGTGCTCGGGTCGTGGCAGTACGAGCCCGGACAGATCCGTTGGCTCGCCAGCGGCCAGATCGCGATGGTCACGTCGACCGGTGGCAGCACGGGACTCTACAAGGTCGATCCCGACACCAAGAAGATCTCGACGGTGCTTGGCGGCCGCCGGCAGATCAGCGCGGTGGCGTTCGATAAATCAGAGCAGCACGTCGTCTACGTGTCGACCGATCTCACGCATCCCACGGAGCTCTACGTCGCCCCGATCGACGGCGCCTGTCCCGGCAGCGCTGGTGGCTGTGAGCGAAAGCTGACGTCGTTCAACGACAAGCTGAATGCCGAAGTCGCATGGGCGGATGCCGATCGATTCATGGTCAAGTCGGTCGGCGGTCTCGAAATCGAGAGCTGGCTCATGAAGCCGTACGGTTACGATCCCGCGAAAAAATATCCGCTCGTGCTCTACATTCACGGCGGACCCCACTCGGCGTACGGCGAAAATTGGTTCGACGAATTCCAGAATATCGCCGGCGCAGGGTTTTTCGTCCTGTTCACCAACCCGCGCGGGTCGAGCGGAACGAACGCCGAGTTCACCTACGCGAGTCGCGGCGATTGGGGCGGTAAGGACTATGAGGATTTGATGAAGGCCGTCGACATGGTGGCAAAGCGTCCCGACGTCGACTCCACGCGCATGGGTGTGACCGGCGGATCATACGGCGGATTCATGACCGCGTGGGTGACGACGAAGACGAATCGGTTCAAGGCTGCCGAGACGGACCGAATGATCAGCGAGTGGACGTTCTGGTACGGCGCGTCCGATG
>DASVYG010000138.1:0-7711 GCA_036392315.1 Gemmatimonadaceae bacterium
GCTACACGTATCTCGAGGGAGAGGCGGCGCAGTAGACGTCGGCGGCGGCTAGGACGTTTCGCTCGCGGCGGCACGTGCTCCTTCGACCGTCTCGAGCCCGAGCCGGCGCATGAGTGGCGAGACCGACAATCCTTGCAGCAGAATGGACAAGACGACGACGCCGATCGTCATGTCGATGATCGTGTCGCGCTGCGGCATCGCAGCCGAGAGGCTGAGCGCGAGCACCATCGAGAGACTGCCGCGCAGCCCGCTCCACGCCAGTACCGCCGTCCAGCCGCGGGGCAGTCGTTCACGCTTGGGCATCACGCCGACCACGCTGTAGGTCACGACGATGCGTACGACCGTGACGACCACATACGCGATGAGGATCATCCGCCACGCAACGAGCACCTGTGAGACGCGCGCCTGGAATCCGATGAGCAGGAACACCAGTGAATTGAGCGCGAAGGCGACGTATTGCCAGAAGCCTTGCAGCGCCGCTCGGGTCGGTGGAGATATCGCGCGCTGCGAGGCATCGGTCCCACTCAATAGGCCGGCGGTGACCGCGGCGATCACCCCGGATGCGCCGACCGAGTCGGCGACGAGGAAAGACCCGTAGGCGGCCGTCGTCGTCATCGTGATCATGACCATCACGTCGTCGAGCCAGCCCAGGAGGCGGCGCGCGGCGAGTCCGGTGGCCGCGCCGATTAGAACAGCCGCGCCGATCGCGTAAACGAAATGCAGCCCGACCGACGCGGCATTCGTCTCGAAGCCCAGAACGTATCCAACCGCAGCAGTAAACGAGACGGCCGCGGTTCCGTCGTTGAGCAGACTCTCGCCCTCGATCAACACGCTGAGACGAGCCGGCGCACCCAGCGTACGCACGAGCGCGACGACCGCGATTGGGTCCGTAGCCGCGATCAGCGTCGCGAACACGAACGCCGGACCCCACGCGAGCGCGATGCCGCCAAGTCTGAGCGCGAACACGAGCGCGCCGGCCGTGAGCAACGTCGCCAGCGCCACCGCCGGCAATGCGAGCGAGAAGATCGTGACTCGATTCCGCCAGAATTCCTCGGCTTCGAGATGAAACGCGGCCTCGAACAAGAGCCCCGGAAGAAACACGGCGAACAGCAGTTCTTTCGTCAGCGGGGGCGGATGCAGCAGCGGCGACGCGCCCAGCAGCAGCCCGGCGACAACCAGCGCGACCGTGTACGGCACGCGGACGCGCCGCGCGACGAGCGCCACCACGGCGGCGACCAGCAAGAGTAGTATGATCGAGCCGCTGAGCGTCATGTCGACGGGGCGGGAGCGTGTGCGCGCTCACCGCGACGGGCCTTGGCGAGCGCGACGGAATATACACGCGTGGCCGATGCGGACATGCGTGAGAGTGGCAGAACCGGCGTCCGTCCCGCAGCTTCATCGCACTCACACCCATGGCCATGAAGACGCTCAGCCTGCTCTCATGTTCGCTATCGATCATTATCGGGGCCGCGTCGGCGGCGACCGCGCAAAATGGGGCGATCGCTGCACCGGGCGACACCCCACTCACGATTCACGCCGCGCGACTCATCGATGGACGCGGGCATGAGCTCGTCGACGTACTCGTCACGGTCCGCGGCGGTCACATCGAGCGTGTCGATTCCAACGTCGGCGCCGGCGGTCGCGACGCAACCTACGAGCTCGGCTCTGCTACCCTCTTGCCCGGCCTCATCGACGCCCACGTGCACCCGGGGTGGTACATCAACCGAGAGGGCGCGCTCCATTCAGCTCGCGACACCGATACACCGGCGCAGTCCGCACTGGCTCGAGCGGGAAATCTCTACGCCACGTTGGCGGCTGGGTTCACGACGATTCAAAGCGTGGGGGGCCCGGAGGATATCGACCTGCGCGACGCCGTGAATCGGCGGCAAATGCCCGGCCCCCGCATTCTCACGTCGATCACCCAGATCAGCGATCGGCGACTGTCGCCCGACTCGCTTCGCGGATTGGTGCACGCACTCAAGACGCAGGGCGCTGATCTCATCAAACTCTTCGCATCGGCGGGCCTCGGCGCCGGCGGCGCGCAGACGCTCTCCGACGAGCAGTTGGCCGCGATCTGCGGCGAAGCCAAGACGCAGGGACTTCGGTCCGTCGTGCACGCCATCTCGGCGGCGAGCGTGCGTGCCGCCACGCTCGCTGGCTGCACCGAGATCGAGCATGGCACGTTCGCCACCGACGCGGAGCTCAGACTCATGGCGGAGCACGGAACGATCTTCGACCCACAGGTGTGTCTCGTGTTCCAGAACTACATCGATCACCGCGACGTCTATTCGAGATCCGGGTTTAGCGAACAGTCATTCGACGCGCTGGCGAAGGCGATTCCCACGGCCACCGAGATGTTCAAGCACGCCCTGCACACGCCTGGCCTCAAGATCATCTTCGGCACGGATGCGGTGGCCCTCGCGCATGGTCACAACGCCGATGAGCTCATCTGTCGCGTACGCGCCGGCCAATCGGCCATGGACGCGATCACTTCGGCGACATCGGCCACTGCGCGGGCGCTCGGTCTTGGCGAGCGGGCCGGTGTTCTCGCACCCGGCTTCGATGCCGACATCGTCGCCGTGGCCGATGACCCGTCGAAGGACATCACAGCCCTTCGACGGGTGCGCTTCGTCATGCGCGCCGGAGTGGTATTCTCGGGGTAGCTCGGCCGAGGTCAACCGAATCGCTGGGCGACGGCGTCCCAGTTCACCACGTTCCACCACGCCGCGATGTAGTCGGGACGTCGATTCTGGTACTTCAGATAGTACGCATGCTCCCAGACGTCCAAGCCAAGGATCGCCGTCTTGCCCTCCATGAGCGGATTGTCCTGGTTCGGGGTGCTGGTGATCGACAGCTTGCCGCCGTCGTTGATCAGCCATGCCCAGCCCGAGCCGAACCGGCCCGCGCCGGCCGCCGCGAACTGCTCCTTGAATTTGCTGAAGTCGCCGAACGCGCTCTTGATCGCGCTGGCCAACTTGCCCGTTGGCTCACCGCCTTTGTTCGCGCCCATCAGCTCCCAGAACATCGTGTGGTTCCAGTGGCCGCCGCCGTTGTTGCGGACGGCGGCTCGGACCGCGTCCGGCGCCGAATTGATTCGGCGCAGCAACTCGTCGAGCGATTTGCCCTGGAGCTCCGGCGCCTTTTCGATCGCCGCATTGAGATTGTTGACGTACGCCTGATGGTGTTTCGTGTAGTGGATTTCCATCGTGCGTGCGTCGATGTGCGGCTCGAGCGCATCGTATGCGTACGGGAGCGCGGGTAGCGAGAACGCCATGGTCTTTCTCTCCTGGTGCGGGTCTCGGACTGCGGAGACGCAGGCCCGTGGAGCGGCGCAACGCCTACTGCGCCGCGCTGTTCGCCTCCCGCGTCCCGCGTCTCATCCAACCAATGATTCCCGGCAACAGCGAAATGAGGACCACGAGGACGATCACCGTCTCGATGTGCCGGTCGATGCCCGGAATGTAGCGCCCCAGGAAGTAACCGATGAACAACATGCTCCAGATCCACCCGACACCACCGATGACGTTATATAGGGTGTACCGTCGGTAGTTCATCTGGGCCATACCGGCCACGACCGGCACGAAGGTGCGGACGATGGGCATGAATCGCGCAATGATGACCGTTATGCCGCCACGCCTCTCGTAGAACTCATGGGCGCGATACAGATGCTTCTTGTTGAAGAGCAGCGAGTCTTCGCGCGTGAACAGCCGCGGTCCCGCCGCACGGCCGATTCCATAGCCCGCCGTGTTGCCGAGGACCGACGCCACGGTGAGCAGCAGCCCCAAACCAAAGACGTTGAATACCCCCGTGGTAGCGGCCAGCAGCCCGGCGGTGACGAGCAGGGAGTCTCCCGGAAGAAAGAAGCCGATCAGCAGTCCGGTTTCGGCGAAGATGATCGTCGTCAGTCCGACGTAGCCGCCCCACGCGATGATCGCGCGAACGTCGCGGACACGGTGGAGCAGATCGAGCAGCGATTGCATTCGGGTGGGGTTGGCGGCGATCGAATTGAAAGCGAGTGTGGTTGGTGAGGACCGGAAGTTCCACACCGAGAGCGGCGGAATCAACCGGCGATGCGCATCCCGATTGGGCGCAACTCTTCGAGCATGTGTTGGATGTTCCGTCGCAAGCCGCGTATCGGCGTCGCTGGTGGAACCGGCCGGGGGTCACGCCGCGGGGCGAGCGCGTGCTCGACATCGTGAGCGGCGTGGTGCTGTTCGCCTTTGCCGTTGGCTGGGTGTGGTCGATTGCTTCGGCGCGGGAGCTTGGCGCCACGGCTCGAAGCGACGGCGAAATCACACCCGTGACATCGGCGATGGCCAGCGCGCTCACCCACGCCAGTGCGCCGACGACAGCGTACCTCACCGACGCGGCGCTGACCGCGCTGGTCAATCGCATGTTCGCCGGCGAGCGGGGGGCGAGTGGCAAGCTTCGCGCGGCAATCGAGCCGTCGCCCGCGCCGTTGACGCCCGACACGCTCCCGCCGGGCGGACGCGTTCAATACGCACAGAGCGGACAAGTCGCCGCTGCGCCAAAGGGCTCGGGAATCTGGAGCGTATTGTTGGCGATCGGCAACGCGGTGCGTCCGGTCGCCAACTTCAATGTCATCGCGATGCTGCCGTTCAGCGCCAAGAAGAACGGTCGCGTTGGCCTCTACTATGTCGGCACCTGGCCGAGCGAGCACGGGAAAGTGGGTTCGGCGAAAGCTCCGGCGTGGACGTACGCCAACCCGGCCGGCTTCATCGAAGTGACGCCGGAGAATGCCGACACCCCGGTATCGGACCATTTCAAGCTGCGCGATTTCCTCACGCACGATCAGCCCAACGTGTGGCCGAAATATCTCGTGCTCCAGCCGCGACTGATCGACAAGCTCGAGCTGGTGCTGACGGATCTCGAAGCCCACGGCGTTGACGTGCACGGCGTCCGGGTGATGAGTGGCTTTCGCACGCCCCAGTACAACTACACCGGCGGAAACACTGGTGGCCGAGCCAATCTCAGCCGTCACATGTACGGCGACGCGTCGGACATCTACATCGACGACGACGGTGACGGCCAGATGGACGATCTCAACCATGACGGCAAGATCAGCATTGACGACGCTCGGGTGATTTTGCAGGCGGTCGACCGGGTCGACGTTGCTCATCCCGAGCTGATTGGGGGCGCCGGCGTCTATACGGCCGCGCCTGGGCACGGACCTTTCATTCACATCGACACGCGTGGCTATCGCGCGCGCTGGTCGGGGACCTCAGGAGGCTGACGTGGTTGAGCATCGCAGAATGTCAGACGGAAGCACGATGACCGTGGATCGTGAATCCGAGAGCAAAGATCGCGACGGCAAGCCGGAGACCGACGAGGCGCGCGAGATCCGCGAAGTGCGCGCCAGCGACATCGAGCCATATACCGGTCTGCGATACCTGTCGAAGCTGTTCCGGTTCATGGCCATCATTCTCGTCGTGCTGCTGATCGCGGAAGTCGCGACGGGTCTCTACACCCAGGGCTCGGCCGCGCTTCCAACGCTCCTCGGCGAAGCGAGCCGGTTGATCGTGCTGGCGGGCGTCTTGTGGGGCACCGGCGATCTCGCGCATTTGCTCATCGATATGGGTCACGACGTGCGCGCGGGGAGAATCCTCATGGCCCGGATCGCGCATGTGGCGCGGGTGGCGCCGCTCAGCTCGGGCCGGACACCGTCCGACAACGTGATCGTTCCGCGTCGCACCACCTATGAGGAGCGCGTCGATAACGGAACCGAGGGACCGCCGATTCCTTGACCATCTTCACGATCGGTCATTCGACGCGCTCCACTGACGATTTTGTGGGGCTGCTTCGGCGATCGGGGGTGAAGCGCGTCTGGGACATTCGACGGTTTCCGGGATCGCGCCGATATCCGCACTTCAACTCCGAAGCGCTCGCGGCGCGGCTCCGGTCAGAAGGGATCGAGTACGAGCACCACCCCGAGCTTGGCGGTCGGCGAAGGCCGTCGCCCGAGGCACCGCCCACCGCTTGGCGCAACGAGGGCTTTGCGGGCTATGCCGAGTACATGCGCTCCGACGCGTTTCGCGAAGCGATCGATCGCCTGATAGTCGCCGCGCGCGAGACGCCGACCGCAATAATGTGCTCGGAGGCCGTTCCTTGGCGCTGTCATCGCAGCCTGGTCAGCGATGCCCTGATTGCCAAAGACGTCGATGTGCAGCACATCCTGGATACCAAAACGAGCCCGCACAGCCTCACCTCGTTCGCCGTAGTCGACGGCGAGGAGGTTTCGTATCCGCCCGCTGGCGAACTCGGCCAAGAAGAGTTGGACATCAATCCCAAGTGACCGCCTAAGTCCGGTACGACTGTTGCCTTCGAGCTGAGCCGAGGCGTCGTCACGGAACTCGCACCGGAGAAAAAACCGCTATGCTACTCACACTCGCGCTCGTGCTCGTCATCCTTTGGGCACTCGGATTCCTGGCGTTCCACGTCACCAGCGGTCTGATCCATATCTTGCTCGTGATCGCGCTGATCATCATCGTGATCCGGCTCGTTACCGGTCGGCGTCCGGTGGTCTGACGTCGGCGCTTTGGCGTCGCTCACTTGCGCCCGATGGACGGCCGCGGCGAATATCGCCGCGGCCTTTTTGTCGCCTCCCGCCTACGTCCCCAATCTCTCGCTCACCGATGGCCCTCGACGTCCACGTCGTCACACACACGCACTGGGATCGGGAGTGGTACCAGCCGCTGGAGCGATTTCGCCAGCGTCTCGTGACGCTGGTCGACAACCTGCTCGACGATCCGCCGGCCGTCGGCGAGAGCTTTCTGCTCGACGGACAATCCATCATCGTCGAGGACTATCTTGCCGTGCGCCCGGAGCGTACGAACGAGCTTCGCGCACTGTTGCACGAGGGTCGACTCGAGGCCGGACCGTGGTACGTGTTGGCCGACGAATTGATTCCGGGCGGAGAGGCACTGGTTCGCAATCTTTTCGCAGGCCGGCGCGTGCTTCGTCGATTTGGGGCAACGGCTCCGCCCGTGCTGTACTGTCCCGATTCGTTCGGACATCCGGCGTCTCTACCGTCCATTGCCGCCGGCTTTGGTCTCGCGACGATCATTCTCTGGCGCGGCTACGGCGGGCCGCGTTGGCCGATCGGTGATGCGGTGCGTTGGGCCGCTCCCAATGGCGACGTGGTCACGCTTTACCATCTGCCGCGCGACGGCTACGAGTTCGGTTCGCACTTGCCGACTGACCGCGCCTCGGCCCAAGCCCGATGGCAGCGCATGCGGGCCGAGCTCGTTCCGCGCTCCACGACGGGCGTCGTGCTCGTGCCGAGTGGCGCCGATCATCACGCTCGCCAGCCGGACTTTCGCGAGTCGCTCGCCGCCCTGGAGCAAGCAGGGCTGACCGATGATGTGCATCGCAGCACACTCCGACAATTTGCCGAGCGACTCGCGGCCGAAGCGTCGACACGATCACTCGCGGTGGTGCACGCCGAACTGAGAGACTCGTACGGCTACACGTGGACGCTGCAGGGCACCTTCGCAACGCGCGCGCACGAGAAGCGGCTCAACGCAATTGCCGGGCGGTTGCTCCTTCGAGACGCCGAGCCGTGGGCGGCGCTGGCCGCGCGGGCGACGCGAACGCGGCGTCACCTCGTCGAACACGCGTGGCGCACGCTGCTTGCCGCCCATCCGCACGACACGCTCTGTGGCTGCTCGATCGATGACGTGGCCGATGCGAT
>DASVYG010000139.1:0-5451 GCA_036392315.1 Gemmatimonadaceae bacterium
GCAGGAGGCGAACACCTGCACGCGGTTTCCGCGAACGCCGGCGAGCGCGGTGAACGCCTTTGCGCTTACGTACGCCCACGCCGAGCTCGCGACGATCGCGCAGCGCCCGGTGAAACCGCTCGTCGCGCCGCGCGGCCACAATGCGGCGATCGCCCGCACGTCGTCGGCGTCCGGCGCATCAGTCAAGCAGCGGCAGTCGACGCAGACGCTCAGGTCGCGCCTGAATGACGGGTCTAGCCGAACCTGCTGAAGAGCCCGAACCACCGCGTGCGCGTCCTGCACCGCGAGCAGATCGATAAAGACGACGCCGAGCGCCTCGTCGATCGAATAGCGGAGCGGTCGACGGTCTTGCGGCGGAGCGGGTGGCGCCGACCAGAGGCGTATGAAAGGTTTTGCCGAAGACGTGGTCGCCGACATTCAGAGAGACCCAGCGAACGGTGTGTGACGCGTGACCCGGACGGCGATTCGACAGCCCGCGCCGGTACTACAGGAGGATGGAACGACCGCGATGCCCGCCAAACATTAGAAGGTTCTAATCTTATCCGACCAGCCGGCGGGAATTGATCGCGTGCTATGGTTAGGAACGACGCCGAGCTCTCACAAGGGCGTTTCTGCCTATCTACGGTGACATCGCGATGTCGCAGCCGTCGAACTCCGCGATGTAGCCAGCCCCGAACGCAAGCGACGGCGTGCGGAATCCCGGCGTGACCAGTCCTGCGGCGACGCGTCGCGCCGACTCGACGGCCGTCTCCGCGGTCAATCGATAGCTCTCCGTCGTCACGAGCGTCGCCTCGGCCGAACGACCATCGGCGTCGACCACGCGTCCCCACAGTTGCGTTCGCGCGTTGCGTCGAGTGTTCTCATCCGGCCCGGGTGCGCCACGCTCGATGCGCCGAGCAACGAACTGCTTCACCGCATGGAGGCGAACGATCGGCGCCAGAAGCCGCGCCAGCCCCAGCGCGCGAATTTGCCGTCGCGGCATCGCGGTGTAGACGACGATGTCGGGAATCCCGGTCGAATAGTATGCCGTCGCGACGTCGCCCCACGGGATCGACGCCGTCGTTCGCTCCTTGTCGCGAAAGGCGACGCGCCGCGTGCGCCACGCGAGCGGGACCCGCTGAATTCGGCTCTCTTGACGCACCGCCCCGCCCTGCCCAAAGCCTTCGAGCATGGTCCTCGCGGTGCCGCGACTGATCCGCGGCCCGCTCCCGCCCGCACTGGCGAACGCGAGCTCGAGGTGCGTCGCGCCAGGCAATGCGGCGGCGAGCGTAGCCGCGAGACAATCCGACGGCACGACGTCGAATCCGACGCCCGGAAGTACGACGACGCCCGCCGCGAGCGCGCGCTCGTGCTGAGCGGCGCAGTGCTCGAATACGGCGATCTCGCCGGTGATGTCGAGGTAGTGCACGCCCGCCATGATGCACGCCTCGAGCATTGGTGCGCTCGTCGCCGAGAATGGTCCGGCGGCAAGCAGCACGGCGCTCACGCCGACAAGTGAGCGCGCAATCTGCGCGGGCGTGTCGAGCGGGAAGACGCGATGCTCGAACCCGAGCTCCGCGGCGATCGGCGCGACGGCGTCAGCGCGGCGGCCGGCGAGGATCGGTCGCACGCCGACGCGGTGCGCGCGCTCGGCGATGAGCCGACCGGTGTAGCCGTTGGCGCCGTAGACGAGAATGCTCATGGGACGAACGATCGAGAGAACCCGGGCCGCCGGCTCGAGCGCAGGCCCGGGGAACGAACGATAGTCCGTCGACCGGTCAGTTCACAGCGACTTCAAGTACTGAACGAGGTCAGCCTTCTGCTGGGTCGTGAGGTTCAAACCTTTCCGAGTGTTGTAGAGATCGACGACCGCCTCCAGCGTTGCCGCGATGCCGTTGTGGAAATAGGGTGCGTGCTGCCAGAGCCCGCGCAGCGGCGTCGTACGATACATCTTCGTCGCGCTCCGCGACGCGAAGCTCGGCCCATTGTTTGGCTCCGGCTCGCTGACCACTTCGCTCGGCGCGTGCAGCCGGCTGTTCGCGTCCGTGAACAGCGCGCCCGTGTGGCATGATGCGCACTGCCCGGCGCCGTTGAACACGACTCGCCCGCGCTCCGCCGCCGTGGCATCGAAGCTACCCGCGGGCGGCGGGGGACTCTTGAGACTGAGCTGATATGCCTGGAGCGCCGGCAGCAGCGCCGACACGGAGTCCGGAGGATTCTGCACATTGTCGGGCGGCGTCGCGCGCGGCTCGCTGAACGATCCATGTCCGTGCATCTGCGTCACCGCCACGTACCGATTCCAGTAGGCGATCTCCGATCCGTCGCCCGTGTATGTCACGCTGTGCACGCCGAGCAGTCCATACGCCGGCGGGATCACCGACGGATTGTTCTTTCCGTCGAAGTTGTAGCGCGCATCGTACTTTCCCTTGCCCCACGAGTTGTAGACCGCTTTCTGCGCTGCGCTCAACGCCGGCGACAGCGCGATGATGGCGCCGGGATTGAGGTCGTGGTTCGGCCAACCGTCGAGACGCTTGCCGATTCCCGGAGCGAAGGAGTTGTCGACCGTGGAGTGGCAGAGAGCGCACGTGATGCCGACTCGCGTGAGCACATCCTGCCCGTTCACGCTGGTCACCGTTCCGCGCACGCCGACCACGGCGTTGAGCTTGAGCAGCGCCACGGTGGTTGCCGGGCTGGTGAGACTGATCGATCCGTTCTGAATTCCCTGCACGACGGCCGCGGGCAAGGAGTCGGTGTCGACCTTGAGGCCGACCGACAACGCCGTCGTCGGATCGACCGCCGAGCGAATCACTTCGTGCATGCGCAAGGTGTCGGTCCAGAACGTCTCGTCACCGAAGGTCTCGAACCGGAAGATGTTCTTGCCCTGCGCTGCGAGCGTTGGATCGACGACGTCGACGATGGGCGCGGTGGTCGACGAGCCGCACGCCAAGAATCCGCACGCGGCGGCGATTCCGAGGATGAACGGGGCGGCGACGCCGAGGGCGTTGCGGCGGCGTCGAGGTTCACGTTGGCCGGAGAATGCGAGGCGGTCGGGCTCCATGGGTGCTCCTGTTCGTGGTTCGACTGGACGGGTGCGTTGGTGGGATCGTACGCAACAACCGTGCATTTGTCAATAATTTTCTTGTGTTATTATTGATGCGTGAGCGGGCTCGTCTCTGCGGATGCTAGTGTGCATGGGATCCGCAACGGCGCTGGCGGAGTAGAAAGTCCAGGTCCTTATTGCGTTTTCCGGCGAACGGCATCATCCTAGAGCATGCCGTAGGAGGCAATCATGCGCTGGTGGGAGACATCGGTCGGGGGCCGCGCCCGAGGACGCATCATCGCGTTGCTCCGGCGCCGGCCGCACAGCGTCGAGGAGCTCGCCGCCGACCTCGACGTCACCGACAACGCCGTCCGGGCACACGTGCAAGCACTCGAGCGCGCCGACATCGTTCGCGCGGCCGGGGTTCGTCGCGCGGGAACGGTTGGAAAGCCGGCAACGATGTACGAGATCGCCGACGAGGCGGAATCGCTCCTGTCGTCGGCGTACGCGCCGGTGTTGCGCGAGCTGCTCACGGCACTCAGCGACCGCCTCGCGCCGGCAGCGCTCGACGATCTGTTCCGCGACGTGGGCCGACGCTTGGCGCAGGCCAACGGGGTGGTGCCCGGCCAGGCAGCACCGGCCAACCCGAAACAACTCGACACGCGCGTCCGCGCCGCGGCCGCATTGCTCGAGGCGCTCGGGTCCGAAGTGGAGGTCGAGCGCACGAAGGACGCCTACTTCGTGCGCGGATTCGCCTGCCCGATTTCGAGTGCGGTCGCGGTGCAGCCAAAGGTCTGCCACGCGGTCGAAGAGCTCGTCGCCGGCGTGGTCGGTGTCGCCGTCACCGAGTGCTGCGATCGGACGGGCCGCGCCCGGTGCTGCTTCGAGATCGGCCGCTCAGCCTGAACTTCGCCAATAACGTCATCAGGGCTTGCGCACCGATGAGTCGACCGTAGAGTTGCCCCGAGGCGCCGGTCGCCCAGCGGCGCGCCCTCCACCTCCGCCAGGACATTGATTGTTTCTTCGCCGGCTCGCAGGTCTGGTGCTCGCGCTGCCACTCGTCTCGGCTCGTGCACAGCAAGCTTCGACCGCGACACCGGGGACCGTCCCCGCATTCGATCTGGGTACGTCGCCGCTCGCTCTCCGCGGCGATGTGCGTCCCGGTGCCTTCATCTCCGCCGTCGGCCGACGCGCGATCGCGATGGGAACCGAGGACGGACGATTCGAGCTGTGGAGCTGGCCGGTCAAATGGCTGCATGACTTCGAGCTGTCGTTTCGCATCCCCAAGTACACGGAGCCGATTCCGGGGCATTCGATCGCTCAGACCGTCGTCGAGCGACCCGAAGGCGTCACGATCGAGTACGCGTACGAGCAGTTCACGGTAAAACAGCATGTGTTCGTCCCGCTCGACCTGCCGGCCGTCGTCATGCTCCTCGAGGTCGACGCCATTCGACCGTTGGAGATCGTGGCGCGATTCACGCCCGACATTCATCTCGCATGGCCGGCTGGACTCGGCGGACAATACCTCATCTGGAACGATGCCGCGCGCGCGTTCCTGATGTCCGAGGGCAGCCAACGCATCAATGCCTACTTCGGCTCGCCGGCGATCAGTCAGGCGTCGGACGTGCTGGCGCACATGCTCGCGGCCGCGCCGCCGCAGTTCGTGCTCACCGTCGGCGGCGCCGGCCAACAGTACACGCCCCCACGACTCAGCGAGCCACCGGGCCGAGGCATCGACGAGCACGTCGCCTTCATCCCGATCGTCCTCGCCGGCGGCGAGATGTCGCGCGATTCGGCATTAGCACTCTATAAATCGCTCATCGCGCCAGGCGCCGCCGAGCACGAGTGGAAGCGTCGCGTCGCCCACGAGGACTCGCTGCGCAACACGCGTCTCGTGCTCCACTCGCCGGACCCGATGCTCGACCGTGCCGTGGAGTACGCCAAGGTCAATCTCGACGAGTCGTTCGTCTGCAATCCCGATCTCGGCTGCGGTCTTGTGGCCGGCTACGGGTTGTCGGGCCCGGCCAGCGACCGTCCGGGGTTCGGATGGTTCTTCGGCGGCGATGCGGCGATCAACTCGTTCGCAATGGTCGGCGACGGACAGAGCGATCTCGTGCGCGACGGCGTGTTCCGCTTCTTTGCCAAGTACCAACGCGGCGACGGCAAGATCACGCACGAGATCTCGCAAGGCGCCGGATGGATCGACTGGTTCGGCAAGTATCCCTACGCGTTCTTTCACGGCGACACGTCGCCGTTCTGGGTGCTCGCGTTCGGCGAATATTGGCGTCAGACGGCAGACACGGCGCTCGTGCGCGAGTTGTGGCCGAACGTCAAGCGAGCGATGGCCTGGTCGCGCGCCACGGACGCGAACGGCGACGGCCTCATGGAAAACCCAAAAGCCGGCGCCGGCGCGCTGGAGGTCGGGGATCTCC
>DASVYG010000140.1:0-7065 GCA_036392315.1 Gemmatimonadaceae bacterium
GGCGTGCTCGATCCC
Source organism: Gemmatimonadaceae bacterium (assembly GCA_036392315.1). Taxonomy (GTDB): domain Bacteria; phylum Gemmatimonadota; class Gemmatimonadetes; order Gemmatimonadales; family Gemmatimonadaceae; genus JAQBQB01. The sequence goes on from DASVYG010000140.1 coordinate 16, forward strand.
CGCGCCGCGCGCGATGGCGGCGATGTCGGTCACGCCGGAGGTCGTGTGCGAGTCGAAGCCGCCGGTGGAGAGGAGGCTGCCGTTGTCGAACACCACGTGAATCAGATTCCGCGGCCGATAGCGCGCGAGCGTTGCGAACGTGCCGAGGTTCATGAGCACCGAGCCGTCGCCATCGAGCACGATCACGCGTTCGCGCGGCAGATGCATCGCCAGGCCGAGCCCGATCGACGACGCGAGCCCCATGGCGTGCTGCAGATAGAAGAAGTTCTCTCGGTGGCCGAGGTTGTAGAGCTCTTGCGCGCACGCGCCCATGATCGTGACCACGAGCTTGTCCTCGAGCTCGGGGTACATCATCTCGATGCAAGCAGCGCGTTGCATCAGTCCTCCATGAGATCGCGGGTCAGCAGGAGCGCGACGGGCGAGAGGGAGCTCTGCGAGAATGTCCACGCTTCGCGAATCTGCTTGGCGACTTTATGCGGGTCGCGCGCATACTCGAACGGGATGCCGAGCGCGCGGAGCACGTTCTCGGTGACGATGCCGCCGCGCGTGTGCCAGGGATAGGGCTCGCCCCAGTGGCCGCGGAACGCGATCAGCATGCAGAGCGGGATGTGATAGAGTTGCGCGAGCGAGACGATGCCGTTGATCGCACCGAAGAAGCCGTGGTTCTGCATGAGGAGCACGTGCGGCGTGCCGGCGAAGTACGCGCCGGCGGCGATGCCCACGGCTTCCTCTTCCTTCGCGACCTGCACCAGTCGCACGTCGGGGTCGTCCTCGGCGCGCTGGAGGAGAAGGCCGAGCCACGTTTCGGGCAACGCCGACAGCGATTTGATTCCGGCGGATTTGATGCCGTCGAAGATGATCTTGCTGTTGTCGTACGAGACGGTCATCGCTAACGGCTAGTTGCCCCCGCGCCCGGGCCGCGGCAGCGCGGTCGGCGGCAAGATATTGTTGAGTCGCATGTAGTTCGCCAACTGACTGTAGTGATCCTCGATGTCGAGCACGTGGCCGAGCACCATCGTGACGCGCGTGACGTTGCGCGTTTGGCCGTTGAAGGTGAGCGGAACCTGGTCGGTCAGCTTCGCGTCATCGAGTTGGGCGAATGCGTTTTCGCAGAATGTCAGCGACGCTTTGAGCTTCGCGACGAGCGTGTCCTTGGGCCATTTCGCCTTGACGGAGTCGGGGGTGATACTGTCCGTCGCCGGTACCGTGGCCTTCATGGATCCAAAGGCGTTGCAGAAGAGATAATTGTCGCTCGCCAAGTGCTGGGCGATGTACCCGATTGTCAACTGCGCCGGCGTCGGCTTGTAGCCGAACTTGGACTCCGGAATGGAATCGAACGCCTGCGCCAGGTTGCGCTGAAGTCCCATGGTCCGGCCTCGGAAGGCGGCGGTGATCGGATTGGCCGGTGCGGCGGCGGACGGCTGCTGGGAGGCGAGGGCCACCGGAAGGGCCAGCGCCAGAATCGCTACGTGCGTTGTCCTCATACGCTCTCTCGTGAAGATGGTCGGGCAGGGCAGGGGCGAATCAATGAACATGGGTAGACGCGCCGAGCGCAGCAAGCCAACATTGCCGCGTGCGCTAGCGTACTCCCTGTCTGAACGATAGCGTACACGTCTCGCCCTTCGGCTCCCGTCGCAAAGAATCGACAAAACGTGAACAAGTTCCAATCGCGCGGCACCCGCGCGGCACTCGTCCTTTTCGCCCTGGTTTCCGGCTGCAACTCGGCAAAGACGGCTCAGAAGCCCGCCGGCGACACGGCCGCACAGCAATCGATGGCGGGCATGTCGATGCCGGTGAACATCCCCAAGGGGGCGCTGTACACCGAGGCCGATGTGCACTTCATGCAGGGCATGATCGCGCACCACGCACAGGCGATCTATATGTCGCGGATGGCCGCGGCGCACGGCGCCAACCCGCGACTGCTCAAGTTCGCGAATAAGATCGATCAGTCGCAGCGAGCGGAAATCCGGCTCATGCAGGACTGGCTCGTCGCGAACAGGCAGGTCGCGCCCGACACGAGCTCGTGGCGCCACATGTCGATGCCGGGAATGTTGACGCCGGCGCAACTCGCGACGCTCGATGCATCTCACGGTCCCGAGTTCGACAGACAGTTCCTCAACCTCATGATTCAGCATCACGAGGGCGCCCTCAAGATGGTGGCGGACTTGCTCGCCACGCCGATGGCGGCGCAGGATGTCGACGTGTCGGTGTTCGCCAACGACGTCACCACGGTGCAGACCGCCGAGATCGGAACCATGCAGCAAATGCTCGCCAACCTTTGAGACACCTACCGAGGCTCCGTCTGATGGGAACTGCTCGCCGCATGTACGCAATCGCAATGTCGTTCGTCGTCGCTCTCTCCGTGTCGTCGACGCTACGCGCCCAGACGTATCCGACCGGCAACGATCCGCGCAACGGGCTCAAGCCTGGACTGCTCGACGCAGGCACGGCGGAGAAAGGAATGCGTCTCGTCTCGTTCACGCCGAAGCCGGCCGAATTCGATTCGGTCCGCGGCCTCACGTTCATCAATTCCGATCTCGCGTTCCGCGGCAAGTACGTCTACCAGGGGAATTTCTCCGGCTTCTCGATCTGGGACATCAGCAATCCATCGAAGCCTGCCAAGGTCGCGGTCGTTCCATGCGTCACGGCGCAAGGCGATCCGTCGATCTACGGCAACCTGCTCTTCATCTCCGCCGAGGGAAACGGCAATCGCAACGATTGCGCGAAGGGTGGCGTGCAGAACCCCGCCGATCACATGGCCGGCGTGCGCATCTACGACGTGTCGAACCCCGCAGCGCCGAAGCTGATCAAGAACGTGCAGACGTGCAAAGGCTCGCACACGCATACCATCATTCCGAGTCCGACCGACAAAGGCGTCATCTACATCTATGTGTCGGGAAATCAGGGCGCTCGGCCCGAGACAGAATTGGCGGGGTGCAAGAACGGCAATGATCCCGCGGACGAAACGAACTCGCTCTATCGACTCGATGTGATCAAGGTGCCGCTCGCGCATCCGGAGCAGGCCGCGGTCGTGACGGGTGCGCGCATCTTCACGAACATGGCGCCGGCGCCGACGCGCGCCGGCGGCGGTGGACGGCGTGGACGGCGCGGCGCGGCCCCCGGTGCCGACACATTGCCGCCGCCCCCACCGACCGGCCCGAGAAACTGCCACGACGTGACGGCGTATCCGGCGATGCATCTGCTCGCCGGCGCCTGCGCGAGCTATGGATTGCTCGTCGACATCTCGAATCCGGAAAAGCCGGTGCGGCTCGACGCCAGAGCGGACACGAACTTCTCGCTCTGGCACACAGCGGTGTTCAGCAACGACGGCTCCAAGGTCGTGTTCACCGATGAATGGGGCGGCGGAACGTCGCCGAACTGTCAGGCGACGAGCATGATGGAGATGGGCGGCAACACGACGCTCACCATCAGCGCCGACAAGAAGTTCACGCAGCATGCATACTTCAAGATTCCGAGTGCGCAGAGCGCGCAGGAGAATTGCGTGTCGCACAACGGCGGTCTCGTTCCGGTGCCGGGCCGCGACATCATGGTGCAGGGCTGGTATCAGGGCGGCATCGACGTCATCGACTTCACCGATCCCGATCATCCGTTCGAGATCGCGTACTTCGATCGCGGACCGGTGGATCCGCCGCCGCCGCCCGGCGATACGACGGGCGGAGCGATCAGCCGCCAGCGCGGCACGATCGGCGGTTCGTGGGGCGCGTACTACTGGAATGGACTCGTGTACTCGTCCGAGCTCGCTCGCGGCTTCGACATTCTCGAGCTGCTTCCCACGGACCAGCTCTCGGCGAACGAGCTCGCCGCGGCGAAGCTCGTGAGAATGGAAGAGTACAATCCGCAGAGTCAGCCGAAGATCGTGTGGCCGGCGGCGTTTCCCGTCGTGCGGTCGTATCTCGACCAGCTGGTGCGTGACAAGGGGCTCGCGGGTGCGCGCACAACGGCGATTGCGAACGCCCTGAATGCGGCGGAGAAGCAGAGCGGCGCGGCACGGGGCAAGTCGCTCTCCACACTCGCGACGCAGGTTGAAGCGGACGCGAAGGGTGCGAAGGACGCCGCGCGCGTACATGCGATGGCGGCAGCGATCAAGGCGCTGGCGGCGGCATCAAAGTAGACTAATTCCGACTGACGGTCGGCGAAGGCTAACGGCGGAGCGAAAAACCCACACGTTTCACGGTGTGGGTTTTTTGTGGTGATTGTGGTGGCGCGGGACGCGAGTATGCCGTCGTCAGCGAGCCCCCGGGCCGCGCAGCACGCGGCCCGGTTTCGCTCCGGTGTGTCGACCATCGCGGACCACCATTGTCCCGTTCACGAACACCATCTTCACGCCGACGGACGGCTGATGCGGCTGCTCGAACGTCGAACGGTCGGCGATCGTGGCAGGATCGAACACCGTGATGTCGGCAAAGAACCCCTCGCGTAGCAATCCGCGGTCGGGAATGGAAAGACGCGTCGCGACTGCGGAGGTGGCTTTGCGCACGGCCTCTTCGAGCGGCATCACCTTCTCGTCGCGGACGTACTTGCCCATGATGCGTGGAAAGTTGCCGTAGGCTCTCGGGTGCGTGAGGCCACGCGCGCTGTCGGGATCGACGCCGCCCGCGTCAGTCCCGAACTTGATCCACGGCTGCGCCAGATTGAGCTTCACGTTGTCTTCGCTCATCAGAAAGTACACCGTGCCGATGCGCTGCCGCTCGGAGATGAGAAGATCCATCGCCGCATCTTCCCAGGGCTTGTTCATCATCGTGGCGATCTCGCTCAGCCGCTTGCCCGCGTATTGTTTGTTTTCAGGTTTCGTAATACCGAGGATGAGCACGCCCTGCGGCGACGCGAGCTGACAGAGGTTCTCCCACTCGGTGTGCTGGTTGTCCATCTCGGCCTTGATCTTGGCGCGCACCGTGGGGTTCTGAAGATTCTCGATGAGCTTTCCGTCCTCCGACGCCCACGGCGGCGTGCACGCCGAGAGACCCGTGCCGCCCGCAACGTACGCGTACATGTTCGCCTGAATGTCCACGCCAGCTCGGCGCGCTGAGTCGATCTTGGCGATCGCGAGCGGGCCTTTGGGCCAGTTGTTCGTGCCTGCTGCTTTGAGGTGATAGATCTCGACGGGCACACCGCCCTTGGTGCCGATGGCGATCGCTTCGTCGATCGCTTCGAGCAGCTGGTCGGCCTCGGAGCGCATGTGGGTGATGTAAATACCGCCGTACGGCGACATCGCTTTCGCCATCTCGATGAGCTCATCGGTGGTGGCGTAGTTGCCCGGCGGATAGATGAGTGCCGAGCCGATGCCGAACGCGCCGTCTTCCATGGCGCGACGCACGACGGCGCGCATCGTGTCGAGCTCCGCGGGCGTGGGCTTTCCGATGGCTTCGCCCTTGGCGTACACCCGCACCGTCGCGGCGCCGATGAACGAGCCCACATTCGGCGAAGTGCCGTGCGCGCCCATCGCATCGAGCCACGCGCCGAAGCCGTGTGTGCCGGAGTACGCGCCGGTTCCGCGCGGACCGCCCGTGGCGAATTGGCCGCCGGCAGCGGTCTTCTCGTTCGTCGGGGCGGGCGTCGACCCTTCACCGAGGATCTCGGTAGTGATGCCTTGCGTCACCTTGCTCACTGAGCGGCCGTCGCCCAGGAAGTTGGTGCCGCTCTGGATGTCGATGAACCCTGGTGAAACGACGAGGCCGCGCGCGTCGATGCGCTGCTTCGCCGAAAAACGGCGGAGCGATCCAGCCGGTCCGATGCGCGCGATGCGGTCGCCGATGATGGCGACGTCACCCGGAAACGATGCGGCGCCGGTTCCGTCGATGACTTGACCGCCCTCGAGCACGAGGTCGAACGCCGCCTGCGGTCGCGGCGTGACGGTCGGTGGTTGGTGGGTGCAGGCAGCGACGAAGAGCGCAGCGAGGAGAATGGCGCGGCGAGTCATGGCGGGAGGGAAGGAGACGTGGGCGAAAGTATCGTGCGGAGAGCGGCCCGACCAGATGCGCGTGCTGACGCCGAGGATTGGACACGCCCGCCGCCTGTGTCTAGCTTTGCCGCGTCGAAATCGGAAATACCTCTGAACGGAGTTGAGCCATGAAGCCAGCCGGGCGCTTTGGAATCGTTGCATGCGTCATGACCTTCGGCGCGTCGGTTGCCGGCGGACAATCGACGCCGATCGTCACGCTCACGCGACTTCAGTGCGGCACCAATGCCGCTCCCACGGACGTCGGCCAGCGATTCTCCGACACGTACGCCTTCAACGGGCTCAAAGTGCAGCTCACGTTCAGCTGCTATCTCATCAAGCACGGCGACGATTATCTCATTTGGGATACCGGCAATCCAGTCGGAACCGCGGCGACCGCACCGAAGACGAGTCTGGTCGATCTCTTGGGCCAGCTCAAGGTTACGCCGGCGCAGGTCAAGTACGTCGCCATCAGCCACTATCATGGCGATCACACCGGACAAGCGAGCGAGTTTCCCCAGGCGACGCTGCTCATCGGCAAAGGCGATTGGGACGTCGTGACCGATCCCAAGTCCACGGCGATCGCCGCGCCGTTCTCGAATTGGACGACTGGCGGCGGCAAGGTCGAACCGGTGACGGGAGACAAGGACATCTTCGGCGACGGAACCGTCGTAATGCTCAACACGCCAGGACATACGCCGGGGCATCACAGTTTACTCGTGCGTCTGAAGGAGATGGGCAACGTGCTCATTACGGGCGACGTCTCTCACTTCCGCGAGAACTATGAGAGCAACGGCATTCCCACGTTCAACACCGATCGTGCCGCGTCGGTGGCGTCGCTCGATCGCTTCAAGAAGATCGCGACGAATCTCAAGGCGACGGTGATCATTCAGCACGACGAGCGCGACGTCGGCAAATTGCCCGCGTTTCCGGCGGCCGCGAAGTGAGGCACAGACGCACCGAGGATTGAGACTTCATGCCCAACGACGCAACGGAGCAGGTTCGCAAAGACTGGGACAGCCAGGCGAACAGTTGGTACGAGGAGCGCACGTCGCTGCTCGCCGCGTCGCGCCCGATCCACGAATGGCTCGTGG
>DASVYG010000141.1:0-44966 GCA_036392315.1 Gemmatimonadaceae bacterium
CACCGTCGTGTTGCCATCCTTCGGCGCACGCACGGTGTTCTTTCGCGTCCGCGGGCGGTGGCCAATGGGCGAATACCCGATCCAAGTCGCCGTCACGGAGCGAGCCGACAGATTCGTGACCGTTCAGCAGTCGGGCGGGAACCCAGCGGGAAGGGTTCCGCCGCGAATCAATCCCGGCCAAGTGACGGTCAATACGGGCTTGCTTTCGTTCGAGTATCCTCATATCGCCACGCAACGCTATCCTCGCCGAGCGAGTGACAGCGTGCAGGTCGTCGATCTTCGCCTGCCATCCAAGCTGCGTGTCGCGGTCGTGAAAGGCAGTCACGACGAGGAGCTCGAATCACGGCTCGTCGAGCTGGGCGTGCCGGCCTACCCCATCGACGCGGCGATGCTCGGTATCGCCGATCTCTCGTTCTATTCGACGATTCTCATCGCGCCGCGTGCCTACGCCGACGTCGACGCCCTGCTGCCGAACGCCGCGGCGGTACGACAGTTCGCCGAGCGAGGGGGGACAGTGGTCGTCCTGTACGGCAGAGACGAGCTGCTCGCGCCCGGCGTGCTGCCGTATCCAATCGGCTTCGCGGCGCCCAACGCGATCACAGCGCTCGAGCCACGAACTGCTTTCCGCATCATGAGCCCGCGTTCCGGCCTGCTCGATTGGCCGAATCGGATAACGCAAGCGGATTTCGCCGATTGGTTTGGACCGCGTGCTCGAGAGCTGCCGGCCACGTTCGATGCGCACTACCGCCCGCTGATCGAGATCGACGATGATAACGATCATTCGACGGCGGCAGCCATTCTGGCGACGCGCGTCGGTCGGGGAGCCTTCATCTACACCGCCCTCTCGCTCGATGAGCAACTCGTGGCGACCAATCCTGGCGCCGCTCGACTACTGGTGAATCTCCTGTCGGCGTCCTTGGCACGCCCGTAGACCACGCACGGTCCTTGCACGATCCGAGGTCATTCGCGCTCGTTCGGCTCGTTCGTGAGGAGGGGACCATGCAGCGGTCATCATGGAGAGTGTTCACCGTCGCGCTCGCATCGCTCACGTTCGCGGCGTGCAAGAATGGGAGCAACAACGCAGCCGACACCAACGGGATCGGCGCCGGCTCGGCGGCGGGCCAGGTGCCTCCAGGCGGCGTGACGCCGGGCGGAGCCATGAGTCCCGCGCCGGCCGACACGAGCGCCGCGGCCCGCGCGCGGCAAACAGCGAGTCCCAACACACGCGGCACGACTCGCGACTCGGCGTCGAGGCGGTCGAAGCGGCCCTAGCGCTGCGTAGTCCGATACCATCGGGCGACGGCCACAACGCTTGATTGTCACATCTTGACAATCAAGATGACGGCGGCGTATCATGCACCGGTCGCCATTCGCCGGAGCTTTGCGTGGACGAGCCGAACACCGACGTCATTCAGGGCACGCTCGACATGCTGATTCTCAAGACGCTCAGTCTCGAGCCGATGCATGGGTTCGGGATCGCGCGCCGTGTCGAGCAGATTTCACGCGGCGTCTTCAAGGTCAATCCGGGATCGCTTCTCACCGCGCTGCAGCGCCTGGAGCGGGCCGGATGGCTCGACGCCGACTGGCGGCAAACCGAGAATTCACGCCGCGCAAAGTTCTATTCGCTTACGCGCGCCGGCAGGAAGCAACTCGACGTGGAAACCGCGGATTGGCGGCGGCGCGTCTTGGCTGTTGCGCGCCTGCTGAACGCCGAGGGATAGCGTATGTCGCTCTGGCGTCAGGTAACGCGCGGCCTTCGGGCGCTGACGAATCGACCGGCGACCGATCACGAGCTCGCCGACGAGGTGGACGATTACCTCGAGCATGCGACCGCCGCCCATGTTGCCCGCGGGCTCTCGCACAGTGACGCGAGGCGAGCAGCCCAACTGGAGATCGGCAACGTGACGGTCGCGCGCGAGCAGGTTCGTTCCTACGGTTGGGAAAACACGATCGAGACGCTACTCGCCGATCTTCGATTCGCGGTGCGGCGCCTGCGAACCAATCCGGGATTCTCGGTGGTCGCAGTGTCGACGTTGGCGCTCGGCATCGGAGCCACGACGGCAATCTTCAGCGCCGTGAATCCGATTCTGTTCGCTCCGCTGCCCTATCCGCACGCCGAGCGCATCGTCATGGTGTCCGATGTCGGATCGGATCAAAGCCCACTCGATCTGACGTTCGGGACGTATCAGGAGCTGGTGGCGCGCGCTCGATCCTTCGATGCAACGGCTGCCTTCGAGGCGTGGCAGCCAACTCTCGTCGGCAATACCGAGCCGGAACGACTCAACGGGCAGCACGTGAGCGCGGGATTCTTCCGAGCGCTCGGCGTGGCGCCGGCGCTCGGCCGAGACTTTCAGCCATCCGAGGATCGGCCCGATGGACCGAAGGTCGCAATCGTCAGCGACGCGCTCTGGCACCGTCGCCTCGCCGGCGATCCGGGGATCATCGGTCGCACCGTCAAGCTCAATGACGACAGCTACGTGGTCATCGGCGTCATGCCGGCCGGGTTCGAGAATGTGTTGGGCCCAGTAAGCGACCTCTGGACGCCGCTGCAGTACAACACGTCGTTCACGCCCGACAGCAAGGAATGGGGACACCACCTGCGCATGGTCGCGAGGGTTCGCGCCGGCGTCAGCGTCGAGCAAGCCGCGCGCGAGCTCAATCAGATCGCGCGCACGCCGGTTCCCGAATTCCAGCGCGTACCCTGGGCGTCGCTCAAGGGCGGGCTGATCGTGAGCGCGCTACAACACGACGTGACGCGCGATGTCCGGCCCGCGTTGCTCGCCGTGCTCGGCGCGGTGGTGCTCGTGCTGGCCATCGCGTGCGTGAACGTCACCAACCTGTTGCTCGCGCGCGGCGCGTACCGTCGGGGTGAGTTTGCGATGCGCGCGGCCCTCGGCGCCGACCGATCGAGATTGATCCGGCAACTGCTGACGGAGAGCCTGCTGCTGGCCGCCATCGGCGGCGCACTTGGCGTGGCGGTCGCCGAGGTCGGGCTCCGCGGCGTCATCGCCCTCAGTCCACCTGGCCTGCCGCGGGTCAACGCCATTCGCGTCGACGCCGCCGTGCTGGCATTTGCCGTCGCGGTCACGACGCTGATCGGCGTCTTGATCGGGGTGATTCCGGCGCTCTCTGTGTCCCGCGAGGATCTGAGAGTCGGTCTGCAGCAAGGCTCGCGACGCACGGCGGGCGGACACCGCCGGACGCGCGCCGGTCTCGTGGTCGCGGAGGTCGCGATCGCGCTGGTGCTACTCGTGAGTGCGGGCCTGTTGCTTCGCAGCATCGAGCGCCTGTTCGCCGTGCCCACGGGCTTCGATGCGTCGAACCTGCTGACGATGCAAGTGCAGGAGGCCGGCCACCGATTCACGAGCGACAGCGCGCGGGTTCGATTCTTCGAGCAGTCGCTCGAGGAGGTGAAGCGAGTACCGGGCGTGACGTCGGCCGCGTACACGTCGCTCTTGCCGCTGAGCGGCGACATCGACGTGTACGGCGTGCACTTCGAGGCCGACCGCGATGTGACGGGTCAATCGGCAGCGCTGCGATACGCCGTCACGCCGGGCTATCTCGAGACGATGCACATTCCGCTGCTGCGAGGGCGCATGCTTGATGCGCACGACGTGGCCGGTGCGCCGCGGGCGATGCTGATCAACGCGTCGTTCGCCAAACAGCGATTTCCCAAGGGCGACGCGATCGGCCAACGGCTGAAGGTTGGTCCGGACGACGGGCAGTGGTACACCATCGTTGGAATCGTCGGGGACGTGAGGCAAACATCCCTGTCGCTGGGCGACGAGGACGCAGTGTATGTCACACCCAGCCAGTGGCATTGGGGCGACCGGCTCATGTCGCTCGTCGTTCGCGGCCGCGGGGACGCGACGGCGCTCGCCGCCCCGATCCGCCGAGCGATCTGGTCGGTCGACAAGAACCAACCAATCGTCCGCATCGCAACAATGGACGACTTGCTGGCATTGTCGCAGGCGAACCGGCACTTCGCACTGGTTCTGTTCGAGGCGTTCGGCGTGGTCGCGCTGCTGCTCGCCGCAGTCGGGATCTTTGGCGTGCTCTCGGGCGGTGTGACGGAGCGAATGCGCGAGATCGGCGTGCGATCCGCGTTGGGGGCGTCGTCGGCCGACATCCTGGCGCTCGTGGTCCGTCAAGGGATGACGCTCACGAGCCTTGGCATCGCGATCGGCCTCGGAGGCTCGGCGCTCGCGAGTCGCGCGCTCATCACGCTGCTCTTCGGCGTCTCGCGGCTCGATCCGATCACCTATCTCGGCGTGGTCGCGCTGCTGCTGGTCGTCGCGGCAATCGCCTCGTGGGCGCCGGCGTGGCGTGCGTCGCGCGTCGATCCGGCGATCACGCTGCGCGCGGAATAGGCGCCGTCACGGACGACGAACGGCCATCTCGATCGAGATGGCCGTCGCATGATATCACAAAAGCGTTGACGAGTCGGTGCTACGGCTCAGTACGTCTGTTTTTGAACCTTACGCCGACGTGCGGCTTTGGCTTTGAGCTGACGAGCTTCGCTCGGCTTGACGTGATGCCGGCGGCGCCGGAGCTCGCGCAGAATTCCCGACTTCTGCACCTGTTTCTTGAAGGTCTTGAGCGCCCACTCGATGCGATCGGTGTCGCTTAGCTGAACTTGTACCATGCATCCTCTGACGACAGAATAGAAAAAGGGGGCCCGCTCGCAAGTCGGCAGGCCCCTGGTCATCCGGAACGTGTCCACGCGTTCGCGTGCGTCGCTCCTTTGAGTATAGCGCGTTGGCGCCCCATTGGCAATCACGGGAAGGCCCTTGCAGGCGCCCGGGGCGGCGCGCGGGAGATGCCAGAAAGGAAGTTCGCGCGCGACCGCCCCCAAGACGTCGGACGGTGATTACTGCAGCTTGAACATGAGTCCGATGTTCAGCGTGGCGCCGCCGGCGCCGACATCAGCGTAGCCGGCCATCTTCGGGCTGAAGAAGTAGCGCGCACCGGCGCGTCCGATGAAATAGATGCCGCTGCTGTAACCGCAGTTGCCGTTGAACGACGAGCCGAAGTTGCTCGAGTAGCTACAGGAGACGATGTTGTAGCCCAGCCCGAGACCCACGAAGGGATCAAACTTGGGTTGCTCGTCCAGCTTGAAGTGGTAGTTGGCGGTGACGCCGATGGGGATGTATTTGATGCTCGAGCTGTAAGTGAAGCCCGCGCCGGACGCGTTGGCGGACCACGAGTAATACTCGGCCGCGACCTGGATTCCCAAAATGCCATTGCCCATGTCGGGGAGCGTCTTGATCGCGTGCTCGAACCGCCCGCCGAACGACGCGCTCGCTCCATTCAGGCCGCCGAGACCGACCGTTGGCCCGATGTCGGTGTAGCCAACACCGAACATAGGCGCGGACGCGGAGCCCTTGACCACCTGGGCCAACGCCGACTGCGCTGTTACGGCAACGCAGGCCACCGCGATGAACACCCTCGAGACGTTGCTGCTCAACGAACGACGCATCGTAATCTCCTTGCGAGAGAAGGGGGAAAGGCCGATCAACTGCAGGCGGGAACGGACGAGCGACAACTGGTGGGCGGCGATCGACTGGCTCGTGCCGGTGGGAAATGGGCGCCCGGACGCGATTTTTACCGTATCCGACGCCCCCGGTGGACGAGGCCACCCGAAGACAAGTAGAATGCCGACGATGACCAGAGCTTTATCGATTCAGCGTCCCTCGATGCGAATTGGCATTTGCTTACAACCCACCGCGAGTGATAGGCTATAGCGCGTCGCGCGGGACCCCTGTCGATGAGCATTGCGCGAGCGCGCCACGAAAACCGTCATGCTGCATGGAGTCCGCGTGTCACACGACCTGGATCTTGGCGAATTCGCCGCACAATTCGACGACGTCCAGGCGCTCAACGACGTGTTCAGCGCCGCCTACGAGGAGTTGCGTCGTCTGGCCGCGAGCGTGCGTCGCAACGACCCCAGCGCAACGCTCAGCCCAACGGCACTCGTCAACGAGGCGTGGCTCAAGCTCGCCGACTCTCCCTGGGTCGCGCGGACGTCGCGCGTGCACTTCAAGCGGATCGCGGCGCGGGCGATGCGGCAGGTGCTGATCGAGGCAGCGCGGCGCCGGCGCGCCGAGAAGCGTGGAGGCGGCGTCGCGATCGTCACCTTCGATGAGTCGTTGGGCAACGTGGCGACTGGCGCCGACGATCTGCTGGCACTGGACGAAGCACTCAACGATCTTGCTCGCATTCAGCCGCGGCAAGCCACGCTGGTGGAGAGCCGATTCTTCGGTGGTCTCGACGTCGCTGAGACGGCGCAACTGCTCGACGTCTCTGAGTCCACCGTGTTGCGGGACTGGCGGGCCGCGCGCGCCTGGTTGGCACACGAGCTTCGTGGCGGACGTTCGAAACATTCCTGAGCCGGCCCCATTGGCCGGCGCCCTCCGACGCAGGAGAGCACGATGGATCCATCCCGCTGGGAACGACTCCAATCCTTGTTCCACGCCGCGGCGGATTTGCCGCCAGCCGAGCAGCGTGCGTTTCTCGACGCCGAATGCGCTGACGACGCCTCGCTCGTAGCGGACACCTTGGCATTGCTCGCGGAAGACGCGCGCAGCGAGTCGATGCTCGACCGCGGCGTTGCCGTGGCAGCCGATCGCCTTCTGACTCATGCGCCCTTCTCGCCGTCGTCGGCGCGCTTTGGTCCGTACCGCATCACGCGCGTGCTCGGTGAGGGCGGCATGGGAATCGTCTACCTCGGCATACGCGATGACCTGGGCACGTTGGCGGCGGTCAAGATCCTGCGCGATGCGTGGCTGTCACCCGCGCGGCGGGAGCGCTTCGCCAGCGAACAGCGCACGCTCGCGCAGCTCAATCATCCGCTGATCGCTCGACTCTACGACGCAGACACGCTGCCCGACGGGACGCCGTGGTTCGTGATGGAATACGTCGAGGGGCTGCCGCTTACCGAATATTGCACAGCGCACTCGCGAACGGTGGCCGGGCGGCTTCGCCTCTTCCGCGACGTGTGCGAGGCCGTCCAGCACGCGCATCGGCATCTCGTGGTCCATCGCGATCTCAAGCCCTCGAACATTCTCGTGACCGACGACGGCACGGTGAAGCTCCTGGACTTCGGCATCGCGAAACAGCTCGAGAGTCTCGACGGCTCTCCAGATCACAAGACGCGAACCGCGCTGCGCTTGATGACCCCGGCGTACGCGGCGCCGGAACAGATTCGCGGGGACCGCGTCGGCATTCACACCGACATCTACGCGCTCGGCGTGATCATGTACGAGCTGCTCGTCGGCCACCTCCCGTTCGATGTGTCGAATCGAGCGCCGAGCGAGGTCGAGGCGATCATTCTCCAGCACAACCCCGAACGGCCGTCGGTGGCCGCGGGGCGCGCCGGAAAGCACACACCGGCAGACGCCAGCGCTCGATCGGCGAGCCGCTCGCAGTGGGCCGATCTCGATGTGTTGTGTCTCACCGCCATGCACAAGGATCCGCAGCGGCGGTACGCGACGGTCAACGCCTTGATTCGCGACGTCGATCACTACTTGAAGGGCGAGCCGCTCGAGGCGCGACCGGACAGCGCCTCATACCGGCTGGGCAAGTTCGTGCGGCGGAATTGGGAAGTCGTCGCGGCTGCGAGCCTCGTCTTCGTGATCATCGTGAGCATGGCCGTCTTTTACACGGTGCGTCTCACGACGGCGCGCAACGCGGCGCTGGCCGAGGCGGAGCGCACGCAGCGCATACAGCGGTTCACACTCAACCTGTTCGAGGGCGGCGACAACGCCGCCGGCCCAGCCGAGAGTCTTCGCGTCGTGACGCTGGTCGATCGAGGTCTGCAACAGGCACGAAGCCTGGCGTCGGATCCCGCCGTCGAGGCCGAGCTCGACGTGACGCTTGGAAGCATCTATCAGAAACTTGGAAAGCTCGCACGCGCCGATTCGCTGATCGGCGCGGCACTGACCGAGCGAAAAGCGTTGTACGGCCCCGAACATCCCGACGTCGCCGTCACTCTCGTGGCGCTCGGCTCACTGCGCGTGGATCAGGCGCGGTTCGAGGAGGCCGAGCGGCTGGCCCGGCAGGGCCTGGAGATAAGCAAGCGGACGCTGCCCGCAAACCATCCGAGCATCGTGAAGGCGACAGTCGCGCTGGGACGAGTGCTCGAGGAACGCGGAGCGTACGACAAGGCGATCCCGATCTTGGAGGAAGCCGTCAGACTGAACTCGCTGCCCGGTGCAGCCCCCGCCGACCTCGCGACGAGCCTCAGCTCACTGGCCGACGTGCATTTCTACTCCGGCCACTACGAGATTTCTGATTCGTTGAATCGGCGCGTGCTGGTGATGTACAAGCAGCTCTACGGCGACCGGCATCCGCTCGTCGCCAACATCCTGATCAACCTGGGCGCCAGCCAACTGGATCGCGGCAACTATGTCGAGGCCGAGCGCTTGGATCGCCAGGCGCTCGAGATCACGCGGGCGTTCTACGGAGACGATCACTACGAAACGGCTGCGCAGCTGACGATGCTGGGTCGTGCGTTGGTCTACGAAAAACGGTTCGACGACGCGTCGGTTATCCTGCGACAAGCGCTGGCGATACGCGAGCGTGTGTACGGACCTATGCATCCGATGGTCGCCTCGACGGTAAACGAGCTCGGGAACATTGCGATCAACCTCGAGCGGTACGATGAGGCCGAGGCAGATTTTCGGCGCATGCTCGCCATCTATCGCTCCGTGTACGGCGACAAGCACTACTTGATCGGCATCGCGACGTCCAATCTCGCCGGAGCGTATTACGGCCGTCATCAATACTCGCGCGCCGAGGAGCTGTATCGCGATGCCGTTCGCCGCTTCGCCGAGGCACAAGGCCCGAATCACATGAACACGGGCATCGCTCGCATGAAGCTGGGTCGGGCGTTGCTTCACGAGCGCCGGTTCGCCGACGCGCAGGTCGAGACGCTCGCCGGGTACGACATCATGGTGAAGCAGGCCAACCCGGCGGTCACCTTCATCCAGAATGCGCGAAAGGATCTCGTTGCCGAGTACGATTCGCTGAAACAACCCGACAAAGCGGCGAGGTTCGTCGCCGAGCTCGCCGACACAACGAGCAAGGCAACCACGGTCGCCAAGCGGAAGTGATCGCGCGCTAGGCGCGGCCGCCTTCCAACTGGTGACGCAGCATCTCCATCGTCCACTGGGCCGCGCGTTGTCGGATTTCGTCGCGGTCGCCCCACATGCGGTGGAGCGCGGTGCGTACGTCGCCATCGACGTCGGAGGCGAGCCACACCGTGCCGACAGGCTTTGCCGGCGTGCCACCGGTGGGCCCGGCCACGCCGGTGATCGCCAGGCCGATGTTCGTTCTCGCGCTGCGCCGGACGCCGCTCGCCATTGCTCGCGCGACCTCCTCGCTCACGGCTCCGTGCTCGACCAGGGTGGATTCCGCGACTCCGAGAAGCTCGATCTTCACGTCATTGTGGTAGGCGATCACACCGCCGCGCACCACGTCGCTCGACCCTGAGATCGCCGTGAGCCGCGCGCCGAGAAGGCCGCCGGTGCAGCTCTCGGCAACTCCGATCGTGAGTCCGCGTTTGCGACAGAGGTCGAGCACGACGGCGGCGAGATCGTCATCGTTCTCACCATAGATCGATTTACCGACGCTCTGGCGCAGACGCGCGGCGGCCGTCGACAGCGCGACATCGGCTTCGCCGGCGGTGACGTCGCGCACGGTGAGCCGCAAGTCGACGCCGGCGATGGATGGCAGATATGCGAGAGACACCCCGAGCGGTCCGCCGCTCATGGATTCGACCCGATCGGCGAGCAGCGACTCGGCCACACCCGTCGTGCGGAGCGTGAGCGAACGGACGACCGTGCCCGCCGTGATGCGACCGGCGATCCGGGGCAGCAGCGTGTCGTCGAGCATCCCGCGCATCTCACGCGGCACGCCGGGCAGCATGGCAACCCAGCGCCCGCGCTCGTCTTCCAACCAGATGCCGGGCGCCGAGCCATGCCGATTCTCTAATTTCACCGCGCCGTCGGGGATCATCGCCTGCTGGCGGTTCGTGACCGGGAGCGGGCGCTGGAAGCGCTTCTGCCACCGTTCTTCCATCCAGGCGAGATGTTCTTCGTCGACGCGCATGTCGCGACCGAACAGCGCGGCGATCGACTGCTTGGTGAGGTCGTCCGACGTCGGCCCCAGACCACCGGTGGTGATCACCGCGCCGGTACGGTCGAGCGCCTCGCCCACGACGCGCGCGATCTCGGTCGGCTCGTCACCCACGGTCGCGCGCTGCACGATGTGCACACCGATCGCCGCGAGTCCTCGCGCCAGATAGGCCGCGTTGGTGTCGATCGTGAACCCGAGCAGCAGCTCGTCACCGATCGTGACGACCTCGATGCGACTCGTCGTCACTTGCTCGGCGATGGCGCGAACACGTTGCGGAAGCTGCGCAGATAGACCGCGAGCGAATACACCGTGAGAATGACGGCGATGGTCATCATGAGGGTGCCGACGGTTCCGTTGAAGAGCGCGAAACCCCGCCAAGCGGGTGAGTTCCATCCTCTGACTGCCCCGAGCGTCGCGGCCCAGAACCAGAAGTACGCCGATCCCTGCCATACGAGCTGGAAGCCGGTCTTCCACTTGGCCGGACCGATGGCCGCGATCACGACGCCGCGCCGCGCCGCGGCCTGGCGATAAATCGTCATGAACAACTCGCGGCCCAGAACGATGGCCACGATCCACCACGACAGTCCAACGGGGCCGATCGGAGTGACGAAGGGAAAATCCGCCGCGAGGAGATACATCGGGACGAAGGTGCCGACGAGCAGCAGCTTGTCGGCGAGCGGATCGAGCAGGCGGCCGAGGTCGGTCTCCTCTTTTCTCGATCGCGCGAGGTGGCCGTCGATATAGTCGCTGATCGCAGCCAGTGTGAACAGCACGAACGCGGCAAATCGCAAAGTCCACGAGTTCGCGAACGGAAGGATCGCGATCAGCGGGGTCACCACGATGCGGCCGACGGTGAGCGCGTTCGGCAGATTCATGATTGAAAGCTATTCGCTTTCGGCGAATAGCGAGCGGGTATTCAGGCGAGGGACTTGAGTACCAGCTTGCTCACCGCTTTGAGCGTATCGAACACGCCGTCCCCGGAGACCGCGACTGCCTCGAAGTATTGTGCTCGCTCGATCCATTCGCCGGATGGCAGCTGCTCGACCAGGTTCTGGCCCGGATGGTAGACGTCGGGCGTGACCCGCATGCGGGACGACTCCGTGACTTCCCAACCCGGGTTGAGCGCCGCTTGAAGATCTCTGATCGGCGACGCATTCGGAAGGTCGCGTTTGTTGTACTGAATGACGAACGGCATCTTCGTGAGATCGTAGCCGTACTCCGCCATGTTGTCGTACAGGTTCTGCATCGCTTCCTGGTTCGCTTCCATCCGCTCGAGCTGCGAGTCGCCGACGAACACGATGCCGTCGACCCCTTTGAGAATCAGCTTCCGGCTCGCGTTGTAGTAGACCTGACCGGGGACCGTGTAGAGGTGGAACCGGGTTTTGAAGCCGCGGATCGTGCCCAGGTCGACCGGGAGAAAGTCGAAGAACAGGGTTCGCTCCGTCTCGGTGGCGAGCGAGATCAGCTTGCCACGCGTGTCGGGGGCCACCTTGCCGTACACGTGCTCCAGATTCGTCGTCTTGCCGCCGAGACCAGGACCGTAATACACGATCTTGCAGTTGATCTCACGCGACGCGTAGTTGATCATCGACATGACTGTCGTTCCTTACTGAAACAGCTTGTCGATCTCGTCGTCGGCGCCGGCGAGCACGTTGGGCGTCGATCCGGAATCTGCCGCGGCGCGGGCGAAGACTTGCTCGAAGAGCTGCGTGAGCTCGAGGACCGTCGGACGCATCTTGAGTCGAACGAGACCTAGTGTGGTGCGGTTGTCGAACAGCACGACCAAAATGACGCGGCGCGCGATGTCGGCCAGATACATCGATTCTTTCTCGCCCTGGTGGAACAGCGAGCTGAAATCGTTCTCGCCGATCAGCTTCGCGAGCTGATCGTTGGCGCTGAAGTCCGCCGCGGTCAGGGTGGCGAAGGCCGTGGGATCGAAGCTGGGCCGTTCGCCCACCGTCGCGACGAGTTGGCCGGTTCGGTCGACGAGCAGCGCGCAGCGCGCGTTGCAATCCGTCAGGAACCGCTCCAACGCGTTGGTGATCGCGCGAAAGTCATCCTCGGTGAACGACCAACTTGCTGCGCGAACAGGCATCGCGATCCGGTCCTAATCGAGGAGAGTGGTTTGCATGCGACGAAGGACGCGCTCACCGCGGCGACGTAATGCCGGGTGGCGTTCCCACGCAACGTAGTCCATGAGAATGCGAGCGTTGTCGAGCCCGGGCTGTCCGCTGAGGTACCCGAGCGCCGCCAGGCGCCTGACTGGGCTCTTGCTGAACAGCTCGCGGCGCGACCGTCTAATGAGGACACTCCAGACGACGGCGCCTACTACTAGACCGCCAAGCAGGCCGGCGGTCACCGCTCTTGCTTGCCTGGGGGCCCTCACATGGCCCGCCGCGCGTTGATCGCCTGGGCGATCGTCACCCCGTCCGCGTACTCCAAGTCACCCCCCACCGGTAGCCCGCGAGCAATCCGAGACACTGTCACGGCCCGCGCGGCGAGCTGCCCGTGCACATAGAGAGCCGTCGCCTCGCCCTCGAGACTCGGGTTGGTGGCGATGATGACCTCGCGCACCGGGCCGCCGGTCGAGACCCGATCCAGCAGTGGACCAATGGTCAGGTCGTCCGGGCCGACGCCGTCGAGGGGAGACAGCCGACCGCCCAGCACGTGATACATGCCGCGATACTCTCCCGCCCGCTCGATCGCCCCGATGTCGGACGCCTGCTCGACCACACAGACGATCGACGTATCGCGTCGCGCGTCACGGCAGATCGAGCAAAGGTCTTCTTCCGTGAGATTGAAGCACCGAGCGCACGGCCGAACGCGCTCGCCGAGCGTCAGCAACGCTTCGGCGAGCCGCCGCGTCTGATCGGACGGCTGGCGCAAGAGATGGTAGGTGAGGCGAAGGGCGGTCTTCCGACCGATGCCCGGAAGCCGCGAGAGCTCCGTCGCCAGATCGTCAATGGCAGACACTTATCGAATCATCCGGGCCTGCGTGAGCGCTGCGCCGTAATGGAAAGCGACGCGAGTCAGAACGGCAGCTTGAAGGGCAATGGAAGGCCGCCGGTGATCTTTCCCATTTGCTCCTGCGCGCTCGACTGCGCCTTCTTTTGGGCGTCAGAGACGGCCACGACGACGAGATCTTCGAGCATCTCGATGTCAGCCGGGTTCACGACGGTGGGATCGAGCTTGATCTTCTTGATCTGCCCAGTTCCCGTCACCTCGGCCGTGACCATGCCGCCGCCGGCCGACCCCGTCACGGTGAGCAGCTGCAGCTCGTCCTGAATCTTCTGAAATCGACCCTGCATCTCCTGCGCTTGCTGCAGGATCTTCATGAAATCGGCCATGTGGGGGCTGGTGGCTAGTTGCTACGAGTGATTCTCCACCTCAAAGCTATCCGGTCGTTCCGACGGGGGGCTAGTCCACGACGTCGAGATCGAGGGCATCGATGGCCGCCCGCAACACCGGGTCACGCTTCTTGAGCGACGCGATGCGCTCGGCGCGGACCATGTCGTCGGTGAGGCGTTTGGGCGGCGCCGTCGCGACGGCCTCGTCGCGACGCAACTCCACGCGCTCGATGCCGGAGAACCATTCGCTCAGGGCGCCGGCGATCTCCGCGCGCCCCGTGGTGATGGCGTGTGCGAAAATGTCGTTGGACTCGTCGAGCTCGATCGTGACCACGCCGTTCACCGTGACGGCAACGGGCGAGGCATGCTCGAGCGCCGACGCCAACATGGGCTTGCCTCCGCGAAGCCGTTCGACCAAATCGTCCCAGCGCCCAGTGACCTTGCTCAGCTCGAGCGGCTCGGAGGTGTCGACCAGCGGTCGCGGGGCCGGTCGGCTGACCATCTCCGCGCGAGCTCCGGAACCATCAGCGCGGGGGGCGAGTCGTGGCTCCGGTCGGACGAAAGGGGCGGCGTTCCCTTCCCCTCCCCGGCCCCCGCTGACAACCGCACCGCTACTCGGCGGACCTCCGCTTCCGCTGCTGGACCCACCCGCCGATTCGCGGCGCGGCGCGGTGCTCGGGCGAGCAGTCTGGTCGTCCAACGATCGCAACACGTCTTCCAGCTCGATCGCGCGATCGAGCAGGGCGAAGCGGACGAGCAGCGTCTCGATGAGCAATTGTTGCTGCCCGCTCTTACGAAATCGCGGCTCGAGCTCGCCGATGGATTGCAGCATGCGCAGCAGGTCGGCGGCGGCGAAGCGATCGCGTCGCGCGGCGAGTGCCTCACGCGCGCGGTCGGACACGTCGACGGCCGCGCCTCCGAGAACGACGGTGAGCTGCGCGCGCAGCATATCCGCAAGGCCGGTCAGCAGTCCGCCGAAATCGATTCCCGCATCGGCGAGGCGCGCGACCACCGGGAAAACATCGGCCGCGCGCCGATCAGCGATCAGGTCGAGGATCGCGATGAATTCGTCTTCGGGCACCAAGCCGAGTGCGTCGCGCACGCGTTCGGTCGTGATCTGTCCGTCGCCCATCGAGAGGACTTGATCGGCAAGACTGAGCGCGTCGCGCATGGAGCCATCCGCGGCGCGCCCGATCGCGGCCAGGGCTTCGGGCTCGGCGTCGATGCCTTCTTGCTGGAGCACGTGCGACAGTCGCTCGCGAATTTCTGCCGGCCCGATCCGCTTGAAGTCGAATCGCTGAAGACGACTCAACACGGGGGCCGCCGACTGGGCGATTTTTTGCGGCTCCGTGGTGGCAAAGACGAAGACGACGCGCGGCGGCGGCTCTTCGAGAATCTTGAGGAGCGCATTCCACGCTTCTCGCGTGAGCATGTGCGCCTCGTCGACGATGTAGACCTTGTAGTGGTCTTCGCCCGATGGCGCGTACATCGCGCGCTCGCGCAGATCGCGCGCGTCGTCGACGCCGCGATTCGACGCGGCATCGATCTCGACCACATCGAGGCTCGTGGAGCCCGCCCAGATGCGCGCGCACGACGCGCACTCGCCGCACGGTTCGCCGTCGAGCGACGGATCGCCGCGACGCTCGCAATTGAGCGCCATCGCGAGGACGCGCGCCAACGTCGTCTTCCCCACGCCTCGGGGACCGCAGAGCAAGTATCCGTGCGCCACGCGCCCGCGAGCGATCGCACCCTTCAGCGTCGTCGAGACGTGCGACTGCACGGCGACGTCGGCGAAGCGTTTGGGCCGGTATTTTCGTGCGAGCGCGATGGACATGAAGCCGCAGGTGGGAGAGAAAGGAATCTACCGTTCGAGCGGTGCGGCGCGAAATGGCGATCTCCCCGAACGTCGCCGAGGCCAAAAACAAAACGCGAGGACGCCGCTCTGATCGAGCTCACGTCTCCCGCGTTATACCCCAGGTCTGACGAAGCGACATCAGACACCTCGTACCG
Organism: Gemmatimonadaceae bacterium; assembly: GCA_036392315.1. Lineage (GTDB taxonomy): Bacteria > Gemmatimonadota > Gemmatimonadetes > Gemmatimonadales > Gemmatimonadaceae > JAQBQB01. The sequence goes on from DASVYG010000141.1 coordinate 15,495, forward strand.
CTGCTACCTTCGGGGTCCTGACGGAGTTGGAAGGCTGACGCCCTCCGGGACCTGGGGCACCGAGTAATCTAAGCGCGAATCGCATCGATTCAAGCGAGCCAAGCCGCAGCGCGATGACCGCTTCGCACCCGCGTGCGCCTTGCGGCGTACTCGCCTAATTTCTAAGAATGGCATCGCGGAAGAAGGCCAAGACGCCGAAGAAGAAATCCACTCGACGCGCTCCGGCCAAGCGCCACGCGCTCACCCGTCTGCGTGACATTTGTCTCGCGCTCCCGGAGGCGCACGAGGCCGAAGCGTGGGGCGAGCCGACGTTTCGCGTGCGCAACAAGCTGTTCGCGATGCACGCGAGTCCCAACACACATCACGGCGCCGGACGCGAAGCGGTTTGGATCTGCGCCAACCACGTGTCGCAAGACATGGTGATGCGCGCCAGACCCGATCGATATTTCTCGCCGCCGTACGTCGGCCCGGGCGGATGGATCGGCGCGTGGCTCGACCGCAATCCGCCGTGGAGTGAGATCGCGCAATTGTTGCGCGACGGCTATCGGCTCAAGGCGCCCAAGCGATTGGCGGTCGCACTGGACGACGACTAGTTGCCCGCGCGCTCCGGAAAATCCGCGAGCTCCGCTAGTTCCATTTGAGCCCGCGCAGCTGATCGAGATTCACGTTGCCGCCGGAGAGCACGACAGCGACGCGCGAGCCCGGGGGCAGTTTGATCAAGCCGTGAAGCAGCGCACCCACGGGCGCCGCCGCCGCTCCCTCTGAGACGAGCTTGCAGCGCTCCATCACCCAGACCACGGCGTCGAAGATCTCGCGGTCGGGCAGCGTCACGATCTCGTCGACGAATCGTTGCACGACGGACAGGTTGATCTCGCCGACGCGACGCACGCGAAGGCCATCGATGATGGTGCGGCAATCGATCGTCTCCAGGCGGCCGGCCTCGACGCTCACCTTCATGGCGGGTCCGTCGGACGACTCGACGCCGATGACGCGCGCCTTCGGGTTGTGGCTCTTCACCGCCATCGACACACCGGAGATCAATCCGCCGCCACCGATCGGCACAATGACGGCGTCGACCTCGGGCCAGTCCTGCACGATCTCGAGTCCGAGCGTCCCCTGCCCCGCGATGAGCTGCTCGTCGTCGAAGGGATGCACATAGGTGAGACCTTGCTCGCGCACGAGCTCCTTCGCCTTCTCGTTCGCCTCGTCCCAGATCATCCCGTGGAGCACCACTTCGGCGCCGTATCCCTTGGTCGCCGCGATCTTGGCCGGCGTCGCGTTCTCCGCCATGCACACGACCGCGCGCATACCGTGGATCTTGGCCGCGAGCGCAACGCCCTGGGCGTGATTCCCGGCCGACGAACACACGACGCCGCGTCGTTTCTGCTCCTCCGGCATCTGCGCGAACTTGTTCAGCGGGCCGCGAATCTTGTACGAGCCCACGCGCTGAAACATTTCGGCTTTGAGGCGGATGTCGTATCCGGTCAGCTCGTTCAACTGGCGCGAGGTGAGCAGCGGCGTGCGCTTGATATGCGGCGCGATCCGCGCGCGCGCCTCTTCGAAGTCTTTCAGTGTCAGCGTAACCATGGATTGGGCAAGAGAGGAGTCGGAAGGTACGCGGTCGCGTCCGCGCGCGGCCAGTGTCGACTAATGCATGCTCCCGGCAGGTATGCGCGCCATCCGCTCCAGCGCCTCGACGATGACGTCGCCCGCGCGGCGGCAGTCTTGGGCGCTGACGTCGAGATGCGTAACGAGGCGGAGCCGCGTCGGCGACCACTCCGAGACGAGCACGCCTTCCTCGCGCGCGGCGTCGACCACCGCGGCCGCCGATTGGCCGGATGCGAGATCTATCATCACGATGTTCGTATCGGGCGGGACGACGGTCGCGCCACCCGCTCCGTCGATCGCGCGAGCGAGGGCACGAGCATTGTCGTGATCCTCAACGAGTCGTTCGATGTGATGCTCGACGCCATACAGCGCGCCGGCGGCAATGATTCCCGACTGTCGCATGGCGCCGCCGAACATCTTGCGCGCCGTCCATGCGATCTCCATCGCCTTGCGCGATCCGGCCAGCGCGGCGCCGACCGGCGCGCCGAGACCTTTCGAGAATGCGACCATGACCGTGTCGGATTCGTCGGCGATCTCGGAGAGCGGCAGCCCAGTGGCGATGCTGGCGTTCCACAATCGAGCGCCGTCCATGTGCACCGGGAGCCCCTGCTCGGCGGCCGCGGCTCGGATGGCGCGGAGCTCGGAGATGTCGGTGATCTTTCCCCCGGCGCCGTTGTGCGTGTTCTCGACACAAACGAGGCTCGGCGCCGGGTAGTAGCGCGATCGTGGTCGAAAGGCGCGCCGCAGGTCGTCGGCGCTCATCACGAGTCCGGTAGGAACGACGGTGAGCACCTGCGCGCCGCTCAGCACGGCGGTCGCGGCGATCTCGCTATGCACGATGTGCGCGTCGACGTCGAGCAGGACCTCGGTTCCGCGCGGAGCGTGAATCCAGATCGCCGCCTGATTCGCCATCACGCCGCTCGGGAAGAAGAGAGCATCCTCCTTGCCAAGCAACGCGGCGACCCGTTCCTCGAGTCGCCGCGTCGTCGGATCTCCGTCGCGCTCGTCATCTCCCACCTCGGCGGCGGCCATTGCGGCGCGCATCGCGGCGGTGGGTTTGGTCACCGTGTCACTACGTAAGTCGATCGGCATCGTGGGAATATGGGGTCCACCATATTCCCGGCGCTATCGCGAGCGATTGGAACGCGGCCGCGACTCCCCGACTATGGTCGCTTGACTTCGGGAACCTTGACCGTCGTCTTCTTCGTGCCCACGACGGGCTTGTTGACGATCACCGTTTCCGGCTTGGTACCGACGACGGGCGTGTTCACGGTGTCCGTGTGTGTCGTGACGGTCGGCATGTGCAGCGTGTCTTGGGTCGTTTTCACCGAGACGTCGGCCGGCCGTTTCACGACGACATCGCCGTTCTCTGTTCGGCTGCATGCGCCGAGCAGTGCGAGGCCCGCGGTCGCGAGCAAGAGTGAGCGTATACGCATGAGGCTGTCCTGTCAGAGTATTACAGACTCAAGGGCAATGAACAGGCCACGTTGGGGCAGGGTTGAGGGTTGAGGGTCGGGGGTTGAGGGGCCAAACGGAGGGCGCGCCCGCGGTGTCTGGAGCGCTTGCGCCTCGATGGCGCCATCCAATGGGCGCAGGTCCAAGCCACCGTCATCCTGAGGAGCGAAGCGACGAAGGATCTGCTGTTAGACGGCCCTGGAACTGCTCGGCCGCGGAGTAACACGGAATCCACGGAGCGATTCTCGGGGCAAGCCGAGTCTCTCGCTCCGGGTCAAACCAACACTCTGTGTTATTCCGTTTACTCCGCGGATTCCATGGCCACTCTCGACCACCTCAAAGCGGCACGGAGCCCAACTCATGCGATTCGTGACAGGCTAGTCGGTCAGGACTTCTCGCTGAAGCCGTCGCACGCGGCGAAGTTGGAAGACCTGCCCGACCTCGCCGCCCAGAATGAAGATCAGCGCCGCGTAGTAACACCATACGACGACGACAACGATCGCCGTGAGAGTGCCCGTATATAGCGATGCCGGATTGAAGGTCTTCGTGTAATACGCGAACGCCGTGCGGGCACCTTCGAAGCAGAGGCTCGTGAACGTGGCGGCGACCCACGCGGTCTGGGCCGGCACGCGGCGAACCGGCAGGTACTTGTACAGGGCGAAGAACATCAGCACGATGAAGACGAAACCCAGCGTGCGACCAATCCAATATTGGAGACTGCTAATGACGTCGGTGCCGAGGTTGAACGACACGAGGGCGCTCGACGCGAGCGCGACGTACGACGTGACCGTCACGCTCGCGGCGAACAGCAGCGTCGACACGACCGTGATTTTGACGTCAAAGATCTTTCCGGCGATGATGCCGCGCTCGCTCTCGATGTCGAACACGCTGGCGAGCACCGTGCGCAGCGACCCGAACAAGCGGGTCGAGAACCAGATGAACCCGACGGCGCTGTAGAGCGTGATCGAGCCGCGCGTTCGCAGCAGGTCGTCGATTATCTTGTGATACGGGGAGTTGACCTCCGAGTGCGCCGGCAGGAGTCGGTCGAGGAAAAACCCGATCTGCTCAGTCGAGTTGATGGTTCCGCGATAGACGATCGGCAGCAGGTAGGTCAGGCCTGTGGCGAGGAGCAGAATGAACGGCAGCGCGGCGAGCAGGATGTTGAACGCGATCCCACCGGCCAGAAAGAGCACGTTATCTTCGCCGCTATTGTCCCAGACGCGCTTGGCGTAGTCGCGCAGGGTCCAGCCAAGACTGACGAAAACAGGGCGCTTGGCCATGTCGAAGGATCGAGGGCGGAGAAGCGGTCGCCTCAGCCCTCGTCGACTTCGTCGGCCGTGACCGAGGTCCGGCCGTTGCGCGCCACCGCCGCGCCCGCGTTGTACGCCGCCTTGGTCTCGGCGATCCGTTGCTCGAGCTCTTCTCGGGCCTCGTGCGCGGCGAGGCGACCGGCCTCCATAGCGCGGTGGACCTGCTGCCGCTTCAGCTCGACGGCCTGACGCGCCGTGTCGATCTGCTCCTCGACCCGGCGTCTCGCGTCCTGAAACGTGTCGACGACCGTATCGGTCACGTCGGACGCAACATGCTCGGCGGCCCGACGGACGCGCAACGCACGACGCCTGATATCTCGTCGCGTTGCGGCGCCCGAGCGCGGCGCGAGCAGCAGTGCTGCCGCGGCGCCGAGCGCCAATCCCATGAGAAACGGCGTGACTCCCGCCGATTGTCTTTCGATTACGACGTACGGCTCGTCTTCGAATTCATATCGAGACATGCGCGCGACTCCTCGTGGCGTTAGCGCTTCTTTGCCGGCTTCTTCGCGGCGCCCGGCGTTCGCGCGGGAGTCGCCGACTGCTCGGCAAGCGGTAAATGCTTGCCGTTACCTTCCACTGCAAACGTCACCTCGGCGCTGGTGTCGGCATTGACGAATGCGAGCACGTCGCGCCGCACGTCGTCCGCGCTCACACCAAGAACCTTTGCCGTGCGTTCGACGTCACCGCCTGTGGACGCGAACGTGCGCAGCACCAGCTGGCGGCGCGCATCGGACACGGTGGCGCCGACCGGAATCGTCACCGACGTCGGTACCGTGCTCGCCCCTCTCAGGTGCCGCGGCATGATGTCGGTAAGCGTGATCTTCGGCCCACGCGACATGATGACCGCGCGCTCCACGGCGTTCTTCAACTCGCGCACGTTCCCCGGCCAATGATAGCCGAGAATCCAGTCCCACGCCGCCGGGTCGAAGTCGGTCACCTGCTTGCCGTTCTGCCCGGCGTAGCGTTCGAGAAATTCATTCGCCAACAGCTGGATGTCGTCCGCGCGCTCGCGCAAAGGCGGCAGGCTGATCTCCACGACGGCGAGTCGGTAGTATAGGTCCTCGCGCAGCTCACTGTCGGCAAGCGCCTGCTGCAGATCCCTGTTCGTCGCGGCGACGATGCGAATGTCGACCGCGATCTCCTTCCGTCCGCCAAGCCGGCGGACTTGCCGCGTCTCGAGCGCACGGAGGAGCTTCACTTGAATGTCCGGCGACATCTCGGCGACTTCGTCGAGGAAGATCGTTCCGCCGCTCGCCATTTCGAACGCGCCGGGCTTCTCGTTCGTCGATCCGGTGAACGCGCCTTTCTCGTGGCCAAACAGCTCGTTCTCGAGAATTTCCTTTGGCAGCGCGGCGCAGTTGAGGGCAAAGAAGGGTCCCTTGGCGCGCTCGCTCTTTGAGTGCAGCGCGCGCGCGACCAACTCCTTGCCCGTGCCCGACTCGCCGAGGATCAGCACACTGGCGTTCGACGGCGCCACGGCCTCGATGATCTGATAGACGCCGCGCATCGATTCCGACTGCCCCGTGAGCTCGCCGTAATGCGTGAGCCCCTCGAGACGCGATGTGAGCTCGCGATTCTTCTGCTGGACGTTGAACTTCTCCAGCGCCTTGGGAATGAGCGCCTTGAGCCGATTGAGCTTTTCGGCGTTGAGCGGCTTCTCGATGTAGTCGTACGCGCCCTGCTGCATCGCCTGCACCGCCGAGTCGACCGTGGCCTGGCCGGTGATGATGATGCACTCGGTCGGAATGTGTCGCTGCTGCAGCTCGCGGAGCAGGCTGAGCCCATCGAGCTTGGGCATCTTGAGATCGGCCAGCGCCACGCCGTAGTGGTCCTCGGACAGTCGCTCGAGCGCTTTCTGGCCGTCGCCGACGACCTCCACGGCGTATCCTTCGTCCGCCAGGATGGCACTCAGGCCGGTCGTGATTGCCGCTTCGTCGTCGGCGATGAGAATTTTGGCATTCGCGTGCTTCATACGGTCCTTTGCACCTGTCGCCTAACGTGGCAAACTGATTGAAATCGTCGATGATTCCGCGTGGAGGTCGATCCCCTGCTCCGCTGCGACGGCAACGACGTCGGCGTCGAGTCGCACCGCAGCCCCATCGCGGCATTCGATCTGGACGACCACCACGCAATCGTCCGCGCTCGTCTCCACGCTGCACACGACGTCCGTCGAAGCCTCCAGCGCCGCGAGCAGACTGGCCAACAAGACCATTCGCGACGCGTTCCCGATCGCCGATGTCGTCCCGATGTCGTCGATCGACCCGCGAAGCTCGAGCGCTCTGCCATCCGCTCTCGCTGCTGACGCGAGCAAGACCTCGAGCCGACGCAGCACCAAGCCGATGTTCACGGGCTCGCGCACGGGCCGAGCCAGCGAGAGCAGCGCGTCCGTCATCAGGATTACGGCTGCGAGCTGATCGGTCGCCGACGCCGCGTATTTCGCGACGGCCGACGCCGGCGTATCGGGCCGTTCACTGCGCGATCGAACCACTTCGAGGTTCACCGAGACGCCGTTCAGCGCGCCCTTGAGCTCGTGCGCGGCACGCGTGCACGTGCGTTGCAGCGCGTCGAGCCACAGCGCGTCGACGGACGGAAGCTCTGCCGTCATTCTGGCGTTGGATGCAACGTCGGGCGCCATGCTCTCTTGCGCCTAATCGCTCAGATCCGCGTCGTCCGGCGCCGCGGCCACACCAACGGCCTCGCTCGGGTCGAGGCGATGCATCACGGGCGGCGACACGAACCGCGTCACGATGCCCGCGGTATTTGGAATCGCAAGCTGGTTGAACAGGAACGTGAACTTCTCGTCGTACGCGCGAGCCAGCGTCGCCTTGGCGTCGTCGGGGAGATCCCAGAGCCGGCGCTTGAACGGACCCAACGCCTTTTTTCGCGTCTTGTAATAGAACTGTTCGTCGGAGTCCGTCGGCTTCCGTTCGTCCTTGGCGTTCGTCGTCAGCCAGTCGTAGATCGTCGAGCGCAGCTCGGCCGGCATATGGTCGAACAACATGTTCTGGAAGTTCGTCGCCAAGTGGATTTCCGCCGTCTCGCGCTTGGGGAAGTTGTTGAACGCGCCGTCGGGAAGCGTCGACGCACCGTGCTGCACGGCACCGGCCAGCCCGTAATCCTCACGCGCCACTTTCGACAATCGCTCGAGCGTGTCGAGATCGAGCTTGACGTCGGCGATCGATCCATCCGCGAGGACGACACCACCGTGTGACGTTCCGGACTGCACGCTGATCTTCGACAACCCAACCGTCCCGGCGGGCAGGTTTCGATTGAGCCCATCCATGTAGGCGCGCAGTTCTTCGACCGTGCTGTTCTGCGTCCCGACTTCGCCGATCTCTCCGCCGATCGAAATCGTCACGCCGTCGGGCTCGAGCTCGCGCACCGCGGTGAGGATGTCGATGCCGACTTGGTAGTTGAGGCGTTGCTGTTCGTCGAGCGTCGCCTTCGAGATGTCGACCAACGTCGACGTGTCGATGTCGATGTTGTAGAAGCCGGCCGCGATGGCCTCGCGGGCGAGAGACTTGACCGCATCGACCTCGGTGGTCGGATCGGCCGCAAACTTCTTGGCGTTGACTTGAAAATGGTCGCCCTGGATGAACACCGGTCCGCGGAATCCTTCGCGTAGCGCCGCGGCGAGCATGACCGACACGTACTCGGCGGGACGCTGGTCGGTGTAGGCGATCTCGGAGCGCGCGATCTCGAGGATGAACGCGCCTGCGTTCAGCTTGATCGCCGTGCGAAAGATGGCGCGCGCGGTGTCGTACGCCATTCCGCGGACATTGATCGCCGGCACGGTGAAGCCGTGGGTCTCGCCGCGACCTCGAGCCATGTACAGATCCTGGATCGACGAGGCCCGCACACCGACGGCCTGTCCGAGCTCCCAGATCAACCAGCGCGCGTGCTCCTTTTCGTCTCCCTCACCAAAGACTGCGGATCTGACCAGGCGGTCCATCGATGACGAGGCGAGCGCGCCGGGACGCGCAACGGTCACTCGACCGTCGCGAACCGTGACATCACTGCCGAATAAGGTGTTCAGGGATTCGAGATTATTCATGAGAGTGACCACCCGTAATCCTGAAGAAGCTCGTTCTGTCTGTCATGCCGTTCACTACTCCACCTACACGCTATACCTCGCGTCGGGTTTGGGAAGCACGTTCCATTCCTGACGGGCTTGCTCGGCGTCCGGCCGTCCCAGCATGGCGTAGGTGAATTGCTTGCCCAACTCCACACCGGGTTGATCCAGCGGATTGACCCCGTACAGCTCTCCCGCGTAGATCGTCGCGATCTCCAGCAGCATGAACAGAGCGCCCAAATGCCACGCGTCGACCCGGTCGATGTGGATCGTCATGTTGGGCCGTCCGCGTCGAGCCAATGCACCCGCGGTCGCGCGCTGCTCGATCGACAGCAATTCGCTCAGCTGGTGGCCGCCGAGATACGCCAGTTCCGTCACATTGGAATGTAGCTTGGGAATCGTCAGATCGGCTCCGGTCGCGGCGACGGCGATGAAGGTGACCGTCTTGTCGGGCGGGCCCTCCATGAAGAGCTGAACCTTGCTGTGCTGGTCGGTCGCGCCGAGCGCGCCGAGCGGTGTCGGGCCGACGCCCGGGTCGCCCGCCGTGCGGTGCTTGCCAAGACTCTCGGCCCACAACTGCACGAACCAATCGGCCAGATCGCGCAGCGGGTCGGAATACGGCATCAAGACATGGATGTGCCGCCCGCGCTTGGTATCGGCGAGATACTGGAGCGTGGCAAAGACGGCGGCGGGGTTGCGCGCGACGCTGTCTCCCGCGGCGGCGCACTGCTCGGCCACGGCGCGCGCGCCGGCCAAGAGCTGGCCGGTGTCGATTCCGACGAGTGCCGCCGGTAAAACCCCTACGGGCGTGAGCACGCTGTACCGCCCACCGACTGCGGGCGGAATGTCCAGCGCCGCAATTCGCTCCTCATTGGCGATTTGACGAAGGGCGCCCTTCTTTGGATCGGTCACGAACACGAGGTGCGTGGCCGCATCGACCTTTGCCTGCGCCAGCCGCTCTCGGACGATGAGATACTGCGCCATCGTCTCCGCCGTGCCGCCGGATTTGGACGTGACGATGAACAGCGCGCGGTCGAGCGATATGTGGCCGAGCAGCGCCGAGATCGCGTGCGGGTCGACATTGTCGAGGACGTGGAGGCGCGGCTGGCCACCGCGCTCGTCGCCCGTCAGGGAGTTCCACGCCGGCTTGAGCAGCGCCGTCCGAAGCGCGATCGGTCCGAGGGCGGATCCACCGATGCCGAGCACGACGACGTCGTCGAACCGGCCGCGGTTCTTCGTCGCGAAGTCGGTCGACTGGCGGTGCAGGCTCTCGTCGGTCGGAAGCGCGAGGAACCCCAACTCGCCCGCGTCGCGGCGCCGGTCGAAGCCCGTCTGCGCCCGACGAAAGGTGTCCGGCGCCGCCGCCCAGTCGGCGGCGGCAATCCCGCCGTCGACGACGTCGCCCATCATGTTCGTGTAATCGATCCGGAGCGTCATGTCATTCGATGCGAACGGTGAGCCCATCGAAGGCCGGCGCGATGCCGCGCGGCAGCTCGGCCTCGAGGTCTGCGTGGAAGTTGTCGTGGGTCAGATGCGTCAGGTACGTCCGTTCGGCGCCGATCTCGCGCGCCACGTCCACCGCTTCGGGAATGCTGAGATGGGTCGGATGCTCCGTGCGAAAGAGCGCGTTGACGACCAGCACGCTGGCGCCGCGGAGCAACTCGATCGCCTCGGGCGGAATCGATTTCGCATCGGTCACGTACGCCAGCGCTCCGATCCGGTATGCAAAGACCGTGACATTCCCATGGGGCACGCTGACCGCCGTGACGTCGAGGTCAGCCACGGAGAAAGTCTGGCCGGGCTCGATGGGGTGCGCTTTCCCTTCGGGCTTCGACGTGCCCGGCAACGGACGCATCGCATCGTCGAAGATGTAGCGGAACTTCTTCGCGAGATCGCGGAGCGTATCGGCCGGACCGTAGATGGGCAGCGGCGCCTCGCGATTCATCGTGATGGCCCGCAGGTCATCGATGCCGTGCGTGTGATCGGCGTGCTCGTGGGTGAACGCCACCGCGTCGACCCGATCAATGCCGGCGGCGATGAGTTGGAGACGCAACTCGGGCGGCGTGTCGATCAACAGACGCGTGCCGCGATTGCTTTCGACGACCGCGCCGACGCGATTGCGCTTGTCGCGCGGATCGGGCGATCGGCACACGTCGCAGTAGCAGCCAACCTTTGGAACGCCAAAGCTTGTTCCAGTTCCGAGAAACGTCAGCTTCATCTAGTCGCTGGTTGCTAGTTGCGAGTCGCTCGTCATTGAAGTTGGTAGGCGCCGTCCGCGATTGCCAGCAACCGCAACCAACAACGAGCAACTAAACCGTCTCGACCTTCATCAGGTTCGTCGTGCCGGGCACGTCGAACGGCACGCCGGCGGTGACGACGACACGATCGCCGGCGCGCGCGAGGTCGCGTCGCTGCACGGCCTCGAGCGCGAGCCGGACCATCTCGTCGTAGGTATTGCAGTGCGGCACGAGCTCCGGGATGACGCCCCACACCAACGCGAGCTGGCGAAAGGTCTGCGGCACGTCGGTCAGTACGAGGATCGGCACGCTCGGCCGGTGCGACGCCACCACGCGCGCGCTGAATCCGCTCTTGGTGAAGACGATGAGAACCGGCGCGTTGAGCATGCTGACCGCCGCGCTGCTCGCCGCGGCGATGGCGAACTCGGTCGACATCGCCATCTCGCGGCGACGATCTTCATGGCCGAATTGAAGCGGCTTGCCCTCGATCTCGGCGATGATGCGGCTCATGGCCTCCACGGCGAGGCGTGGATATTGGCCGGCGGCCGTCTCCGCCGAGAGCATGACCGCGTCCGTGCCGTCGAGGATCGCGTTCGCGACGTCGCTCGCCTCGGCGCGGGTCGGGCGCGGGTGCGTGATCATCGACTCCAGCATTTGCGTGGCGGTAATCACCGGGCGGCCGAGCCGATTGCACAGGGCGATGATGCGTTTCTGCGCGTACGGCACCTCCTCGAACGGCAGCTCGACGCCGAGATCGCCGCGGGCAACCATGACGCCATCCGAGGCGCGGACGATCGTTTCAATATTCTCTAATGCCGAATCCTTCTCGATCTTCGCGACGACGAGCATCGACTTGGGGATCATCGACCGGAGCTCGGCGATGTCCTGCGCGCGGCGGACGAAGCTGAGCGCGATGTACTCGAGGCCTTGCTCGACCGCGAACGCGACATCCTCCCGATCCTTGTCCGTGATCGACGGTGCCGACACCTGGACGCCGGGCAGGTTGATACCCTTGTGGCTCGCGAGCGAGCCGCCGTGGAGCACGCGGGCGGTCACGCGAGGCTTGGTCACGTCGAGCACGACGAGCTCCAGGAGGCCATCGTTGATCAACACCCGGTCGCCGACATGGACGTCGTCGGCGAGGCCCTCGTACGTCACGGGAATCTCGTCGCCGCGCAGGAATCGCTCGGGCACGAGCACCATGTCGCTCCCGTCCTCGAGCACTCTCGACTCGCTCAACTCACCGATGCGGATTCTCGGCCCTTGCAGGTCCCCAAGGATCGCAATTGGACGTCGAGTCTCGCGCGCGACGTCGCGGACGAGCGCGATCGTCGCCGCGTGTTGCTCGTGCGTGCTGTGCGAAAAGTTGATGCGGGCCACGTTGAGGCCCGCGTCCATGAGACTCCGTAGCGCCTCACGCGACGAGCTCGACGGCCCCAGCGTGCAGACGATTTTCGTTCGACAGTAGTGCAATGTTGCGTGTGTTTGGGTCGCTCAGATTGACGCGAAGCTCATCACCGGCTCGTCACCAGCTCCTTGCCCAGCGCCTTGGTCTTTTTCTCGAGACCGGCCAGCAGCGTCTCGAACGACTTCTGAAAGCTGGCGAGTCCGTCGGTGAGCAGCTTGTCGGTCACGTCGCGCATCGAGACGCCGTTTCGCTCGAGCGCGTCGATCGTGCGCTGTGCCTCATCGACGTTGGCGTCGACCGTGCGCGCCACGACACCATGATCGCGAAACGCCTCGATCGTCTGCGGTGGCATCGTGTTTACTGTGTCCGGTCCGATGAGCTCCTCGACGTACATCACGTCGCGATACGCCGGATTCTTGGTGCTGGTGCTTGCCCAGAGCGGCCGCTGCACCGTGGCACCCTTGGACGCCAGCGCCTTCCACCGCGGCGACGCGATCTCCGATTGAAACAGTTTGTAGGCCAACTTGGCGTTGGCGATCGCCGCCTTGCCCTCGAGCGCCTTGAGCGTTTGCTGATTGGCCGGCGTCTTCGCGATGGACGCCTCGAGTCGCTTGTCGACTTCGGTATCCACGCGGCTGACGAAGAAGCTCGCGACCGAATGGATCTGTGAAATGTTCTTGCCGGCCTTCACACGATCCTCGAGGCCGGCAAAATAGCCATCGATCACTCGCTTGTACGCTTCGATCGCGAACAGCAACGTGATGTTGACGTTGACCCCGTTGGCGGTCAGCTGGCGCACGGCAACGGCGCCCTCGACCGTACCCGGCACCTTGACCATCACGTTCGGCCGATCGACCGTGGCCCATAGGCGCGAGGCTTCCGAGATCGTGGCGCGCGCGTCATTCGCGGCGGCGGGTGAGACCTCGATCGAGACGTAACCGTCCGCGCCGTTCGTGCGATCGTAGGTGGCGCGAAACGCGTCACAGGCGTCGCGAACGTCGGTCGTCGCGATCAGCTCGAACAGCTCCATGGCCGTAAAATCACCGGCGGCAGAGCGAATTTGGTCGTCGTACGCTGATCCTTCGGCCAGCGCCTTCTCGAAGATCGTCGGATTGGACGTCATTCCCGTCAGGGCGTCGTCCCGAATGCGCCGCTCGAGGTCGCCATTGCGCAACATCGGCCGGTCGATGTAATCCAGCCAGATCGCCTGGCCAGCGGCGCTGAGGCGTTTCAGTGAATTGTCGCTCACGAGGTACTCCCGAGTTCAGATTCCACTTCGCAAGGTAACGCGATTCCGATGCCTGGAGTGTTCCGGACATCCCGAGCATAGCGAAGGATCTGCTGTTGAGTCACGCGGTTGCCATCAGCAGATCCTTTGTCGCTGCGCCCCTCGGGATGACGCACGAGTCTATTTGCCCGTGTAGATGATCTTGTAGATGCGTCCGCCGGCGTCGTCGGTGACGTACAGCGCGCCGTCAGGCCCTTGTGCCAAGCCGGTCGGGCGATGAATCCCCGCAGGCCGCGGGCCCGCTTTCGTCGGCGCGAAATTGTCGGCGAAGACTTCGTACGGGCCCGAGGCCTTGCCGCCGCTGAGCGGCTGGAACACGACGTTGAATCCCGCTTGGTCCTCGGGCGCGCGGTTCCACGAGCCGTGAAATGCGATGAACGCGCCGTTCTTGTAGCGCGCAGGGAACATCGATCCCGTGTAGAACATCAACGCATTCGGCGCCCAGTGTGCCGGGAATGTCGCGACCGGTTCCTTCTTGCGCGCGCACTCGCCGACTTTCTTGCCGTCGCCACCGTACTCGGGCGCGAGCACGAGCCGATGCTCGTCGACCGCGAAGTAGCAGTAGGGCCAGCCGTAGTCATCGCCCTTGTTGACCTGCATGAGCTCTTCGGCCGGATTCTCGGCGTTATAATGCGTGTCGAACGACCAACTACCCTGCGGGCCGCCGAGTTGATCGCGCCCGTGCTGCATCGTCCACAGCTTGTCGTCGGCAGGATTGATGGCGATGCCGACGGCGTTTCGAATCCCCCGAGCGAAGTGGACCGCGCTCGAATACTTCTGGTTCAACTTCCGGGCATCCCATTTCCAAACGCCGGCGCGCGTTTCCAGGTCGGGACACGGTTGCCGCCCCGGAGAATCCTTGGCGCGATCCTTCTCCTGACAGGAATTCGTGGGCGAGCCGATGTTGACGTAGAGCGATCCGTTGCGATCGATCGCGAACGTTTTGTTGAAGTGCCCACCCGACGGAAGTCCTTCGACGACCGTTTCCGCGGCGCCTGCTGACTCGAGCGATCCCGCTTTGTACGGAAACCGCAGCACGCCGGTGATGTTCTCCGTGTAGAGATAGCCGCCGAACATCGCGATTTCCGACGAGTTGAACCCGCTGGCGAACTGGACTTGCTCGTCGGCCTTGCCATCGGAGTTCGTGTCACGCAGAGCGGTGATGCCGCCATCGTTCTTGCCCTGCCGCGAAACGAACACATCGCCGTTCGGGGCGATCCATAAATGCCGGGCGCCGTGCACGGTGTCGGCAAAGATCGTAGCGCAGAAGCCGGCCGGAAGCTTCAGTCCCGCATTGTCGGGGTCGCACTTGGTGCGGCCATTGCCTTGAGCACCGGCGATTGCCGGCACGGACAGGGCGAGCAACAACGCGAGAGCGGAATTGGCGCGCATATCGGGACAAATCCTTTGGGTCTGGTGAATAGAATGTCTGGAGCCGGTCCGCATACTGGATACCGTCTCGACCGAGCCGAATATACCGAGCCGGCCCAGTTCCAACCAACGCGGCCAGGCCGGTGTCAGATGACTAGCGCCTCACAGCCCGGTCATCTCACGGTCCGCTCAACGGGAGTTTCGCATGCGTCGCACGACCATCGTCGGCCTTCTGATCACCGTCACAGCCGCTCACTCGTTCGCCCAGACCAGCCGCGCCGCCCAGTTCATGGACAATTGTCGCCGCAATAGGGGCGACGAGGAGCGGTTCTGCGAGACACGCAACGTCACTCTGGCGCCGACGCAGTCGCTCAACGTCGACGGACGCGACAACGGTGGCATCACGGTGCACGGATGGGACAAGAATCAGATCGAGATCGTGGCCATGATCCAAGCGCAGGCGGAGACCGAGGCCGACGCGCAGAGCATCGCGAAGGAGATTCTCGTGACGGCGCGCAACGGCGCCGTGCGCGCCGACGGACCGGACGTGCGCCGTCACGAGTCGTGGTCGGTCAGCTACGAGGTCTGGGCCCCGCGTCGCACGGAACTGTCGCTCACTGCACAGAATGGCGGCATCTCGGTTGACGGCGTCAACTCGCGAATGGAGCTCGAGACGGTGAACGGCGGATTGAACCTCGCTGACGTCGACGGCGACGTCCGCGGCACGACGGTGAACGGCGGCGTCACGGCCGCGCTGCACGGCGATCGGTGGACCGGCGCCGGGCTCGACCTTCGCACGTCGAACGGCGGCGTCCACTTGCTCATCCCGTCCAACTACTCGGCGCAGCTCGAGACGGGGACCGTGAACGGCGGTATGAACATCGATTTTCCAATCACGATTCAAGGATCGATGGGTCGTCGTTTCTCGACACGGCTCGGCGCGGGTGGCCCGACGGTCCGCGCCATGACCACGAACGGCGGTATCTCGATTCGGCAGCGGTAGTCGGCTCTCCGCCGAGTCCTTGCGAGGCGCGGAATCGACGGCTATAGGTCAAGGAGCGTAGTTGACCGATGCCATCGGCCCGTCGAATCCATGCTCGCTTCTCGGCCGCACCGTTCTCGTTCCTGGCGCAGATTCACCGCGCTCGCGATGACCGTCGCGGCGCTGTCGAGCGCGTCATCGTGCGCGTTCCGGCATCAGTCCTCGACGGTGGATGACGACTCCGATGTGGCGACGCTCAACGTCATCAACCATCATCCGCTCGACGTCGTGGTGTTCAACGTGCGCCAGGGTTATCGCGAACGCATCGGCGACGTCACGGCCGCGTCTCGGGGATCATTCCGCCTGCATCTGCGCCGCTATCCGGGCAATGAGGTGCAGTTCTATGCTGATCCCATCGGCCGGTCGCAGGGCGTGACGAGCGACGTTCTGCACCTGTACCCGGGGCAAGAGGCGGATTGGACGCTCGAGACGGATTTGGCACGCTCGTCGATCGCAATCAGGCCCTGACACCTGTTCCTTCACGCCGGTTCCGATAGCTGACGTCTTGACGTCTGCCGCCGGACTTCGAGCGATAGCCGAAACGCTTGCCGGAGCGTCGGACCTGGCGTGCCGACGACGCAGCTCCCCTTACCGCCCCGACGGCAACCCGGTCTGCCCGGTTCCCGCGGCGTTCGCTCCCCCTCCCTTCAAGAATCCTCTTTCGACCGTGATGAACACCACGCCCGCGATCGTTGCGAAGAGCGCCGTGCGCGTCGGGGAGAATTCCCGGACTTCGACTTGGCGTACGAGCGGCCTCGGGACGTCGACGACCTCGTGCTTCCACGATATGCCGGTGCCGTCGCGACGCGTTGCCTCGTCGACGGCCAGCGAGATCTGTCGCGGGTCTTCCGACACGACGCTGCCGCGAAGGAACTCGACCGAGGGACCGATGCGCCCCGCCAGAACGACGGCACCGGAGTCCGTGAGCGTCGCCTGAACCGGCCGGCCCACAAGCGGCCCAGGCGACGGCTCGACGTACGCGTAGCAGGCGCCGACCCAGAGTGTGCTCGCGAGTCCCAGAATCGCTTTGCGTGAATTCGACTTCATTTTGTCTCCCGCCAAACTGCAACAGTGGGAAGAGCGAGATCTTGCTCGCCCTCCCCACTGTGCAAATGTATCACCGCACGACCACCGCTACTACGTGCACGCGTTCGGATCGTTCCAATTGCGGCCGGTGGAGAGCGGTTGTTCATGCTCTGCTGCTGCGTTGTCCGGATTGGTTTGTACTTCAGTCGAGCCGTAGAGGAAACGGCCAGGAATGACCAGCTTGCTCTTCGCGGGCTTCAGCGCCGGCAAACATGTCCGTTTGTAGTCGTTCCACGTCTCGACGTTCTGGAATAACGCGATGTACTTCTCGTTCATGATGTCAGCGAGAGTCGGACTGGCGATCGCCGACTTGCCATGCTCCGTGCGGACATTGTTGAGCGCCGTCGCAGCCGAGGCCTTGTCGTTGGTTTGAAACGCGGCTTCGGCGATGATCAGTTGCGTCTCATCGTACGTGATGATCGGCTGACTGAACGTCACGTCGTTCGTCCGTCCGGAACCGAGGATCGAGGAGACCGAATCCGCCGGCGTCGTTTGCGTCGCCACGTTGTAACCGCCGTAGCCGCCGTGCGAGTTCTTGGCGAAATAATCCGGCAGCCGAGGATCGTTCTGGGCCAGCATCAGGTTGACGAGGGCAGACCCGGCGACGAGGTCCTGACCGAACGAGGTGAGCTGGAACTGCGCCCACAAATTCCGTTCGGACGTCGCGCTCGAATGCACCGTCTTCCAATCATCGGCGGGTTTGCTGATTCCCTTGCGAGCCTCAGCCAACGCGCTGGTGTATTGCGACGCGCCAAGCTTCTCCTCTTGGTGCAGGTAGATGCGCGCCTTGAGCGTGTGCGCCGCCTCGGTCCAATTGGTGGCGTTGCCGCCGTAGACGAGATCGTAGGCCCCCGGTCCGGTGCCACCCGCCGCCAAGTCTGCGATCGCCTTGTCGAGCAGCGTCAGCAGAGAGGCGTAGATCGTCTGTTGCGGGTCGAACTTCGGCGTTGGGTTGGCACCGACGGCATCGCTGTAGGGCATGTCGCCCCAAATATCCGTCCCCCACAGCACGTCCATCGCTTCGAGAACCTCGGCGATGCCGTGATAGAGTTTGTCCCCTGATGCGTCGGTGTTCGCCTCGATCGCGCGGATCTGGTTCAAGCCTCCGCCGGTATAGACCGACTGAAACGAGCCGTCGAAGCTGTCGCTGGTAATGGCGTACGTGCCCTGCACCTCGACGAACCGACCGCCGACTCCGGCGCACTGCTGCATCCACTCACAGACGTTCATCGCCACCGGGCCTTCTTGCTGCCCGAAGATGTTCGCCAAGCTGGCGACGAATAGCTGGTTCGTCGTCGCCGCCGTCGGGTTGTTCGGATCGGCGACGGCCTTCTCCGAATTCAGGAAATTGTTGCAGCCGCTGATGCTCGTCATCCCGCACAAGCCCGCGACGGCTGCGTATTTGATGAATCGCATTCCGTAGTCCTCGCGTTAGCGGTTGAGACTGATCGTGGCAACGAAGGATCGCGTGAGCGGAAGATTGAAGTAGTCCGCCGCGCCAACTTGCTCGAACGGACCAGCAGCGGTCGTCTCCGGATCGAGGCCCGTGTACTTCGTCCACGTCTTCAGGTTGCGACCAGCAAGACGAATATTCATCGTCGAGAGGCCAAGAAGGCGTGAGACCCACGGCTGATCGAACGTGTACGCGACCGACACCTCGCGAAGCTTGACGAAACCGGCGTTCTCCAAGCACGGCTCGTCGATCCCGGTGAATGGGCACGCCGCAAGGCCGCTCAACCGATACCAGTTCTCACCGATCGGAATCTTCTGATTGGCGCCGGGGCCCGTTACCGGACCCGGGTACCAGTCCGCGTCGCCGAAGGCGTGCTCGTTCCCCGTACAGTTGACGGCAGAGCCCACCTTGACGCATGTCGCACGATTTCGCGTGTCGCCGTGGGTACCGTAGCTCCACAGTGCGCCCTTGGTGCCGTTCCACATCAATCCGCCGTGGCGGACATCGAGCAGGCCCGACACTTCGAGTTTCTTGAACTTGAAGCTCGTATGCGCGTTGCCGGTCCACTTTGGATTCGGATCGCCGAGGATGCGCAGGTTGGTGTCTTCGCACGGCATCCCGGCAGACGAGCAGCCGTTCGTGCCGTCGTCGATGTAGAGCGTGCCCTTCGGCTTTCCGGCGCACGCCGCGGCGAGCGTCGGCAGGAAATCGTCCGGCGTGATGCCGCACCGCACCCAACCTTCGCTGCGAATAACGCCGAGCGGCATGCCTTTCATGGCGACGGTGCCAATGAACGCGCCGCCCGTGAAGAGGAAGTCGGCGCCGGCGATGTTCTCGACCAAGGACTGGTTCCGTCCCCAGCCGAAACCCATGTCCCACGAATAGTTCGTGCGGGTCAACGGACGCAGGTTGAGGCTCAATTCCGTGCCGCTGTTTCGGAAGATGCCGGCATTCTTCGCCTCACTTCCATATCCAGTGGACGGAGCAATCGGCGTGACCAGGATGACGTCCGACGTGCGCGACTTGTACCACGTTGCACTCAGGTCCCCCTTCTCGCCCCAGAACCCAAGGTCGAACCCACCCTCGGTTTCGCGGGTCCGTTCGGGTTTGAGCGACGTCGCGGGCTTCGTGGTTGTGAAGAACAGCCCACCAATCCCGCTCTGCGTCGGTGTGAGGCCCGTGCCCTGCGCAATGCCGCCGACGAGATTCGTTCCGCTGAACGTGACGGACGTGAGGTATGGCTGCGGCTCGTTGCCGGCCTCGCCGTACGAGAACCGAGCCTTGCCGTACGTCAGCCCGGGAATATTGTGGAACTTGGTGAACGTCCACGCGGCGCTCGCCTTGGGGAACACGCTCCGCCGGTTCGATCGGCCAAAGGTCGTCGACCCGTCGTCACGTGCCGCACCGGTCAGGTACAGCTGCTGGTAGATGTCGAACGTCGCCTGACCGAAATACGACTCGTTGTGGATCTCCGTCTGATAATCGGACGGCGGATCACGCGACAGCGTGTTGAGGATACTGAACGGCTGGGGTGCGATCAGCGTGCGTCCGACCACCGAGAACGTGCGAAGATTTCGCGAGTTCAAGTTTTGGCCAGCCGTAATGGTTCCACCAAAATTCTGGCTCAGGTTCCAGGTGGCTGTGCCCGTGAGGTTATGATCGATTTGATAGTCGACCACTTTGCCCTCCGTGATGCGGCCACCGGCCGCGACGTCGGAGCACTCAGCCGGACAGCCTTCGAGACGTTCATCGTTCGAGTAGTCGGCGCCCAACGTGTAGGCGAACGTCAGCCAGCTGTTGGCGATATACTGCGCGTTCAAGTTTCCAAATGACCGGCCCGCCTTCTGATCGTTCAACTCTTGAGTCAAGTCGAAGATCGGGTTGTTGAAGCCGCGCGACTGGCCCGCCGTTGCAGGAGTCGGATTCTGCAGTCGGTAGGAGCGGTGCAGACCGGTCGTCGGGTCCAGAGCGGGGAAGTTGTTGAACTCCGGCGGCGTGCGGAACAGGCCGAGCAGCAACCCGTTCACGTTGTTGCCGCGCTGCGTGAAGTGGCCGCGCGTATCCGCGTACGAGAAGTTCCCGCCCAGCGTGAAGTCGTCGGACAAGTGATGCGCGGCATTCAGGCGAACCGTAGACCGATTGAAGAAATTGTTCGGTCCAATGAACACGCCTTCGTTGTGGTTGTTGTTGCCGGAGAGGTAGAAGGTGGTCCGGTCGTTTCCGCCAGACGCGCTCAGCGTATTGTCGAGGACGTGGCCCGTGTCGAACGCCTCACTCGAGTGATCGTACGTTGGCACGCCACTGATCGCCGGTCCCCAACTTCGCAAGCAAGACGACTTGCCGATGTTGTTGCAGGTGCCAGCCGGGACATTGAGCAAACCCTGGCTGAACGAGCGTTGCAGCGGTTCCTTCCTCGTGACCTCGTCATTCGATCCCGAGGTTCGGAGCTCGTAATGCGTCGCTCCGGAGCGCCCGTGCTTCGTGGTGATCAGGATGACGCCGTTCGCGGCGCGCGAGCCATAGATCGCCGCCGCCGATGCGCCCTTGAGAATCTCGACGCTCTCGATGTCGTTGGGATTGAGATCCATCATCCGGTTCGGCGCCGAGGTGCCCTCGAACTCACCGCCGTTGTCCTGGCCACCGACGCCACCGCCGCCGGCATCGATCGGATTGAAGTTGGTCGTCGATACCGTCGAGTTGTTGACGGGGATTCCGTCGACCACGAATAGCGGCTGCGTCTGGCCATTCATGGTGCGCAAGCCGCGAATTTGAATCTTCGAGGAAGCGCCCGGGTCACCGGCCGACTGATTGACCACGACGTTCGGCGCCTTGGCCGCCAGCGCCTGCACGAGATTACTCTCGTTCGACTTCTCGACGAGATCGGCCGAGACCTGATTGCGAACGTTTCCGAGCTTCTCGACCTCGGTTGCCGTACCAGCGCCGGTGACGACCACCTCACCCAGTTGAAGGGGGTTGGCCTCGAGCACGAAGTTCTGGGTGATGCGGCCGGGGTTCATCGTGATGCGCGCGGTCTTCGGCTTGTAGCCGACTCGACGCGCCGTGAGCGTCGCGGCCTGGCGCGTGACGCGAGCGCTGGGCACGGTGAACGAATACGACCCGTCATCGCGGGTGAGTGCTCCGAGCCCAAGCTCGGGAATCGACACCGAGACGCCGGCCAGCCCTGCGCCTCCCTCTCCAGTGACGCGTCCGGAAACCGTAGCGGTCTCCTGCGCGGCGGCAAGCGTGGGGAGCAACGCCACGATGCCTAAGCCAGCGGCAATACGGCGGAACGAGAGTGCCATGCCTCCTCCATCGAGTCAGACGGCTTGGTGAATCGATGACCGTCGTCGGCCATCGCAGCGCTCGCGCGAACCATCGGCGCGGCGAGATCCAATGCCCTACAGCTACGAACACTCGTGGGACACAACGGCTCTAGAATGACGTCAAATAAACCCTATGAGGTCCCAATGCGTCACTCGATTGCGAACAAAATTTTTACGAATACTGTATCCAAACCAGACCGCCTCTTTCCATCGTCGTGCGCCGATCCGCTCCGCGTCGTATTATGATCCCTCCGCATTCGCCGGCCTGGAATGCATGCCGCCTCCATTCGTCTCAGCGCCTTGTCCGGCAACGCAGACCATGACCACGCCCGAAGCCGACACCGCCGTCCGAGTCGTCCCAGACGCCGGTGGCGAACACGCCGCAGGCGCGCCGGTGACGAGCCGGTCTGTGCCGGTTACCGTCGTTATACCGACGCTCAATGAGTCCGTCCAGATCGCCCAGGCGGTTGCCGATCTATGGTGGGCCGAAGAGGTCTTCGTGGTGGACGGGGGTTCCAGCGACGAGACGCCGGCCCTGGCCGCGGCAGCCGGGGCCCGGGTCATTGCCGTTCGCGGCCCGACGATCGCCGACCAGCGCAACGCCGGCATTGCGGCGGCGCGCAATGAATGGGTGCTCGCCCTCGACGCCGACGAGCGCGTGAGCCCCGAGCTCCGCGACGAGCTGGCGGCGATGTTCAGCGGCGGAGCCAGTCCCGATCACGCGGCGTTCCGAATGAAATTCAGGAACCACTACCTCGGGCAGGAGCTGCGGCATGGGCCATGGGGTCGTGATTGGCACGTTCGGCTGTTCACGCGGGACCGGCGCTATGTGTGCCACCGCGTGCACGAGCATCTCGAGCCGATCGACGACGTCGGGACGCTGGACGGGGCGGTCATGCACTATCCGTATCGGGATATCGCCCATCACGTGGGCAAGATCGTGAAGTACGCCCGCTGGGGAGCCGACGACCTCTACGCCCAGGGGCGGCGCGCCGGCATGTGGCAGCTCACGGCTCGCCCAACGTGGCGCTTTTTCCGCGACTACGTCGCCTACTCGGGCTGGCGCGACGGCACCGTCGGGTTCATCGCCGCGGCGCTCGGCGCGTTTGCCGCCTTTCTCAAATACGCGTTCCTCTTTGCCCGGAGTCACTCGGCAAGCGCATGAAGCTCACGATCCTGATGTACCACAAGATCGATGAGCCCCCGGCGGGTGTTCGCTTCCCAGGCAACTATGTCGTGCCCGAGCAGTTCGAGGAGCAGATGCGCTCGCTGCTCGACTGGGGCTATCGGACCATCGCGTTCGACCAGTGGCTGGACTATCGAGCCGGCCGCGGCGCTTCTCTCCCCGGCAAGCCGCTCATTGTCACGTTCGACGACGGGTACACGTGTTTCGATCGCAACGCGTGGCCGGTCCTGCGCGCGCTCGGCATGGGCGCGACCGTGTTTCTCGTCGCGGGGCAGATCGGCGGGACGAATGCCTGGGATCGCGACGAACGGCAGGAGCCGTTGCTCGACGCCGAGCGAATCGGGGCGCTGCAGAGCGAGGGCGTGTCGTTCGGCTCACACAGCTGCACGCATCCGCCGCTCGCGAAGATCGCGGCTGCTCGCGCCCTCGAGGAGCTCACGCGATCGCGTGCCGAGCTCGGGGCGCTGCTGGGACGGGACGTTGACGTCTTCGCATACCCGTTCAGCAATCAGAATTCGCTGGTTCGGGATCTGGCGCGCCAAGCCGGATACCGGTGCGCAGTCCGCGGCAAAGGGCGCATGAACTGGCGGCACACCGACCCGTTCGGGCTTCGCCGGATCAAGGTTGAACACGACATGACGGTCGACGGGCTGCGGCGCCGGCTGACCCGCGAGCGCTACTTGAGGTTATTATAATACGGAGCTCAAGAAAGTTTCCTCAGTATGGGTACCGGGCGGTAAGCCATGAAGTGGAAGCTGCAGCGCGCAGTTGGTTCGGCCCTCGTCGGCTCAGCGTTCTGCCTCGCGGGCGTTGGCGCGTGTCGCGACACAGTAGGCCCGCCTCTAGGACCAGACTGGGTAATCGGCGTCGTGATCACACCGTCGTCGGCCAACCTTAACGTCGGCGACAAGCTCACTCTCGTCGCGTCGGTCATGGCGGGGCCCGGGCAGACCCGCGACGCCAGGTGGACGACTGCGAACGCTTCGGTGGCCACGGTCAACGCAACGACGGGCGAGGTAAACGCGGTTGGTGTCGGCACAACTACCATCATCGCGACGTCGGTGGCGGATACGACACTGAAAGGCGCCGCCGCGATCACCGTCGGCTCGATCCTCCCCGGACTTGCAATCTCCGTCAATCAAGACGGCAAGTCGGCGAATCTGAGCAGCGTTTCAGGCCTCATCGACGTGGTCGTCGGCCTTCCGCCTGCCGCTCTGAATGTTTCGACAGCTGGACTGCTGCTGAATTTCGGCGGGACCGACACGTTGGTCCTTACACAAACCGTGACGGCCGCGATGTTGGCTGAACGATCGATCACGCTCACCCTCAACACCGCGGCCTTCAAGAACGGCCCGTGCACTCTCAAGGCGCAGGTCACGACAACCACGGGAACCATCGTGAGGTCTGCAGGTCTGCAAATCACCCTCAACAACCCCACGACCGCGTCCGCCGCGTCACTGCGCCCCGAGCACCTGCGTGACGCGCGCCTCCAACGCGTCCAGCTCCTTTCGCAAAGTCTGATAACGCTCCACCGCGTCGCGCCCGATCCGCTGATCCACGCGAGCGGTCATGCCGGCGAGATAGGTGATCTGCGTCTGTAGCCCAGGACGCCCGTAGCGCACGCCTTCATCCGGACCGAAGAGCGTCGTCGCCAACGCGTCCACCTTGGACAACGAATCCGCATTGCCGCCGCTGCGCAGTCGCGTCCGTGCTTGACGCACGCGATTCGCCACCTTTCCCACCTCGGCGACCATGTCGCGCATGCGCACGTTATGCTCGTACTGCTCGCGCAAATCGGCCGCCGTGATGTTATCCGCGCTCAAACGCGGATCGATCTTGAGCACGAGCGGCTGCGTGTCGCTCCACCCACCGGCCGTAATCCTCACGCGGTAGCTACCCGGCGGAACCATGAGACCGCCGCCGTTGTTAAAGTCCCACGTCAACCGATTCATCCCGACGTTGGTCGTGAGACGCACCGGCGGCGCGGCGCGGCGGAACGCCGGGCCGCCTTCTTCGTCTGCATTGGCCGCAGGCGCGTCCTCGGCGGCCGCCGTGGCCGCGGCTTCGCTCGAGTAGCTCCGAACCGTCTTCCCCGCCGCGTCGGTGATGTCGATCGTGATCGGCCCACTCGGCGCGCGACCGAGATAGTAATTGATCGTCGCGCCATTCTCGGCGAATTGCGCCTGTCCCGGCGCTGGTCCGCCGCCCGCGCGCCCGCCGCCAAACCCGCCGCGACCACCGCCAAGCCGCCCGCGAATCGCATCAGCAGGCTTGAAGAGGACGGCTGCGCTCGAGACGGTCTGTGCCGTGATCTGACTCAGCGGCGTGACATCGTCCATGATCCACATCGAGCGGCCCTGCGTCGACACGACGAGATCCTTTTGATGCCGCTTGATGTCGGTGATCGGCACCGTGGGCATGTTCCGGTCGAACGACTGCCAGTGCGCGCCGTTGTCGAACGAGATGTACAGGCCGAACTCGGTGCCGGCGTAGAGCAATCCTTCGCGATCCGGATCCTCGCGCACGACGCGCGTCGGATTGTCCATCGCGATGCCGTTCTTGCCGTCGGTAAGCCGCGTCCACGTCGCGCCGTAGTTGTCAGTTTTATAAATATACGGCTCGAAATCACCCAGCAGATAGCGATACACGGCGTAGTATGCCGAGCCTTTGCGGTGGGGCGAGGTCTCGATGTACTGGACGCGGCCGCCGGGCGGCAAACCCTTGGGCGTGATGTTCGTCCACGTCTTGCCGTTGTCGCGCGAGATATGGAATGGTCCGTCGTTGGCGCCCGTCCAGATCACGCCCGGCTCCAGCTTCGATTCGCTGACCGCGTAGAGCGTGCTGTAGAACTCCTCACCGGTAACGTCGCGCGTGATCGGCTCGCCGCTGCCGCCCTGGCAGCATGCGGGGTGCGCGGTGAGGTCGGGCGAGATCTTTTCCCAGTGCACGCCGCCGTCGTGCGAGCGATGCAGATACTGCGACCCGTAATAGACGGCGCTCGAGTCGAACAACGATACTTCCATCGGTGACACGCGCTGGAAACGGTAGATGAGATCCTTGGCGTCATTGCCATACAATGATTGTCCGCCGACCCAGTACGCCTGCTCCTGCCGCGTGTTCATGAACATGCGCCCGAACTGCCCTTTGCACGCGCCGTAGACGATCTGCGGATTTTTCGGATGCGGGATGATCGGACCGGTCTCGCACCCTGGGCCCGACTCGAACGGCTCGGTGCTTCCCGGCAACTGAGCGCTCGGCACGATGACAGTGCTCGCGTCTTGCTGCGCTCCGTACAACCGATACGGATACTGATCGTCGAGCCACACTCCGTAGATCTCGGCGGTCGGCTGATTCATTTGTGACGACCATGTGCGACCGCCATCGTTCGAGACGTTCGCGCCGCCGTCGTTCGATTGGATCATGATCCGTCCGTCTTTCGGATTGATCCACATGTCATGATTGTCGCCGTGCGGCGTGCGCAGCGGCGTCCAGGTCGCACCGCCGTCAGTCGACTTGTAGAAGCTCTCGGCGCCCGCGTAGACGACGTCTGCGTTCGTCGGGTCGGCGCCCAGCGCAACGTAGTAGAACGGACGCGTGATGAGCTGCGCGAAGTTGCTGACTTGTTTCCACGATTGGCCGGCGTCTTCCGAGCGATAGAGTCCACCGCCCGGCTTCGCTTCCACGAGCGCGTAGATGCGATTCGGGTTCGCGGCCGTCACGGCGAGGTTGGCTTTTCCAATCAACTCCGTCGGGAGACCGCCGGCGATCTTCGCGAAATGCTCGCCGCCGTCGGTGCTCTTATAGAAGCCGACGCCGGTCGAGCTCTGAGCGCCGCTGATGATCGTCCACGGCTTACGCTCGCCGCGCCACATCCACGCATAGACGATGTCCGGGTTCGCGGGATTGAGCTCGAGGTCGGCCGCGCCGACACTGTCCGAGACGAACAACACTTTCTTCCACGTCTTTCCGCCGTCCGTCGTCTTGAACACGCCGCGCTCCGCGTTTGCCTTGAACGCATTGCCGATGGCCGCGACCCACGCGACGTTCGGATTCGTCGGATGAATTCGGACGGCGCCGATTTGTCCAGCGTCGTACAGCCCGACGAAGCTCCACGTCTGTCCAGCGTCGGTCGACTTGTAGACGCCGCGGCCCGTCGAGACGTTGCTGCGAATGTCGTCAGATCCGGTGCCGAGGTAAATAATGTTGGGATCGGACTCGGCGACGGCGATCGACCCGGTCGACCCGACCGGCACTTTGCCATCGGTGATCGGAATCCATGACGCCCCAGCGTCGGTCGTCTTGAAGACGCCGCCACTCGCGACGCCCATATAGAAGGTGCGCGGTTGCGAGGCGACACCGGTCACCGTCGTCACTCGACCGCCGCGCGGCGGACCGACCATGCGAAAGTGCAACCCATGGAGCAGCGACGTATCGACCGCCGGAAGCAAGGCGGCCGAATGCGTGGCCGGCGATGCGCCGGCGACCGTGCGAGACTGAGCGGACAGCGTGCTGGCGCCGACGAGCACAACGCCGAACGCGGGGAGGAAGCGAATTGACATGAACCGCCCTCGAGCAGGTGGGTCTCCGCGCCTTTGCCGGCGCGAAGTGAGGAGGAAGCTGAGCACGGCACCTCGTCGTCGCTAGAGGCCGTCGGCACAGTGCGTGCGCTCTTCTACGACACCTACGATGAGAGCGTTCAGCATGTTGAATCCGACAGTATGTTGGCGCGGTGTCCTGTGGTGCGTGGCCAGCTCGGCCGTTCTCGCCGCATGCTCGAACAAGACGGCGAATCAACAGAACAGCGCCGCCGGTGCGCTCGACACCGCGTCGCTTCGAACGAACGGCGCGCCGGCCGCCGCCGGACCGGGCGTTCAAGTCACGCGCACGGACGCCAAGAGTGTGTCGCGCGCAACGCAGTTCGAGCTCACAGCGGACAATTTCTCGAAGTTCCTCGCCGCGGCGGACAGCATCATGGCGCTCGAGTCGCGTGACCCGTCGGTGCGCGACTATCTCGGAAAGAATCTCACCGATGCCGGCTCGACCGACCGCGACGCGGGACTCCGGTGGCTCCAGGCAAACGCGTCCGTCACCCGTGCGATCAACAGCGCCGGCATGCCCGTGCAAGACTACTTCATCGAATCCATTGCTATCGCCGACGCCGATCGTTTCATCGGCAACCCGAGCGCGGCGCCGCCAACGCCGGCGCTCAGTAAGAACGCCGAATTCCTGCGGTCGCGCCAAGCCGATGTCGAACGGTTGAAGGCGCTCCGCGAGGGCAAGCCGGTGGTGACGGTCACGCCGTAGGATCACGAGACGTCTTCCGGTGATTGGGCACGCGGCGTAACGTGATGCCGCTCCCAATCCCGGATACGTCATGTCACTTCGTTCGTCCTCGATTCGCGTCGGTCTCGCCACTGCGGTCGTATTCGCCAGCGCGGCGCCCGCATTCGCCCAACACGCGATTCCCACTCCCGCCTCGATCCTTGGCTTCGAGCCGGGAGCCGATCGTCATCTGCCCAGCTGGAAGCAGATCGTCGACTATTTCACCGCGCTCGACAAGGCGAGCCCGCGAGTTTCGGTTCGCACGTTGGGCAAGACGACGCTCGGTCGGCCGTTCATCGTCGCCTTCATCTCGGACTCGAGCACGCTGGCGAACCTCGAGCACTATCGGCAGATCCAGCGCAAGCTGATGGACCCGCGACTCCAAGTGGCGGGCGAGCGACAGAAGTTGTTGGACGAAGGGAAAAACGTGATCCTGGTGACATCGGCGATTCACTCCAATGAATCGGGCGGCTTCACGACGCCGATCGTGCTCGCCGATCGGCTGGCACGCGCCGCGGATCCGGAAGCCCGAACGATCCTCGCCAACGCGATCATCATGCTGGTGCCGTCGCAGAATCCGGACGGCGTGGACATCGTCGGCGACTACTACCGATCCACGCTCGGGACGCCCGCCGAGGGTCGCGATCCACCGAATCTTTACCATAAGTACGTCGGACACGACGACAACCGCGATTGGTACGCGTTCACGCAGCTCGAGACCCGCTACACCATCGATTCGCTCTACACGCCGTGGGATCCGGAAATCGTCAACGACATTCACCAGCAGGGATCGGACGCGGGACGAATCTTCATCCCGCCGTACATGGACCCGGTCGAGCCGAACATCGATCCCATTCTCACGGCCGCCACGAACGGGCTCGGCATGGCCATCGTGTGGCGGATGACGAATCAGGGATTCACCGGCATCGCGAGCAACGCGGCGTACGACCAATGGTCACCGGCGCGCCAGTACTCGCTGTATCATCGCGGCGCGCGGCTGTTGACTGAAACGGCGAGCGCGCATCTCGCGTCGCCCATCGACATTCCGTTCGACGACCTTCGGCCCGCGCGCGGTTACGACCCAAAGACGGTGACGTGGAATTTCCCGTCGCTCTGGCCGGGCGGTCACTGGACGTACGGCGACATCGTCCGCTACCAGACGGCGGCGAGCTGGGCGCTGTTCCTCGACGCGGCGCAGGACAGGCGAGCATGGCTCGAGGGCTACGCGACGCAAGCCGATCGCGCCTTGGGGAATCTTCCGGCCTGGGGTCACGACGCCTGGCCGTCGGCCGTCGTCATTCCGAAAACGCA